>JAUNNK010000090.1 GCA_030537335.1 Clostridia bacterium | reverse complement strand
CCAACAAGCACGGCTGCATCGTCACCCAGGGTGAGGACGGCCTGACCAGCCGCGAGGGCGTGTACGCCGGCGGCGACGCCGTCACTGGCGCAGCCACCGTCATTCTCGCCATGGGCGCGGGCAAGAACGCCGCCGCCGCCATTGACGAGTACATCAAGAGCAAGAAGTAATCCAATGTAAAAATTGGCCGCCCGGCAGAAATTGCCGGGCGGCTTCTTCATGTAAAACCGAAGATTCATGCCCGCACCGCGCGGCCCAGGCTGGCGTTGAGCACTTCATCCCGATAGAGAGCGGATTCCCCGGCGATGAACACCCATTCGATGCCCTCGGGCGCAAGGGTGGGTGCATCGAAGGTCGCCCGATCCCGCAGCATATCCGGGCGGAAGATCACCACGTCCGCATCCGCACCGGGATTGAGCCGACCCTTGTTGGCAAGGCCCAGCCGCTGCGCAGGCAGAAGGCAGCACTTGCGCACGCCCTCGTACAGATCGCTCCCGGCAAATTCACGCAGATAGCGCGGGAAGCTGCCCGCCGCACGGGGATGCCCTGCGTCGCCATCCAGCAGGCCGTCTGAGGCGGGCATCACCCAGGGATGGGCCAGCGCCAGACGCACGTCCGCCTCCCGCATGACGTTGCAGACGGTGATGCACTCCGGGAAGTCCCGGCGAACCTCCGCAAAGGTCTCGGCGGTGCAGGCCTGTCCGGCGTACTTGCCTTCGGTCATGCGGCATGCGCCATAATCGCAGTGGTAGCGCTCCAGCCAGCCGTCGTCGTAGGTGGTCTCGCCGATGCGGGTGGAGAAGGCGAAGTAGGGATAGCAGTCGCAGGCCACGTCCAGCCCTCCGGCGCGGTAGCCGTCGATCTGCCTGAGCGCCGCCTCCATCTGACCGAAGCCCGCCATGGAGCCGATGTGGGAGATCTGCAGCCGCAGCTTTCGTTCACGGCAGGGCTGGGCCACCTCGTCGATGGCCGCAAACACCTGATCCGCGTCGTCCCGCAGGTGCACAGAGACCTGCCGGTTCAGCGGCACGCAGCAATCCAGCGCCGCATTCAGCTCCCGCGCGTCCGTGCCCGGCACGTAGCGCAGCCCCAGCGACAGCCCCATGCAGCCGCCCGCCAGCGCACCCTTGATGCCCCGGCACAACCGTTCGATCTGCACATCATCGAGGGTCGCATAGCGATCCATGCCGCCCGCCGCATGCCGGAAGAACTCGTGTCCGGCAAAGAGCGCAACGTTCACCGGCGCACCATACTGATCCACCAGATTGAGGTATTCCACGGGATCGTACACGTTCAGCCCGCAGTTGCCGCCGACGGCGGTGGTCACGCCCATGCGCAGCATGGTGCGGAAGATGTTCGGCTGAATCCGCCCCTCAGCCACCGGGTCCTCGTGCATGTGGATGTCAATGAAGCCCGGGCACACCGCGCAGCCTGTCGCGTCGATCACCCGATCCGGCTTTGCATCCGACTCCGGGGCCACGATCTTCCCATCCGAAATCCACAGATCCCGAACCTCCTGCACGCCGTTTGCGGGATCGATCACCATTCCATTCTGAATCCTTGTAAGCATATGCGTTCTCCTCATACCCGCACGCGCACGCGGCTGCCCCGCATCGTCTTTTCCACCGCAATCCGGGGCTCGATGTAGTCCCGCAGCTCCGCGACGTGACTGATCACGCCCACCAGGCGGTCGCCGCCGGTGAGGTTCTCCAGCGTGGTCAGCGCTCGGCGCAGGGTATCCTCATCCAGCGAACCGAAGCCCTCGTCGATGAACATCGCGTCCACCCGCACGCTGCCGCTCTCGGCCTGCACCACGTCCGCAAAGCCAAGCGCCAGCGACAGCGACGCCACGAAGGTCTCGCCGCCGGAGAGGGAACTGACCTCGCGCTCCTGATTGGTGTTTGCGTCCAGCACCCGCAGACCCAGGCCGCTCTTGGCGTTGCCCGCACCCTCGATCTTGCCCCTCAGCAGATAGCGCCCGTCGGACATGCGCTCCAGCCTCAGGTTCGCCGCGGCGATGACCCGGGTGAAGTAGTATTGCAGGATGTAGTTCTCGAAGGGCAATTTGTTCGCGCCGCCCAGCTGACCCGAAGCCGTCTGGTAGAGCAGATTCACGTTGCCGAAGTTCTCCTGTGCGCGGTCGAGCCGCTTCGCGCAGCTCCGAATCGCAGCCAGCGCGGCGCGGTTCTGCGCACAGCGATTCAGCAGCGCATGCTCCCGCGCGTCCAGCGCAGCAATCTGCTGTTCCTGCGAATGAAGCGCATCCCGCAGCGCGCCCACGTCGACGGCATCTTTGTCGCCCCACATCTGTTGCAAATCCTCCTGCTGGGCTGCGAGCGCCTGCACCTCGGAGCGCCAGCTTTCAATCTCCCTGCGCAGCATGCGGCGCTGTGCGTCCGTGCGCAGGGCATCGCGCCAGCTTTGTTCACTGTCGAAGCCGCTGTCCCCCAGGCCATTCTGCCAGAGATTGCGCGCCTCCTCCGCAGCCGCGCGGCGCTGCTGCAATGCCGTAAGAAGCGCGTCCTGATGGGCGACGGCTGCGCTGTGCGCTCTCTCCGCCTCCTTCGCCGCAGCGTCCGCCGCAGCGTGCTCCGAACGGATGCGCTCCGCCTCGGTGCGGCAGTCCTCGCACTCCCGGCGGCAGTCCTGCTCCCGCTGCGCCAGGTTCTCCAGATCATCGCCGCCCAGCGCCTCCAGAATCGCCGCAAGCTTCTCCTGGGCCGATGCGCTCGCCGCCGAGGTCGCCTCCGCACTCCGGGCCGCTGCGCTCTGCTTCTCCGCAGCCGCATCCACCGCCGCTTTGTCCGGGGCTGCGTCGATGTGCGCCGCAGGGTGCGGATGCGCTGTGGAGCCGCACACCGGACAGGGCTCGCCCGCGCGCAGGTCGTCCGCCAGAATGCCCGCCTGATCCATCAGATAGAGGGCGTGGAGCTTCCGATAGTCCTCCTCGGCGCGCCGCATCTCCCCGATGGCGCGCGCAGCCGCAGCTTTTGTCCGCTCCGCGAGTCCGGCGGCAT
Source organism: Clostridia bacterium (assembly GCA_030537335.1). Classification (GTDB taxonomy): domain Bacteria; phylum Bacillota; class Clostridia; order Christensenellales; family Aristaeellaceae; genus SFTH01. The sequence goes on along the minus strand of JAUNNK010000090.1, from coordinate 8,517 downwards.
CTCGGGCCTGTTTGAATCGTGGCAGCAGCGCCTTGAGCTGCTCCGCGCGCAGGCTGAGTGCCTCGCGCTCGGGCAGCTTCCGTGCCGCGGCTTCAAGTGCCTCCGCTGTACATGCCCGCTGTTCCTCGGTCTGTATGCACCTCTGCTGCGCCGAGCGAAGCTCCCCTTCGAGCCGCGCACGCTCATTGTCCTCCCGACGAAAGCGCTCCTCTACGGCGCGCAGCGGCTCCGCGCGCTCCGCATCGTCCAGCTCCGCCTGCATGAGGTCGATCTCCGGCCCGCGCTCCGAAAGCGCTTCGCGGCGCTTCTGCACCTCATGAAGCCGCGCAACGCCCCGGTTCTGGGCATCCGATCGCGCCAGCTCCTCCCGCAGCGCACTTGCCGACGCATTCAATTTGGACAGCTCCGCCTCCGCCGCAGTGTGGACCTCGGACTCCCGAGCGATCTGCGCCGCAAGCAGCTCGATCACCTCGTCCGCGCGCTCGGGGCTCTGCATCCGCTGTTCCAGCAGTCCGTCCCCCGCCTCGTCCGGCAGCACGCGGCTGCACGCGGCGCTGAACTGCTGGCGCGCGGCATTGACCTCAGCCAGGGCCTCGCGGTTGCGCTCCTTCAGCCGCTGCTCGATGTCCCGATAGATCTCCGTGCCGAACAGCCTGCTCAGCAGCACCCGGCGCTCGTCGCTCCCGGCCAGCAGAATGCGCTGGAACTCGCCCTGGGCGATCATCACCACCTGGGCATACTGCTCCGCAGTCAGTCCGAGAATCTCCTTGACCGCCTGGTTCACCTCGCGCACGGAGCTCCAGCTGCGCCCGTCGTCGCACTCCAGCTCCGCCCAGGCGGGGTGCAGGCGCTCGCCGCTGCCGTCGCGCTTGGGCACCATGTAGGCCGGACTCCGCCGCGCGGTGTAGGTCCTGCCCTCGTGCTCAAAATTCAGCTCTACGACTGTCTCCGCGCTGCGGGGCGCGAAGTCGCTGTGAAAGCCCTTCGCCTCGCGGGTGCGCCCGGAGGCCTCGCCGTAGAGTGCGAAGCTGATGGCGTCGAAGATGGAGGTCTTGCCTGCGCCGGTGTCGCCCGTCACCAGAAACAGACAGCCTGGGCCAAACTGGGAAAAGTCCACCGTCTCCGCGCCCGCGTACGGCCCGAAGGCGCACATCTTCAGCTCAATGGGTCGCATTCCGGTTCACCTCCGCTTCCTCCACGACCCGCCGCAGCAGCGCCATCTGCGCCGCATTGGGCTCCTGTCCGTTGTTCTGCGCCCGGAAGAAGTGCACGAAGTGCTCCAGCGGGCTCTTTTCCTCCACGCGCTCCAGCGGTATGGGCGCGCCGCCGCCCGTCCGACTGTTCTCCATGCGCCGCTGCACCAGATTGGGGTAGCTCTGCAGCAGCGACCCCACAGGATCCAGCGGCGGCAGCTCGTCGGTGAGCGTCACGAACACGTAGTCCCTGCACACGCCCGCGTCCGCCGTCAGCTCCGCGAGGGTTCCCCGCAGAGAGCGCACGTCCCGCAGCGGATGGTAGGGCAGTTTTTCCACCTCCAGTGAAGCGCCGTCCTCCCCCTTCGCGCCCAGATGCACCTTCAGCGCGGCCTTGCGCTGCCTTTCCTCGGAGAGCGAGTACTTCAGCGGTGAGCCCGCGTAGCGCACGCGCTCGCCCCGCACCCGCTGGGGCGCGTGCAGATGTCCCAGCGCCACGTAATCGAAGCCGTCAAAGACCTCCGCAGGCACCGCATCCACGCCGCCCACCATGCGCTCCTCGGAATCGGTCAGCTCCGGCGCGGTCGCGCCCACTACGAACTGGTGCGCCACCAGCACGTTGCGCGCGGCCGGATCGATGTGCATCTCCTCCACTGCCACCCGCACGGCGTCCGCATAGCTGCGAATCTCCGCCGCGCGCTCCGGGAAGGCCCGGCGAACCTGCATCGGGCGCACGAAGGGCAGCAGATACAGGTGCAGCTCGCCGAATTCATCCCGCAGCACATGGCGTGCAGGGGCCGCATTAAACGCGGGAGAGACGAAGATCGACGCGCCCGACAGAATGCGCTCGCAGTAGGCCACCTGCTCCGGGGAGTCGTGGTTGCCGCTGACGATGAAGCAAGGCTTGCCCAGCTTCGCAAGCTCCGTCAGGAAGATGCCGACCAGCTCCACCGCCTCGCCCGAGGGCTGGGGCTTGTCGTAGAGATCCCCCGCCACCAGCACCGCGTCGATCTCCGGCGCGGCGGCCATCTCCAGGATCTCCGCGAGGATGTGCCGCTGGTCGTCTCGGAGCGCCTTGCCGCAGAGCTTCTTCCCGATGTGCAGGTCCGATACGTGCAGAAAATTCATGTTCTCCTCCAGAGCCCGCCGGATGCATCCGGCAGGTGACAAATTTCTACTTTCATTTCTCGCTGCGAAGTCGGATTTCCTGCCTGTCCGACAGAAAAAACGGACGCACACAGCGCCCGTTCCCCCATTCAGACAAATCGTATTTTATTCCTCGCGCTGGAAGGCCGCCGCGATCAGATCCACGCAGCCCTCGATGCCCAGCGCGCCGCTGTCCAGCGCCAGATGATAGTTCTGGGCCACGCCCCACTCGCCCCCGGTGAAGTGGCGGTAGTTGACCCTGCGTCGGGCGTCCTTGTCTTCCAGGCGCTTCTGGGGCGCAACGTCGCTCTCGCCGTAGAGCTTTACAATGCGCTCGGCGCGCTTGTCCTTCGGCGCGTGGATGAACACGTTCAGGCAGTCGTCGCGATCCCGCAGGATGTAATCCGCGCACCTGCCCACAATGACGCACGCCTCCTTCTCCGCAATGTCCAGGATGATGTCCCGCTGCATGCACCAGAGGAAATCCGCGGGCGTCATGCCCTTCATCACATCCGGGTGGCTCTGCACCCCGAACATGTAGGCGAAGATACTCTTGCTCTGGGCGTACTCGCCGTGCTCCTCGATGTACTTGGGATCGAAGCCCGTCTCCAGCGAGATGCGCTTGACCAGCTCCTTGTCGTAATACTTCAGATTCAGGCGCTCCGCCAGCATTTTTCCGATGGTTCTTCCGCCGCTGCCGAACTCGCGGCTGACGGTGATGATGCGCTTTTTCATTTGTGTCCGCCTCCTGTTTCTGCCCTTGAAAAACCGCTTTCAGACGGCATACGCCATCCTGTTAATTTTATATTACGTCATTTTCCCCAAAAAATCAACCCCTTGCGATGAAAGAGAGCGTGTTTTTCATATTTTTTGTCCAATACTATCCAGCGGACTATCTTTTTTCCAGTGCAATGTGTTATAATGGGACGGGGGAGGTTGCCTTCCCAATACGATCTGGTCAGGAGAAGAACCAACGCATGCGCCTCGCACTCTGCATCCTCTACATCCCCGTCATCGGCCTTATGTCCCAGTTCATCGGCGTACGGCTGCCCCGCAGCTGGTTCCACCCGGAGAAGTTCCCCTACGCCGCCTGGAAGTGGGAGAAGCAGGGCAAGGTTTACAACAAAACCTACGTCTACAAGTGGAAGGATTCCCTTCCCGACATGAGCAAGATCTCCCGGCGCATGGTGCGCAAGAGCATCACGCCCGCACAGTTCACCCCGGAGCACGTGGAACGCCTGGTGGTGGAGACTTGCGTGGCGGAGCTGGTGCATCGGATCCTGATGCTGCTGTCCCCGGTGATCTACTGGATCAACTCCACCGGCCTGGGCGCGGTCGTCGCCATCGCCTACGCCCTGAGCCACGTCCCCTTTATCATCATTCAGCGCTACAACCGGCCCACGCTGGTTACGCTCTCAAAGCGCCTGAAGGAACGGGAGGAAAGAATCAAACATGCGCATCCTGATCCTGTCCGGTAACACGGGTGAGGGCCACAATTCCGCCGCCCGGGCGATGCAGGAATACTTCTGTGCCCGGGGCTGCGCGTGCCGCATACTGGACGGCCTTCAGTTCCTGTCCCGACCCAAAAATGAGTTCATCTGCAAGAGCCACGTGTTTCTGTACCGCAAGCTGCCCATGGTCTACGGCATGGGCTACCGCCTGGAGGAGTATCAGGCCCAGCGCCAGCCCTATCAGAAGAAGCTGAACGCGAAGGCCGCGCGCATGACCCGCCGCAGCCTGCCCCGCCGCAAGCAGAATCTGCAGACCTACCTGGAGGACGGCGGCTTTGACGCGGTGATCTGCGTGCACGTGTTCGCTGCGAAGCTGGTGAGCGAGCTTCGCCGCAGCGGCGCGGTGCACCTTCCCTGCTTCTTTCTGGCCACGGACTACACCTGCAGCCCCGGCGTGAACCAGCTGGACATGGACGCCTGGCTGATCCCCCATCCGGCGCTGATCCCCGAGTTCGAGAGCTACGGCATCCCCCGGGAGAAACTCATTCCCACGGGCATCCCGGTGGGAACGGCCTTCCACTCCCGCAGGCCGCGCGAAGAGGCGCGGAGAGAGCTGAAGCTTCCGGAGAACAGGCCCATCGCCGTGCTCAGCTGCGGCAGCATGGGCGCGGCCTCCATGGGACGAAAGGTGCTGGCGCTGGTGGAGGCGCTGCCGAAGGATGCGCTGCTGGTAGCCATCTGCGGCAACAACCGCACGCTGGAGCGCAACCTGCGCGCGCTGATCCACACGCCCCGCCTGCAGGTGCTGGGCTTCACCGACCGCATGAGCGACTACATGGACGCGGCCGACCTGTTCATCACCAAGCCCGGCGGTCTGAGCACCACCGAAGCCGCCACCAAGGGCGTGCCGCTGGTGCTATTCAACGCCGTGCCGGGATGCGAAACCCGCAATCTGGAGTTTCTGCTGTCCATCGGCTGCGCGGTCGCCGAGAACGGCGCGCTGTCGCTGGCGCGCTGCGTAAAGCAGCTGCTGGAGGAGCCGGAGCGCCGGGAAGCCCTCACTGCAAGCTGCGCGGCCGAGTTTAGCCAGTCCGCCGCTGAACGCATCTATGATACGCTGTGCCGCATCGTCGGCAAAAACTGAAAAAGCGCCCGCAGAGCAACGCTGGTTTCGTCGCTCTGCGGGCGCTTTGTCTGTACCGGCTCAGCCCAGCAGGTATTCGTCGATGATCTTCGCCACGCCGTCGTGGTCGCAGTCCTCGGTCACGATGTCCGCGGCTGCCTTGGCCTCCGGACAGGCGTTGCCCATGGCCGCAGAGAAGCCCGCCGCGCGCAGGATCTCCAGATCGTTGGCGCTGTCGCCCATGGCGATGGTCTCGGAGATGTCGATTCCCAGATGGTCGCAGAGCTTCTTCAACCCCACGCCCTTGTCCGCCTTCTCCGACACCACCTCGATCATGTAGCCGATGGACACCGCCAGCTTCAGCGGCCGCTGCTCCAGCACCGCATAAATCCGGTCGCGGGTGCGCACATTATCGAAATAGAGGTTGACCTTCTCGATCCGGTAGGGGCGCTGGCCGTAATTGTCGAAAAGCTTCGCATCCCAGATCGAGTTGCGGTTGAACACGCCCCGATAGTTGCCCACGCGGCAGGCGTCCGTCCAGTGGTCGTCCGGCTGGTTGAAGTAGGACTGGTTCTCGTGAAAGACCTGGATCGCGCAGCGCTCGCCCTTCACCAGCTTAAGGATGAACTGGACCTCCTCCATGGGCACCGGATCCACGTGGATCGTCTGGTCGTACTTGCAATCGTAGACGCAGCTGCCGTTCTCGCACACCAGATAGCGGATCTGCGGCAGCAGCTTCAGCGTATCCCGGATCTCGGACAGGCACCTGCCCGTGGACAGGATCACCTGCTTGCCAGCCGCAAAGGCCCGCTCCACCGCGCTTCGGTTGCCCTCGGACAGCTTCAGCTCGCTGTTGAGCAGCGTGCCATCCATGTCCAGCGCAATCAGACTGTACTTGCTCATTGTGCTTGTCCTCCCCTGTGCCCTTTCCTAGTTGATATTATCCCACAGAAGTATTAGCTTTGATCGCGCATGACGTAAAATCATGGTTTTACAGGTGAAACGCTTGTCAATTAACACAAGGATGTTTTATAATGATGTGAGGCTCATCCGGAGCAAGAATCCGGATTCAACACCACAAGCCTTATTAGGAGGATGATTCATGAAAAAGAGCGGCGTTTTGATGCACATTACTTCCCTGCCGTCCCGCGGAGGCGTGGGCACGCTGGGCAAGGCCGCCTATGATTTTGTCGACTTTGTTCATGCATCCGGCATGAACATCTGGCAGATGCTGCCCGTGGGCCCCACGGGCTACGCCGAGTCCCCCTACCAGAGCGCGTCCACCTACGCCGGCAATCCCCTGATGATCGACTTCGATCTGATGATTCAGGACGGCCTGCTGCCCGATGGCGCCTATGAACCGCTGCCCATCCTGAACGAGGTGGACTTCGCCGCCGTCAAGGAGCAGAACACCCGCCTGCTGAAGCAGGCCTTCGCATATTCCCGTGCGCGCATCGCATCCGAGCTTTCTGCCTTCGAGGCGGAGAGAAGCTGGGTGCACGACTTTGCGCTGTTCTACGCCATCAAGGAGCACTTCGGCCTGGTTTCCTGGATGGAGTGGCCGGATGAGGACGTCCGTCATCGCAAGCCCAAGGCCATCGAGAAGTACGAGGCGATGCTCTCCGATTCCATCGCCTACTACGTCTTCTGCCAGTACGTGTTCTTCTCCCAGTGGAACCGTCTGCACGACTACGCCCGCGAAAAGGGCGTTGAGCTGATGGGCGACATGCCCATCTACGTCTCCGAGGACTCCAGCGACGTGTGGCTCAACCCCGAGCTCTTCGAGCTGGACGACGATGTGCGCCCGATCCGCATTGCGGGCGTGCCGCCGGACTACTTCCAGAAGGACGGCCAGCGCTGGGGTAACCCGCTCTACGCCTGGAAGAAGCACGAAGAAACCAAGTTCGCCTGGTGGATCGAGCGCCTGCGCGCGCTGGGCGAGATGTTCGACATCCTGCGCATCGACCACTTCATCGGCTTCGCCAACTACTACGCCATTCCCGCCGAGGAAGCTACCGCCCGCAACGGCAAGTATGAACTGGCCCCCGGCAGCAAGCTGTTCCGCAAGGTCAGGAAGGAGCTGCCCGATTTGCAGATCGTAGCCGAGGATCTGGGCGTGCTGAGCAAGCGCGTGCTGAAGCTGAAGGCCTCCTGCGGCTATCCGGGCATGAAGATTCTCCAGTTCGCCTTCGACGGCGACGACAGCAGTCAGGATCTGCCGGAGAACTACGAGGAGAACTGCATCGTCTACACCGGCACCCATGACAACAACACCACGCTGGGCTGGTGGGCGGACGCAAAGCCCTCCGTAAAGGCCTTTGCCCGCAAGAAGCTGGGCATGGCTGAGAAGGACGATGATATCATTCCCGCGCTGCTGCGCGCCGCCTGGGCGAGCTGTGCCGACACCGCCATCATCCCCATGCAGGATCTGCTGCGTCTGGGCGGCGAGGCCCGCATGAACTTCCCCGGCACCGTGGGCGGCAACTGGCTGTGGCGCATGCAGCCCACCGATCTCTCCCGGATCGAGAGTGAGCTGCGGGTGCTGAACCGCCGCTACGACCGCGGCAACCTTCCGCAGCTGGACGCGGAGAAGATCATCGAGACCGCCGAGACCATCGTCAAGTGCAAGTACCATGTTGACCTCAACAAGGCCAGCGCCGTGCAGCTCCACGAGGGCGTCTCCGATGCGGTGATGGAGGCCATCGCGCCCCAGTGGGCCGACGACCACGCCATGCGCCTGGAGAAGCGCCGCGCGCTGTACCTCTCCGCCGAGTATCTGGTGGGCCGTCTGATCTACAACAACCTGTTCTCCCTGGGCATCCTGGAGGATGTAAAGTCGCGCCTTAACGAGCGCGGCGTGGAGCTGGCCGACCTGGAGGACGTGGAGGACGCAGCGCTGGGCAACGGCGGTCTGGGCCGCCTGGCTGCCTGCTTCCTGGACAGCGCCGCCACCCACAACATTCCGCTGGACGGCTACGGCCTGCGCTACAAGTACGGCCTGTTCAAGCAGACCTTCGTGGATGGCCGTCAGAGAGAGCTGCCGGACGACTGGACGGCCTACGGCGATCCCTGGAGCATCCGCCGCGATGAACTGAGCGTGGAGGTTCCCATGAAGGGCCTCACCGTGCGCGCCGTTCCCTACGACATGCCCGTGATCGGCTACGGCGGAAAGAACATCGGCACCCTGCGCCTGTGGCAGTGCGAGAGCACCCACGAGTTCGACTTCGACCTCTTCAACGCCCAGGACTACGCCGCCGCCGCGAAGGACAAGAACACCGCCGAGGACATCACCAAGCTGCTCTATCCCAACGACACGCTGCGCGCCGGCAAGCTGATGCGTGTGCGCCAGCAGTACGTGCTGTGCAACGCGTCGCTTCAGGACATGCTGCGCTCCTACCGCGAAAAGTACGGCAGCGACTATTCGAAATTTGCCGACCTGCACGCCATCCAGCTCAACGACACCCATCCCACGATGGCCATCCCCGAGCTGATCCGCATGCTGATGGAGGACGGCCTGGACTTCCCCGCCGCCTTCGCCATCGCGCAGAAGACCTTCCGCTACACCAACCACACCGTCATGCGCGAGGCGCTGGAGTGCTGGGAC
>JAUNNK010000089.1 GCA_030537335.1 Clostridia bacterium | reverse complement strand
TGGCGACGCTGCCCTTCTTCCCGCTGATCAAGGAGGGCTACGACATCGAGAAGGTTCCCACGGATGAATCCATCATGATGCAGCTCTATCCGGAGATCTACGCCTGTGTGGGCTGCAACGCCTGCACCAACGCCTGCTCCCAGGGCCTGAACGTGATGCAGTACATCGCCTACGCCCAGCGCGGCGATTACAAGAAGTGCGCGGAGCTGTCCTTCGACTGCGTGATGTGCGGCATCTGCTCCTCCCGCTGCCCGGCGGGCATCTCCCATCCTCAGGTGGCCATGCTGGCCCGGCGCATCAACGGCAAGTACATCGCGCCGGAGTCCAAGCACCTCACCGAGCGGGTGAAGGAGATTCAGGACGGCCTGTGCGCCGAGGCGCTGGAGGCCATCATGGCAAAGCCCGTCGAGGAGCTCAAGGAGCTCTACAACCACCGCGACATCGAGAAGTGAGGAGGGCGGCAGTATGATTTTCACCGAGGAAATGCTTGCATCCATGAAAAAGGTTGAGGCTGCCCGCGAAGCAAATATTGCGCTGGAGCCCCGCCGCATGACCGCCGAGGAGAAGGAAAAGCTGCTGGCGGACTATCACCCGGACTACAAGGACGCCGGCTTCACCACCATCCGCATCGGCGGCAACAAGGGCCAGAAGTGCCCGGTTGAGTTGAACGAGATGCTGGAGGGCCGCAGCCGCGTGCTGGACATGAAGGTGGACCTGGACAAGGTGGATTACGACGTGGACGTGCTGGTCATCGGCGGCGGCGGCGCGGGTTCCTCCGCAGCCATCGAGGCCCATGCGGCCGGCGCGAACGTGATGATCGTCACCAAGCTGCGCATCGGCGACGCCAACACCATGATGGCTGAGGGCGGCATTCAGGCCGCCGACAAGCCCGGAGACTCTCCGGCCCAGCACTATCTGGACGTGATGGGCGGTGGCCACTACTGCAACCGCCCCGAGCTGGTCAAAAAGCTGGTCAGCGACGGCCCCGAGGCCATTCAGTGGCTGAACAAACTGGGCGTGGAGTTTGACAAGGCCGAGGACGGCACCATGATCACCACCCACGGCGGCGGCACCAGCCGCAAGCGCATGCACGCGGCGGCGGACTACTCCGGCGCGGAGATCATGCGCACGCTGCGCGACGAAGTGCTCAACCGGGGCATCCCGGTGGTGGACTTCACCGCGGCCATCGAGCTGATTCTGGACGAGAACGGCCACGCCGCAGGCGCAGTTCTGCTGAATATGGAGACGGGCGAGGTGCGCGTGGCGCGCGCGAAGTGCGTCATTCTTGCCACCGGCGGCGCGGGCCGCATGCACTATCAGGGCTTCCCGACCTCCAACCACTACGGCGCGACGGCGGACGGCCTGGTGCTGGCCTATCGCGCGGGCGCAAAGCTGCTGTACCAGGACACCCTGCAGTACCATCCCACCGGCGTGGCCTTCCCGAAGCAGATTTACGGCGCGCTGGTCACGGAGAAGGTGCGCTCCATGGGCGCGAAGCTGGTCAACAGCGAGGGCGAGGTCTACGTGCATCCGCTGGAGACCCGAGACGTGAACGCCGCCGCGCTGATCCGCGAGTGCTCCACCAACGGCAAGGGCGTTCCGACCCCCGACGGCGGCAGGGCCGTGTGGCTGGATACCCCTATGATCGACATGATTCACGGCGAGGGCACGCTGGAGAAGCGCCTGCCGGCCATGCTGCGCATGTATCTGAAGTTCGGCATCGACATGCGCAAGACCCCGATCCTGGTGTATCCCACGCTGCACTATCAGAACGGCGGCATCGAGATCACCGTGGACGGCCAGAGCGGCGTGGAGAACCTCTTCGTCGCGGGCGAGGCCGTCGGCGGCATCCATGGCCGCAACCGCCTGATGGGCAACAGCCTGCTGGACATCATCGTGTTCGGCCGCAACGCCGGTCAGCAGGCCGCCAAGAAGGCCAAGGGCGTGACCGTGGGCAAGCTGAGCCTGGAGCATGTGAACCGGTATGAGGCGGAGCTGGAGGCGCTGGGCGTCAAGGATCAGGCCCCGTCGCCGAAGCTGCTGCCGGACTACACCCGCAAGTTTTAATTTCTGATTTTCGTTTCGCCGCCATGCAGGAAAGCGGCTGTGTGGCGGCGAATTCAGCAATGGAGTTGAATGATTGAGATAGGAGGCGCCGGTTCATGAATTCGCTGCTCGCAGTGTTCCTGATTGCAGCCCTGGGTTACTTCATCGGTGGCATTCGCATCAAGGGAATTGAACTGGGCACGGCCGGCGTGCTGCTGGTCGCCCTGGTATTTGGCCACTTCGGCGTGGAGATTCCCTCCATCATCCGGAACTTCGGCCTTGCACTGTTCGTCTGTTCGGTGGGCTTCATCGCCGGGCCGAAGTTCTTCCGCGACTTCAAGAGCAACGCTGCGAGCTACATCCTGCTGGGCTTCCTCATCATCCTGTCCGGCGGAATCTGCGCGGTGCTGGTCTCGATGATCGGCGGCATCCGCCCGGAGCTGTCCGTGGGCCTGCTGACCGGCGCGCTCACAAGCACGCCCGGCCTGGCTGCGGCGCAGGAGGCGGCAGGGGAGCTTGCGGATCTGGCCACCACCGGCTATGCCATCGCCTATCCCTTTGGCGTGATTGGCGTGGTGCTGTTCGTGCAGCTGGTTCCGCGCATCCTGAAGGTGGACATGGCGGAGGAGCGCGCCCACTTCGAGGCCGCGCACACCGCCAAGGTGAAGCGCTACGACGGCTGGCTGTTCAAGTTTGATCAGGGCGGCTTCTTCGCCTTCATGATTGCGGTCGTGCTGGGCATTCTGCTGGGCAATGTGCACGTGCCGCTGCCCGGCGGCGCGAGCTTCTCGCTGGGCACCACCGGCGGTCCGCTGATCATGGGCCTGCTGTTCGGCCACTTTGCCCATGTGGGTCATCTGGATCTCACGGTTCCGGTGGAGGAGCTCAAGACCTTCCGTGAGCTGGGCCTGATGCTGTTCCTGATTGGCGCGGGCGTCAGCGGCGGCGCGGGCTTTGTGGAAACTCTGCGCAGGGAGGGCGTGATTCTCTTCGTCTACGGCGCAATCATGACCCTGATTCCGATGTTCGTGGGCTTCTTTGTGGCAAAGTATGTGTTGAAGCTGCGGCTGCTGAACAACCTGGGTTCCATCACCGGCGGCATGACCTCCACGCCTGCGCTGGGCACGCTCATCAGCGTGGCCAAGACGGACGACGTGGCCTCCGCCTATGCGGCGACCTATCCCATCGCGCTGGTGGCGGTCGTGCTCTGCGCACAGTTTATTGTGATCCTGCTTGGATGAGGCCGGAGGGGTTTGCCCGACCCATTCTGATGAAATAGGAGGTACGGATATGAAGATTCAAATTTGCGTTGGCAGCACTTGCCATCTCTGTGGTTCGAAGAAGGTCGTCACCCGCTTCCAGGAGCTGGTTGCGGAGAACAACGTGCAGGCGGAGGTCGAGCTGTCCGGCAAGTTCTGCATGGGCAAGTGCGGCGAGGGCGTGAGCGTCATGATCGGCGACACCGTGTATTCCGTAAAGCCTGAGGAAGTGGACGAGTTCTTCAAGAACGAAGTGCTGGCAAAGCTCTAAAGAATATTGCGCTGCGGACCGGCGGCTCCGATTGGGGGCTGCCGGTCTGTGCAATCTGCGCTGTCTGCGCATACGGGAGGTAAACATGAACCAGATCATCCGACTCAGCAATGTGGAGTGCAAGGACTGCTACAAGTGCATCCGCAATTGCCCGGTGAAGGCCATACGCTACAGCGACGGCCACGCGGCGATCATCCAGGCGGAGTGCATCCTCTGCGGCGAATGCGTGGTCACCTGCCCGCAGCGGGGCGATTTCGTCGCCAGTCAGACCGATGAGATTCGTTCGATCATTCGCAGCGGCCGTCGGGTGGTTGCCAGCGTCGCGCCCTCCTTCATCTCCGATCTGCCGGTGGGCTCCATCGAGGGCATGCGGGCGACGCTTCAGAAGCTCGGCTTCTACGACGCTCAGGAGACCTCGCTGGGCGCGGAGATCGTCTCCCGGGAGTATGAGCGCATCATGCAGGAGAATGAAATGGACCTGCTGATCTCCAGCTGCTGCACCTCCGTGGTGATGCTGATTCAGCGCTACTATCCGGACGTGCTGCCCTATCTTGCACCGGTGAAGAGCCCGATGCAGCTTCACTGCGAGATGCTCAAGCAGCAGTATCCCGACGCCTACACCGTGTTCATCGGCCCCTGCTATGCCAAGAAGGGCGAGGCGGAGCTGAGCGAGAGCGTGGACATGGGCATCACCTTCTACGAGTTGCGGGAGTGGATGCGCGAGGAAGGCGTGGAGCCGGTGCACATCGAGAACCATGATACCGGCAAACGCGCGCGCCGCTATCCGCGCCAGGATGGCCTGGTGAAGTCCATGACACCGGTCAAGGGCTGGAACCGCGTGGCCATCGACGGCGTGAACGACTGCATCGCGGCCCTCAGCGAGATCCGCCACGGCGGCGTGGAAAAGACCTTCCTGGAGATGACCGCCTGTGAGGGCAGCTGCGTCAACGGGCCTGCCATCCGCAAGAATCGCTATGAGAACCGCATTCGCGGCACCGTGGCGGTGAACGAGTACTCCGGAAACGACGACTTCGGCGTCACCACCGACATACCGCTGCGCATCTATCACGACCCCGAGCCGGTGATGCGCCGCATACCCACAGAGGACGAGATTCAGGCGGTGCTGAAGAAGCTGGGGAAGGACACCCGCAAGACGGCGCTGAACTGCGGCTGCTGCGGCTATCCCACCTGCCGCAAGATGGCCATCGCCATCTGCCGCGACATGGCGCAGCTGGACATGTGCCTGCCCTATGTGCGTGAGAAGGCGGAGTTCCACTCCCGCGAGATCATTGACAGCACGCTGGAGGCGGCGGATCAATTGATCGACAAGCAGATGCGCGTGGTGCAGAACATCGCCTCGATCCTGGGCGAGAGCACCGCAGAGACCAAGGTAATGTTGACAAAACTGAAGGAAGCGGTACAGAGCGATGCATGAACTCTACACCGATACCGGCTGCATGACCCTGACCAAGTTCGGCGAGCAGCTCTGCGGAGACCACATCGAGTTCCGGCTGGACGACCACGTCTCCATCTGCGTGCTGGCCGACGGCCTGGGCAGCGGCGTCAAGGCAAATATTCTGGCCACGCTCACGTCCCAGATTCTGGCGACGATGAGCGTTGGCGGCATGTCCATCGAGGACTGCGTGGACACCATCGTCCGGACCCTGCCCCAGTGCAGCGTGCGCCACGTCAATTACTCCACTTTCACCATCGTCAAGATTCGGGATCAGAAGTATGTGGAGCTCACCCGCTTCGACAATCCCCACACGGTGGTGCTGCGCGACGGCAGGAACTACGAATTCAAGTATCACAGCCGCATGATTGAGGACAAGCGCATCTTCTTCTCCAGCTTCGAGGCCCAGGAGAACGATGTGATCGTGGTCATGAGCGACGGCGCGATTTTTGCGGGATTGGGCGGCCAGTATCCCTTCGGCTGGGGCCGCGACAAGATCATCGAATACCTTGAGGAGCATTACCGCTCGGACATGACCGCCAAGGGCGTGGCCATGCTGTTGGCCCGGGAGTGCAACCGCCTCTACGGTGAAAAACCGGGGGACGACACCTCCTTTGCGGTGATGCGCGTCTGCGCCCGCGAGACGGTGAATCTGATGATCGGCCCGCCGTCCGCCATGAACCTGGATACGGAGATGGTGAGCCAGTTCTTCGCCTCCGAGGGCATGCACATCGTCTGCGGCGGCTCCACCAACCGCATCGCGGCGCGCTATCTGGGCAAGGAGGTGCACGCCAGCTTGAACTACGGCGACAGCGACCTGCCGCCAATCTATTCGCTGGAGGGCGTGGATCTGGCCACTGAGGGCGTGGTGACGATCTCCAAGGTGCTGGAGTACGCGCAGGAGTATCTGGAGGGCACGCAGCTCAATCCCGTGTGGAAGCTCAACAGCGACGGCGCAGCCTGCATCGCCCACGCGCTGTTTGAATACGCCACCGATGTGCACTTCTTTGTGGGCTGCGCCATCAATCCGGCCCACCAAAATCCCAACCTGCCCATCGCCTTCGGCGCAAAGTTCCAGCTGATCGATCAACTGAGCAAGTGCCTGGAGAAGATGGGAAAGAAGGTCACGGTGCGCTTCTTCTGATTCGGCCCCCGGGCCGGCAAACGAAATGCTCCCTTCGCGCAAGATAGTCTATCATTAAGGCTGTCTGCGCGGGGAGCTTTTTCATGCCCGGAAGATACGCAGTTTACAGTCCCCAGGAGACTTTTTTCTGCAAAGTGCGATAAAGTACTTGACAAATCTCAAAAACAAGAATATTATTAATATCGAAAATGATAATGGAGGCGAGAACCATGGGCAGGGACTTTGCAGACGTGGTCATGAATCCGGTGCGGCAGCGGATCGCGCAGTATCTCATTCTGCACAAGACGGGAACGGTCAACGAGATCGCTGCCGCGCTCAGCGATGTGCCGCGGCCTAGCCTGTATCGGCACATGAACGTGCTGCTGGAGGCGGGCTGCATCAAGGTGGTTTCGCAGAAGAGCGTGCGCGGCGCAGTGGAGCGCACCTACGCGCTGGTGGAGCAGCCGATGGGCAATCCCAGCCAGCGGGAGGTGGCGGGCTTGATTCACGGCGTGCTGACCTCGGTGATGGCCAGCTTTGCGCGCTACTTTTCCCACGGGGACGTGGATCCGCAGAAGGATCTGCTGAGCGTAACCTCGTCCACGCTGATGCTTTCCGATGCGGAAATGATGGAGATGCTCCAGCGCATCGGCGGCGTGATCAGCGACTACATCCAGAACAAGCCCGGCGGGGATCGCAAGCCCCGCAACATCGTATTCATTTCGGCCCCGGTGGAAGGGGAGAGGGAGCTGAAATCATGCTGAGAATCGATCATCTGAACAAGACCTATCCCGGCGGCAAGCGCGCGGTGCAGGATCTGAGCCTGCACATCGAGCCGGGCGACGTCTACGGCTTCATCGGTCACAACGGCGCGGGTAAGACGACCACGCTGCGCTGCGTGGCGGGCATCATTTCATTTGACGGCGGCGAGATTCATGTGGACGGGCACAGCGTGGCAAGCGAGCCGCTGGCCTGCAAGCGCAGCATGGCCTACGTGCCGGACAACCCCGACCTGTACGAGTACCTGACGGGCATCCAGTACCTGAACTTCATTGCAGACGTGTTCGGTGTGCCGGAGACGGAGCGCACCGCAGCGTTCAAAAAGTACGGCGACCTGTTTGAGCTCACGGAGAACTTGGGCGACCTGATCTCCAGCTATTCCCACGGCATGAAGCAGAAGCTGACACTGATCGCGGCGCTGTGCCACAGTCCCCGGCTGCTGGTGCTGGACGAGCCCTTCGTGGGCCTGGATCCCCTGGCTGCGCGCATGTTGAAGGACGTGATGCACGAGCTCTGCGCAGCTGGCGGCGCGATCTTCTTCTCCACGCACGTGCTGGATGTGGCGGAGAAGCTGTGCAACAAGGTCGCCATCATCCGCGAGGGCAGGCTGGTGGCATCGGGTGAGACGAAGGCGCTGACAGGCGGGCGCTCCCTGGAGGAGCTGTTCTTGGAGGTGGTGGAGCATGCTCCGGCAGATTAAGCTGCTGCTGCGCGTGCAGACGTGCAACCTGTTTGGCATGAACGAGGCGCGCTATGGCAAGAGGGGCAAGCAGCGCGGCGCGCGCATCGCGCTGATGTGCGCGATGGCGCTGGTGACGCTGGTGCTGTGCGGCTATGTGGCGGGGTTGTGCTACGCGCTCTGTGCCATCGGCGCGGGGAATGCGATTCCCATGCTGCTGGCGCTGGTCACCGGCGTGGTGGTGCTGATGCTGACGATGTTCCGCGCGGGCCCGGTGATCTTCGACCTGCACAGCTACGAGCAGCTGATCGCGCTGCCGCTGCGGCCCACGGCCATCGTGGTGAGCCGCTTTCTGCGCATGTATCTGGGCGACGTGGGCATGGCGCTGGCGGTGCTGTTGCCGGGGACGATCGTGGCGGGCGTGATGCTGCATCCTGGCGCTGCCTACTGCGTCATGATGCTGCTGGGCGCGCTGGTGCTGCCGCTGATTCCCATGACCCTGGCCACGCTGCTGGGCGCGCTGGTGTACGCGATCTCCGCGCGGATGCGCAGGCGTAGTCTGGCGGTGATCGTGCTGACGCTGCTGATGACGCTGCTGCTGATCGCGGGCGCGATGCTGCTGTCCACGGTGAACGACATGGATGACGCGCGGGTGCTGGGGCTGATCTCCGCGCTTGTGAACCGAATCGGCAGCTTCTATCCGCCCGCAAAGTGGTTCGGCAGCTGCGTGACGGGCGGCAGTCTCGGCGGATATGCGGCGCTGGCGGCGGGTTCGCTGGCCTTCTTTGCGCTGGTGGCCAGTGCGATCGGCGCGAACTTCCATCGGATCTGCGCGGCGCTGAGCGCGCGTGTGACTCGGGGGCACTACGCGATGTCCGATCAGCGGAGCCGTTCCGCATTTGCTGCGCTGTACCTGCGGGAGTTGCGCCGCTACGCCGCCTCGCCGGTGTACGTGATGAACACGCTCATCGGTGGACTGATTGCGGTGCTGATGGGCGTGGGCGCGCTGGTCGCGGTGAAGCGCGTGCCGCTGCTGACTGCGATGCTCTCCGAGATGGGGGCGCTTCCGGCGATCCCCTTCGTGGTGGCCTTCATGTTCGTCATCGCACCCAGCACCAGCTGCTCCATCTCCCTGGAGGGTAAGCAGTGGTGGCAGATCAAGTGCCTGCCGCTGTCGGATAAGCAGATTCTTGACGCGAAGTTTGCGCTGTATCTGATGCTGACGCTGCCCTGCTGGGTGGTGACGGTGGTGCTGCTGACGGCGGCGCTGCATCCGTCGGGCGCGGAGCTTATGTGGCTGCTGCTGGTGCCGCTTGCCTACATCCTGTTCTCCGGCGCGCTGGGCATGCGCATGAATCTGGCGATGCCCTCCTTCAGCTGGGAAAACGAGAACCAGCCGGTGAAGCAGAGCCGGGCGGTGGGCTTTACCATGCTGCTGGGCTTTGCTGCCTCGGCGCTGCCCGCTGCGGGCGCGATTGTTCTGCCGGAGGTAGTGGGCCGCTGGCTCCCCGTCGTTGTGGCAGTCGCACTGCTTGCTGGAGCGCTGTTGCTGTACCGAAGCTGCATGCGTGTCCGGCTGCGGGAGCTGAACTGAGCTTTGGGGACGCTTGAATTGTGTATTTTTATTGCGTAGCTGTAAATTTCATTAAAAACTGTTTGCTTCTGTTTGGGTTTGTTGTATAATGATACTATCCGGAGGATAATACAAGGAGGTTTACCAGCGTGATTGTATCGAAGAGAAAGCCCGTAGAAGAAGTGCTGGCCATGCTCGAAGGCGTGAAGAAGGTCGCGATTGTCGGCTGCCACGAGTGTGCACTGGCCTGCAAGGTTGGCGGCGACGACGAGGTCGCCGAATGGAAGCAGCTGCTGGAGTCCAAGGGTTATCAGGTCACCGCGACCGCAATGCCCACCGAGAGCTGCCTGAACTTCCACGTCCGCAAGGCGGCCAAGGAGCTGCTGAAGGGTCAGCCCGAGGCGATCCTGTCTCTGGCCTGCGGCAGCGGCGTACAGACCGTTGCGCAGAACGTGAAGAACATTCCCGTGTATCCCGGCAGCAACACCATGTTCATCGGCCAGGTGGAGCGCGTCGGCCACTTCAACGAGATGTGTCGCATGTGCGGCGATTGCGTGCTGGGTCAGACCGGCGCGATCTGCCCCGTGACCAAGTGCGCCAAGTCCCTTGTGAACGGTCCCTGCGGCGGCGCGAAGAACGGCAAGTGCGAAGTGAATCCCGAGAACGACTGCGCGTGGATCATGATCTACAAGAAGCTCGAGGCCATGGGTCAGCTGGACAAGCTGGCGGTGGACATCGAGGACAAGGATTATGACGGCAAGAGCTGGCCGCGCAGCGTCGAAGTGAAGTAAAGGAGGGCGAAGCAATGAGCGTACTTGAACAGGCCCTGGAAAGTGGCGTTTTTGGTATTACCGCTGAGATGGCCCCCCCGAAGGGCTACGATTTTACCGAGGAAATGAAAGTCGCCGAGTGCCTGAAGGGCATTGTGCATGGCGTGAACGTGACGGACATGCAGTCCGCGTCCCTGAAGGCGTCCTCGCTGGGCTTCTGCATCGCGCTGAAGCAGCACGGCCTGGAGCCCATCATCCAGATGACCGGCCGCGACCGCTCCCGCATGGCGATCATGGGCGACATGCTCTCCGCAGCGGCCTTCGGCATCGACACCATGCTGGCCCTGACCGGCGACCACACCACCGTGGGCGACTGCAAGGCCTCCAAGCCCGTGTTCGATCTGGACTCCGTGGGCATCCTGAAGATGCTCTCCAAGATGGAAGCCACCGGCAAGGACTGCGGCGGCAACGAGCTGACCTCCACGCCTCACTTCTACAAGGGCGCGGCCGTCACCCCCGTGTATGAGCCCATCTTCCTTCAGATCAACAAGCTGAAGAAGAAGGTGGACGCGGGCGCAAAGTATGTCCAGACCCAGGGCATCTTCACCGTCGAGGCGCTGGAGACCTTCATGGATCAGGTCGCCAAGGCCAACATCAAGGTGCACGTCATGGCCGGCATCATCCCGCTGAAGGCGGCCGGCATGGCCAAGTACATGAACGCCAACGTGCCCGGCATCGCCGTTCCGGACGACCAGATTGAAAAGCTGGCCGCGGCGGCTGCCGAGGGCAAGGAGAAGGGCGTGAAGGGTCTGCCGATGCAGGCGGGCATCGAGATGGCCGCAAACCTGTGCCGCGAGATCAAGGAGCGCAAGCTCTGCGACGGCATCCATCTGATGACCATCGGCGCGGAGAAGAACATTCCCACCATTCTGGAGAAGGCCGGCATCGCCATCTGATTGAGTTCGAAACCTACATATCCCCGCGCCCGGATCGGGTGCGGGGATTTCTGATATAATCTTCAAATAGGGAGGCGAAAGCATGTACCAGCCATCGGAACGGCGATATACCGATATGGTCTATAACCGCTGCGGCAACAGCGGACTCAAGCTGCCCCGGCTGTCCATCGGCCTGTGGCACAACTTCGGAAGCATCACGCCCTTCGGCACCCAGCAGGCGATTTTGCGCACGGCGTTCGACAACGGCATCACCCACTTCGATCTGGCGGACAACTACGGCCCGCCCTACGGCGAGGCGGAGCGCAACTTCGGCATACACATGGATCGGGACTGGCGGCCCCACCGCGACGAGCTGGTGATCTCCACCAAGGCGGGCTATGACATGTGGGCGGGGCCCTACGGCAACTACGGCAGCCGCAAGCACCTGATCACCGGCCTGGACGCAAGCCTGAAGCGCATGCACCTGGACTACGTGGACATCTTCTACCACCACCGGCCCGACCCGGAGACGCCGCTGGAGGAGACCATGGGCGCGCTGGACGCCATCGTGCGCAGCGGCAAGGCGCTGTACGTGGGCATTTCCAACTATCCAGCGGAGCGCACAGCCGAGGCGGTCCGCATCCTGCGCGAACTGG
>JAUNNK010000088.1 GCA_030537335.1 Clostridia bacterium | reverse complement strand
TGCTTCTTGAGGATGTCGGTGTGGATGCCGGACACGCCGTTGACGGAGTGGGTGCAGGCCACGCACAGGTTGGCCATGTGCACCTGGTTGTAGGCGATGATGGCCATGTGGCCGATGCGCTCCCACTGTCCGGGATAGGCGTCCCACAGGCGGTCGCACAGGCGGCGGTTCATCTCGCAGAGAATCTGGTAGACGCGCGGCAGGGTCTGGGCGAAGAGGTTCTCCGGCCACTTCTCCAGCGCCTCCTGCAGCACGGTGTGGTTGGTGTAGGCGAAGGTGCGGCGGCAGATGTCCTCCGCGTCCTCCCAGCTCAGATAGTGCTCGTCCATCAGGATGCGCATCAGCTCGGGGATGGCCACAGCCGGATGGGTGTCGTTGATGTGGATGGCGACCTTGTCCGGGAAGATGGCCCACTGGGGTCCATAGACGGACAGGAAGTCACGGACGATGTACTGCACGGAGGCGGAGGAGAAGAAGTACTGCTGCTTCAGGCGCAGCTCCTTGCCCTGCCAGGAGTCATCGTTGGGATAGAGCACCTTGGAGATGACCTCGGCCAGCTCGCGCTCCTCCATGGCCTTGACGTACTGGCCGCGGTTGAAGGCGGGCATGTCGATGCGCTTGGGAGAGCGTGCGGACCAGACGCGCAGCATGTTGACCATGCTGGAATCGTAGCCCACGGTGGGGATGTCGTAGGGAACGGCCTGCACGACCACGGAATCCACCGTGCGGAAGCACAGGCGGCCATCCTCCTCGTACTGCTCCACGCGGCCGCCGAAGTGCACCTCGACCATCTCTGCCGGGCGCGGAATCTCCCAGATGTTGCCGCCGTCCAGCCAGTTGTCCGGAACCTCAACCTGATAGCCGTCCACCAGCTTCTGGCGGAACAGGCCGTATTCGTAGCGGATGGTGCAACCCATGGCGGGCAGCTGCAGAGAGGACAGGGCGTCCAGGAAGCAGGCGGCAAGGCGGCCCAGACCGCCGTTGCCCAGGCCCGGCTCCGGCTCGCGCTCGGAGATCATGGTCTTGTCGATGCCCAGCTCCTCAAGCGCCTGGGCGTAATTCTTCTCGTTCACCAGATTGACCATGTTGGAAAACAGCGAACGTCCCACCAGGAACTCCGCGCTGAGATAGTAGACCTTCTTTGCGCCGGTGCCTTTGCGCACGCCGCGGGATTCGGTTCTGCGCTCCATGATCTCGTCGCGCACGGTCAGCGCAACCGCCTTGTAGAGCTGCTCCTCCGTGGCATCGGTAATCTCACAGCCAAAGTTGCTTCTCAGCTTTTCGATCAGGTTCTGCTTAATCTGTTCAACTGTCATCCTCTTGAATTCCATGTAACTGATGCACCTCCGGAAAATTGCGTACCTTCGCGCCTGACTCTGGGCGCGAGAGCTTCGAGGCCCGAGGTTCTGGAAACCGTTTTTGCAGCATTCCATATTCTTTCCAGAAAATACCTCTCTATGATAAGCCATTCTTTAGTATAGCACGTTTTAAGCGAATCTGCAATTGACTTTGCAGGGGCAAAAATTTATTCCCGTTCAAAATCCTGCATTTCACGCTCTATCTTGGCCATTTTTCCTTCAAATTTGCAATTTTATTTGCAAAGAAATTCAGATTTAACACACAATTCACCAAAATTTGCAGGACAGCTGCACCAATTGGCGAATAAAATAGGGTGTATTCAAGATTTGCCGAAAGGAACTGAAACTTATGTCGCTTTCTCTGTCTGAACGCACCCTGGCCATCTCCCCCTCCGTTACCCTGGCAATCGACGCACAGGCCAAGAAGCTGCGCGCCGAGGGCATGGACGTGATCCCCTTTGGCGCCGGCGAGCCGGACTTCTGCACCCCGGAGTACATCAACGACGCGGGCAAGTTCGCCATCGACGCAGGCATCACGCGCTACACGGCTGTGGCCGGAACCATGGATCTGCGCGCAAAGATCTGCGATAAATTCTTCCGTGACAACGGCGTGTCCTACAATCCCTCCGAGATCATCGTCTCCAACGGCGCAAAGCAGGTGATCTTCACCGCCCTGAGCGCGCTGATCAACCCCGGCGACGAGGTGCTGCTGCCCTCCCCCTGCTGGCTGAGCTACCCCGAGATGGTGCGCATGGCCGGCGGCGTGCCGGTGATGGTGCACGGCAGTGAGGAGAACGACTTCATCGTCACCGCCGAGATGCTGCGCCCCTACGTCAACGAAAAGACCAAGGCCATCATCCTCAACAGCCCCTCCAACCCCAACGGCTGCGTCTATCCCCGCAGCGAGCTGATGGAGATCGCCAAGCTGGCGGTGGAGGCCGGCTTCTACATCATCTCCGACGAGATCTACGAGAAGCTGATCTACGACGGCGAGAACCACGTCTGCCTCGCCTCCCTGGGCGACGACGTGAAGGCCCAGTCCATCATCGTAAACGGCGTCTCCAAGACCTACGCCATGACCGGCTGGCGCATCGGCTATGCCGCAGGCCCGAAGAACGTCATCAAGGCCATGACCGCCTTCCAGAGCCACGCCTCCTCCAACGCAAACTCCATCGCCCAGTACGCGGCGGCCACCGCACTCTCCTGCGGCGACACCTACATCAAGAGCATGATCACCGAGTACGACGTGCGCCGCAAGCTGATGCACCGCATGCTCAACGAGATCGACGGCCTGAGCTGCCGCCTGCCCAAGGGCGCGTTCTATATCATGCTGAACCTGCAGAACGTGATCGGCCGCAGCTACAAGGGCACGGTCATCGACGGCTCCAGCCGCTTTGCCGAGCTGCTGCTCAATGAGAAGCGCGTGGCCGTGGTTCCGGCGCTGGCCTTCGGCGACGACAACTTCGCCCGCCTGAGCTACGCCACCAGCCGCCAGAACATCGTGGAGGGCTGCAAGCGCATCGCCTGCTTTGTGGGCGCGCTGGACTAAATCTGTGGCGGGGGATGTGTCCCCCCCACCCATGATTCTGCGGACTGTCCGCATATTGAAAAGCAAAAGGGGATCGGACGAAAAATGCGCCCGATCCCCTCGCTTTATTCTTCCTTTCCCGATTTCATGCCCGCCTTCACGCGCTCCACCGCCGCGTAGCCGCCGTTGGCCGTCAGCGACACCAGCGCCGCGTTGAACAGCGCCAGCGCCGCGCCCGAGGCGCTGAAGCCCGGCCCGAACAGCATCGCCAGCAGCAGCGTAAGCAGCGCCAGTATGTAGCTCCACAGCTGCGTGGGGATTTTCACGATCCCCGGGATCTCCTTGGTGATTTGGGTCAGCACCGCAACGGCCATCGCCGCGCCCGCGTTGGTTCCCAGCAGGCTCCAGTCAAACAGCTCCATTTCGCCCTCCTCCTCGCGTTCCACCTCACTGCATATTGAATTCGCCCGGGCGGCGCGCAATTCCCGGCGCGGAGAAATTCCCCGCCGCGCTCAGGAGACCGCGTCCACAGCCGGAATGTCGTCCGAGATCTCCGGCAGCTCGTGCTCCCCGCGCAGCACGCTGCTCACGTCGGTGAACACGCCCAGCCGCCTGCCCAGCAGCTCCGCCGCCTTCATCCGGGGCGAGGAATTCTTCTCCGGGCGCTCGCCGTCGATCTCGCCGCGCATCACCTCGGTCAGGAACTCCAGCACCTCGTCCGCCGAGGCGATGTGCCGCTGCCGCGCGTCCTGAAGCCGCTGCTGCATGTAGGCCTGCACCGCAGGCTGGCGCTTGGCTCCCTGGGCGTAGCTGCGCTTGAAGCCCGCCTGCTCCGCCGCCTCCGAGGCGTTTCCCAGCTCCAGATACAAATCCGCAAAGCGCCGCTGACGCTCCGTAAGTCTGCCCGCTCTTCTTTCCATGTTTCTACCTCCTGTCATTCACACGAATTAACCGTGCTCGGTTATGTATGCAGTATACTCCCGATAACGGGTATTGTCAATAGATTCTTTTGATATTTTTCCCGTTTACGGTTATTTTTTGCTTGCAAAATGGAGAGAAATGCCGTATAATGTTCTCAGAAAGATAGTACGGAGGCTGATTTTATGGATCTGCGCGATGTTCTGGCGAAATTAAAAACCGAAAACGGTTTGACCACCGACCAGCTCTCACAAATCTCCGGCGTGCCCAAGGGGACGCTGAACAAGCTGCTCAACGGCGAGACCCGCAATCCCACCGGCAGCACGCTGAAGAAGCTCGCCGACGCGCTGAACTGCCCGGTGGAGCTGCTGTACCCGCGCGACGGACAGGCAACGCATCCCCTGCGCAACGCCGACGACGTGCTGAGCATCCACCGCAGGGCGATTCCGCTGCTGGGGGAGATCGCCGCCGGGGTGCCCATCTACGCCGACGAGGAGACGGAGCTGATCCTCTGCGACGATTCCCTGCGGTGCGACTTTGCGCTGCGGGTGCGGGGCGACAGCATGGTGGGCGCGCGCATCCACGACGGCGACCTGGTGTTCATCCGTAGCCAGGACGACGTGGACGACGGGGAGATCGCCGCGGTGGTGCTCAACGACGAGGCGACCCTCAAGCGGGTGTACCACATCAAGAACGGCCTGCAGCTGCTCTCGGAGAACCCGCGCTACGCCCCTATGATCTTCACCCTGGACGAGTGCGACAGCATCCGCATCCTGGGCAAGGCCGTGGGCTTTCAGAGCAGACTGTAAAGGGGGAGATTTGAGGAACATGTCCTACTTTGAGGAGAGAAACAATCCGGTTTTGCACTGCTGCGCCACGGAGCCGCTGCGGCTTGGCCGGGCGCACATCCTGCGGGAGACAAATGGTGGCGCGCTGGTGCGCGAGGACGCGGCGGGCATGTACATCCTTGCCGCAGACAGCTTCGCGGACGCGCAGGAGCTGCTGAGGGACGTGGACGGCGTGAGCTTCATCATGCTCTGCAACGCGGACTTCTCACCGCTGATTGAGCGCTACGGGCTCGACAACCGCATGGTGTTCCGTCAGGCGGCGTATCTGCGGCGGGAGCTGCCGCCGGAAGATCCCCGGCTGCGCATCGAGGTCGCAGGGGGGCGGTCGCTGGCGCGCATTCTGGAGGTGTACCATCTGAACGGCCCGGAGTCAATCCGCGAACAGGCGCGCCGGGGCGAGCTGTTCTTCGCCACAGATGCGCAGGGCGCGGAGGTGGGCTTCGTGGGCCTGCACCCTGAGGGCTGCTTCGGCATGCTGGAGGTGTTCCCTGAGCAGCGTGGCAAAGGCTACGGCGCGGCGCTGGAGAGGCACATCCTGCGCTTCTGCCGGGAGACCGGCCGCCTGCCCTACTGCCAGGTAGAAGAGGACAACCTCGTCTCCATGAAGCTCCAGCGCAAGCTGGGCCTGGAGATCTCGCCGGAGACGCTGCTGATGGCCTGGGGACGGGAGCACTGAGCTATGCGGCGGGGTGAAGGCGCCCCGCCCCAGGCTGTCGAAAAACCCCTAGGAGAGCGCGAGAGGGCCGAAGCCCTATCGACTTCAATCGTGGTCGGCGGCGTGTACGGCGACCACGGGGCTGATTTTTCTGGAAGAAAATCCTATTTTCAGAAAGAAAAATCGCTACTTTGCAGTTTTTGCGACCGGAATTGCTTGCAATTCAAGCAAAAACTGGTAGGGGTGGCAGTGGCGGGGGAGTTACTCCCCCGTCCACCAGCTTGTCAAAAACCTTTTTTGACAAGCTGCGGCGGGGTGAAGGCGCCTCGACCTACAGATATATTATATAAGAAGGCCCTGCGTGGAAAGCAATCCATGCAGGGCCTGTTGCGTCGAATGGAGGAGCCTCCATTCAACGATGGGGCTCACAATTGGGGGGCGTTACAGCTCGTACTGGGTCAGCCAGTTGGAAAAGGCCAGATAGACCTCATAGAACTGATTGTAGAGATCCTCGCTGTTGGTGAGGGTATACTTGTCCGCCGCCTCGTCGTAGGTGTAGTTGCCGGACTCCAGCTCGCCGCGGGCGTACTGCTCCACGGTCTGAGCGTCGGAGATGATGTCCGTAAGCTCGGTAAGTCCCGTGGAGCTGATCGCGTTCACGCGGCTGATCAGACCCGGGAAGTAATCCGGGGAGGACTGGGTCGCGTAGCCGTAGAGGCCGTCGCTCTCCAGGATGCTGGTCGTATCGCCAGGATAGAGGTAGTAGGTGATCTCCGCGCCGCTCTCATCGGTGTAGCTGCTGGTGTACTCCGTCCACTGGCAGACGAACATCAGGTAGTCGAACATGGCGTTGACATCGGCGATCACGCCATCCTCGGCGAGGGACTGGTACAGCGCGTACTCCTGGGAGACGCTGCTCAGGTCCACGGCGGTGTAGCTGGCGTCGTCGATGTAGTAGTTGTAGCTGTAGCCGTAATCGTCCACCCTGTCTGCCACGCGCATCGTGCCGTTGATCTGCACCGGGCGGTCAGTGAATTCAAACTTGCTGCCGCTGGACGCATACACCGCCATGGTGTTGGAGAGCTGATTGGTGTTGGGCACGCAGAAGGGGCAGCTCTGGTAGGGCATGTTCATCAGGTAGATGTAGTCGCCGCTGAGCGGGGACAGGGTTGCCATGTAGCCGGTGATGGTCACGGGCTTGCCGTCCAGGGCCTTGAGGGTGTCCAGGCTGGCGGAGTCCGCGAAGCTGAGCTTCGTCGTTTCCGTGGAGGAGGCTTGCTTGCTGCCGCAGCCGGTGGTCAGCAGCATAAGGCACAGCAGCAGCGCAATCAATGCTGCGAATTTCTTCATATAAATTTCCTTTCTTACCGGTCGATGCTGTCCTGGCGGGACATGCGCAGGGTCATGATGGAGGTGGGCAGGATGCTGATGACGAACACCAGCAGCAGGATCGCCCACTCCACGGAGTAGATCTTCGCGGCGTTGAGCACGATGCCCATGCTGGCCACAAAGCTGCGGATGCCCAGCAGGCAGCCGTGGGCGGCCAGCAGCGCCAATATCAGCGCAATCGCGCCCGCCACCGCGTTCTGGATCAGGTACAGCAGGTTGATCCTGCCCATGGACACGCCGATCAGGCGCATCAGCGCGATCTCGCCCCGGGAATCATAGGCGCTCAGCAGGGCGATCAGGGTGATGACGAACACGTTCATGATGAGGATCACCGCGCAGAGGATGTACACGATCTTGCGGCTCATGTCCACGTTCTCCAGCACCTCGCGCAGCACGGTGTTGGGATTGATGACCAGGTAGTCCGAGTTCTCGGAGTAGGCGGCGGTCAGCGCGGAATAGTCCGCGATGCTCTTGGAGCGCACCAGCACCGCGCAGACGGTCTTTTCTTCATCATGCTCCTCCTCGTGCTCCTCGCCTTCCACATGTTCCTCGCTCTCCTCGTGCTCCTCCTCGTGGTCGTGCAGCGCCCAGATGGTCTCGCAGGGCGTGAACACCGCGTTGTCGTAGGCGGTGTGGGTGCGGGAAAGGATGCCGGTGACGGTCAGCGGGGAATCGGCGTGGTCGCTGCCGCTGCCGCTGAGGCCGTGGGAGGTGATCAGCGTATCACCCACGCTCAGATTGTATTTCTTGGCCACATCGTAGCCCACGACGGCCTCGCATGCTTCATTGAACATCTCTCCGGAGGACAGGGACTTGCCATCCAGCAGCGCAGGCGTGGTGCCTACAATGGGCGCGTCGTTGTAGCTGTCGCCCATGCTGAAGGGAACCACCGCGTTCGCCATGCCGCTGCTTTCGATCTCCTCCACCAGCGAATAGGGGATGGTTCCCAGCGGCTTGTCGGTGAAGAACATGGTGTTCATGGCCAGCTGGGTGGAGCTGCCGGAGGGGCCGATGATGATGTCAAAGTTGGCTGCGGTCTGGATGATGCCCTCGGAGATCTGGGTGGAGATGTTGTAGGCCAGCAGGGCCACGCAGGCCGTGATGATGATGGACAGGCAGATCATGATGAGCTTGGTGCGGCGCACCGCCATGTGGCGAAGGGCGAATTTAAGCATGCTCCGCCACCTCCTCTCCGGTCTCGAAATGGGCGATGGCGTTCATATCCAGCACGTGATCGAACATGGGGGCCAGGCGGTCGTCGTGGGTCACCACGATCAGCGTGCCGTCGCCCGTGTTCTCGATGAGCTGCTCCATCACGGCGCTGCCGGTCTCATAGTTCAGGTTGCCGGTGGGCTCGTCCGCCAGGATGATGTTCGGCTTCTTGATGAGCGCACGAGCGATGGCCACGCGCTGCTTCTCGCCGCCGGACAGCGAGCGCACGCGGCGCTTCTTCATCGGCAGGATGCCCAGGCGTGCAAGCAGCGCGTCCTTGCCGGAGGTGTCCACGTGCTCCAGGCGCAGGATGTCGATGTTGTCCTGCACGGTCATGTTCTCGATGAGCTTGAAGTCCTGATAGACGTAACCCACCTCCCGGATGCGGAAGGCGTCGCGGCGGCGCTGGGGCCAGGCGTTGACGGCCTCACCGTTCACGGAAACCGTGCCCTCGGTGGGGGTCAGCACGCCGGCGATCATGTTCAGAAGGGTGGATTTGCCGCAGCCCGACGCGCCCAGCAGCACGTAGGACTGGCCGTCCTCAAATGTGAGATCCGCATAGTGAATCGCCGCGCGGTCGTTGAACCGCACGCAGAGCGAATTGGTCTGTATCATTGTAAGATTCCTCCGTATTGAAAAGGTACACGAAAACAGGCCCCTGGGGCACCGCCCCGGAGCAAAATGACCCGATGGGATCTACGGAGGTCAATCGTTCAATTGTACGCTGCAGGATACGAGCGTGAAGAAGCGCTGGCGGGGCGCAGAGCGGCGGATGCCCGTCAGGCGGAAGAGGCCGGGACCGAAGGCGGCGACGGCCATGGACAGCACTGCCCAGGCCAGCTGGCGACGCAGCTCCGCAAAGCGGCAGATGACGCAGCAGGGGTCGTCGCAGACGTGGTCGGTGCAGAGGATGGAGCCGCAGACGGAGAGTAGCAGCGCGGCAAGCAGGATGCAGCTCACCACGCGAATGCGCATCTGGTTCCGCTTCGCCTTCATGCTGCCCGCCTCCCTCTGCGTTTTCGTGCGGCACGCCTTTGCATGCCTTTCATTGCATTCCTATCATAGCATGCACAATCGATGTTGTTGTGAACATTCCATTAAATCTCGTGATGAATCTGTGTCGAAAGGGTTCAAATCCTGGCAATTACAGGTTTACAAACCGCACGCAACGTGGTATAATAGAGCTTGAAAATTGCATAGAAACATTTTTCAGTGCCCGACGGACGCTGTCCGCGGGGTAAAAGGGAATCAGGTGCAAATCCTGAGCGATCCGGTCACTGTAAGCGGGGAGATCCGCCGCAAGAATCCATTGTGCCACAGGCATGAGAAGGAGCGGCAGGCATCCACGATCCGCAAGTCAGGAAACCTGCTGAAAGATGCGGCGCATAGCTTCCGAAGAAAGCAGCCTGCCCGGTTTGAGCCGACCCCGTTTCAATTTGTATTGAAGCGCCTGCTTTTCGGAAGAAAGGCGGGCGCTTTTGTTGTGGATTGTCCAATCATCGCGGCCCGCCCCACAGATTCGACTATGCCGCCGCGGCTCCGGCCGACGAACGGGGCCACGACGCATAAGTATCGGGCGCAACGCCCAAGGAAAGGAACGATTCCAAATGAAAAAGGTACTTGCTCTTGGTCTGATCCTCATGATGCTGCTGGGCTGCATGTCCATCGCCTCCGCCGAGGAGGTCAAACCCGTGATCCTCGTGGTCAGCTTCGGCACCAGCTACAACGACAACCGCGAGCTCACCATCGGCGCAGTTGAGGCCGACATCCAGGCCGCCTATCCGGATTGGGAGGTTCGCCGCGCTTTCACCGCCCAGACCATCATCGACATCCTCGCCGAGCGCGACGGCATCCAGACCGACAACGTGACCGAGGCCATGGAGCGCCTGGTCGCCGACGGCGTGAAGAAGGTCGTGCTCCAGCCCACCCACCTGATGCACGGCTACGAGTACGACGACGTGATGGCCGAGATCACCCCCTACATCGACCAGTTCGATTCCTTCGCCGTGGGCGAGCCGCTGCTCTCCTCCATCGAGGACTACGAGGGCGTAATCGACGCGCTGCTGGCCGAGAACGAGAACGTGGGCTCCGAGGACGTGGCGCTGGTCTACATGGGCCACGGCACCGAGCACTTCGCCAACGCCGCCTACAGCCAGCTGCAGGCCCTGATGCGCGCCGAGGGCTATGAGAACGCCTTCGTCGGCACCGTCGAGAGCTTCCCCGGCCTCGACGACATGCTCTCTCAGGTCGCCGTGTTCGGCGCGACCAAGGTCATCCTCCAGCCCCTGATGGTGGTCGCGGGCGATCATGCCAACAACGACATGGCCGGCGATGAGGCCGACTCCTGGAAGACCGCCTTCACCCAGGCCGGCTACGAGGTCGAGTGCGTGATCGAGGGCCTCGGCCAGAATCAGGCCGTGCGCGACATCTACGTGGAGCACGTGGGCGCAGCCATCGAAAGCATCGGCTGAGTCCTGTGAATCGCGGGGGCTGCGCGCCGCGCAGCCCCATTTTCTGAAGAAGGAGGATAACCCAATGAAACAGAAACTCGCAACCGCACTGGCCCTGATCCTGATCCTGACCACGCTCTGCGGCCTGTGCGCAGGCGCGGAATCCGCCCCGGCGGACGGCCTGTACACCATCGGCGTGACCTCCAGCACGAAGATGTTCAAGGTGGTTGACTGCGCGCTGCGCGTGGAGGACGGGAAGATGACCGCCGTGCTCACCCTCAGCGGCGTCGGCTACGGCTATGTGTACGCAGGCACGTCCGCCGAGGCGGAAGCCGCGCCCGTCGAGAGCTGGTCGCCCTACGTTGAGAACTGGGACGGCAAATACACCTACGAAATCGAGGTCCCCGCGCTGGATGCGGAAATCGCCGTCTGCGGCTTCTCCATCAAGTATCAGAAGTGGTACGACCGCACGCTGGTGTTCAATTCCGCCACGCTGAGCCCCCGCACGAACGTCGCGCCCGACGGCGTGTACGACGGCGCGCTGCACGCAAGCGGCGCGATCGACGGCCTGGACTGCGTGCTCACCGCCCGGGACGGCGCAATGCGCGTGGAGCTTGCCGGGGATGTGCAGGCGCTGCGCATCGGCGGCGAGGAATACGCCGCGGAGGACGGCAAGCTGAGCTTCCCGCTGGAATCGCTGGATCTGCGCACCGCAGTTGAGCTGCAGCAGAACGATAACTGGAGCGCATGCTGGCTGCGCATCGACAGCGCGGAGCTGAGCGACCACAACGTAACCGCAGCCGACGGCGTGTACACCGTGGAGGTCAAGACCGACTCCAACCTGCTGAAGATCACCAGCTGCGTGCTGAGCATCCGAAACGGCGCGATGACCGCCATGCTCACCGCCAACAACAGCAGCTACGATTATCTGTACCTAGGCCTTGCCAAGGACGCGCCCACCGACGAGGCCGCCTGGATCGCAGGCTCCCCGGACGCCAGCGGCGCTTACACCTACGTGGCGTCGATTCCCTCGCTGGACAACGAAATTTCCGTGGCCACCCACTCCGCCAAGAAGTCGCTGTGGTACGACCGCAGCATCACCCTGGACTCTGCCACCCTTCAACCCCTGCGCTGAGAAATGAGGTAAGAAACGATGAAGAAGCACACCAAGCGCCTGATCGCCCTGCTCGTGCTGCTGGCAATGCTGCTGGGCACCTGCTACGCCACCGAACTTTTCACAGAAGAAGCTGAATCCACCCCTCTCCCCGTTGAA
>JAUNNK010000087.1 GCA_030537335.1 Clostridia bacterium | reverse complement strand
TCAGCCACTTCATGCACAGGCCCGCCATGTAGATGGCGTAGGTGGGCGGGGTGTTGAGCATGGAGTCCTTCTCGGTCATCTCCGTCCAGTTGAGCACCTTCGGGCAGATGGGGCTGGCGTGGCCCAGCAGGTCCCTGCGCACGATCACCAGTGTCACGCCCGCGGGGCCGATGTTCTTCTGCGCGCCCGCGTAGATCACGCCGAAGCGGTTCACATCGTAGACCTCGGAGAGGATGTTGGAGGACATGTCGGCCACCAGCGGCACATTTCCGGTCTCCGGCAGGCTTGCGTAGCGGGTGCCGAAGATGGTGTTGTTGGTGGTGATGTAGACATACTTGGCCTGGGGATCGAAGTCCGCCTGCGTCCAGTCGGGGATGCGGCGGTAGTTCTCCTCCCGGGAGGAGGCCACGCAGCGCACGCGGCCGTACTTCTTCGCCTCGTTCATGGCGATGTGGGCGAAGTTGCCGCTGTCGATGTAGTCCGCGCTGCCATCCTCGCCCAGCAGGTTTATGGGAATGGCCGCAAACTGGCTCGTCGCGCCGCCCTGGAGCCAGAGCACCGAATAATTCTCGGGAATGTGCATCAAATCGCGGGTGAGGGCCACGGTCTCGTCAAAGATCTCGCTGTACATCTTTGAGCGGTGACTCATCTCCATCACGGACATGCCGCTGCTTCCGTAACACAGCATCTCCTGCGCAGCGGTGCGCAGGGCTTCCTCGGGCATGGTGGACGGGCCGGCTGCAAAGTTGAACACGCGATCCATAATTCTCTTCCTTTCATTTGCCTCCATCGGCAGAATATACGACCATTGTAGACCTTTTCGCCGGATGTCTCTACCGCAGTCTGTTAAATCTTTCGCCGTGTCGCGGACAAAAATCCGCCAGTGGGGGACAACTGATCCGCGAACGCATGTTTTCACATGCAGAGGATGGCATTTTAACGCAAGCTGTGCTATACTGTGCAATATGAAATATCGTGGAGGTCTGTGTCTTGGCACGCAAGGATAAGCTCATCCGCACCACCGCGCTGGTCACGGTGGTCATCATACTCAGCAAGATGTTCGGCCTGATGCGCGACGTGATCACCGCCGGCTACTTCGGCACCGGCGTGGAGAACGACGCGTACGCATCCGCCTACACCCTGTTCTACTTCCCGGTGCTGCTGTTCAACTCCTGCATCACGGCGACCATCGTGCCGCTGTTCGTGGAGGAGCGGGAGAAGTACAGCCTGCGCCACTCCAACCACTTCGCCAGCAACGCGCTGAACCTGTTCATCCTGGCGGCGCTGATCATCTCGGCGGTGATGTACGCCTTCGCCGAGCCGATCGTCAATCTGATTTACCGCTTCGACGCCGAGGGCATCGCGCTGACGGTGAAGCTCACCCGCATCATGATGCTGGGCCTGGCCTTCAACGTGGCCAGCATCGTCATCTCCAGCCTGCTCAACGCCATGGAGAAGTTCATGGCGGCGCAGCTGACCGGCTTTCCGCTGAGTCTGGCCGTGATCGTTTCTGTGGTGGCCTTCTCCGGGAAGTGCGGCATCGAGGCCGTGGCCTGGGGCGTGTTCGCCGCAAGCGTGTTGCAGGTGGTGGTGCTGATCCCCTTCCTGCTGGGCTGGTTCCGCTACGAGCCGGTGATCGACCTCAAGGACAAGCGCTTCCATCGCCTGCTGAAGCTGGCGGGGCCTGCGGTGCTTTCCATGGGCATCAGCGAGATCAACCACCTGATCGACCGCAGCCTGGCCTCCGGCCTTCCGGTGGGCTCGATCTCGGCGATGAACTACGCCTACAAGCTCATCACCTTCCTGCTGGGCGTGCTGATGGTGCCGCTGACCACCATCATGTTCTCCCGCATGAGCAAGCAGGCCGCCGACGACAACCAGCAGGGCGTGCTTGCCTCCCTGCGGCGCAGCATCGTGCTGATCTCGCTGGTGGCGCTGCCCATCGTGGCCATCGCCATGGTGCTGTCCAACGACGTGGTCAAGATGATTTACATGCGCGGCAACTTTACCCTGGAATCCGTGCTGCTCACCGGCAGCGTGCTGCTGTTCTACCTGATCGGCGTGCCGTCCTTCGGCATGCGCGACTACCTGAACCGCACCTTCCATGCCCTTCAGGACACCAAGACTCCCTTTGCCGTGGCCTGCCTCACGGTGTGCCTGAACATCATCCTGAACCTGATCCTGCGCCGCTTCATGGGTGCGCGGGGCCTTGCGCTGGCCACCTCGCTGTCCAGCTACGTGGGCAGCCTCACCATGTTCGTGCTGCTGCGGAAGCGCATGGGCAGGCTGAGCATGAAGCGCATCGCCGGGGAGCTGGTCAAGATCCTTGCCGCCACGCTGGTCGCCGCCATCGTGTGCATGCTGATGAACAATCTGCTGCCCGAGGCCGTGGGCACGCTGCGGGTGTTCGTGCGGCTGGTGATCGCCACGGCGGTGTCCGCCATCGCCTATCTGGCGGTCTGCCTTGCGCTGCGGGTGCGGGCGCTGAACGAAATGCTGGGCGGCCTGATGCGCCGCGGCCGCAGATAGGAGGAGCTTCATGCAGGACGAAGAGAGACTCATCACCACGGGCTTTCGCGAGGAGGACGGCGACGCGGAGCAGTCGCTGCGCCCCCATTCCCTGGGCGAGTACATCGGTCAGGACAAGCTGAAGAAGGGCCTGAACGTGTACATGCAGGCCGCCATCGCCCGCCACGAGCCGCTGGATCACATGCTGCTCTACGGCCCGCCCGGTCTGGGCAAGACGACCCTGGCCGGCATCGTCGCGGCGGAGATGGGCCACAACATCCGCGTCACCAGCGGACCCGCCATCGAGCGCGCGGGCGATCTGGCCTCGATCCTGACGAACCTGAACGCCGGAGACGTGCTCTTCATCGACGAGATTCACCGCCTCAGCCACGCCGTGGAGGAGGTGCTCTATCCCGCCATGGAGGACTACGCGCTGGACATCATCATCGGCAAGGGCCCTGCGGCGCGCTCCATCCGCCTGGATCTGCCCAAGTTCACGCTCATCGGCGCGACCACCCGCGCGGGCATGCTGTCCTCGCCGCTGCGCGACCGCTTCGGCATCAGCTTTCGCCTCGAGATGTACACCCCGGAGCAGCTTGCGGTGATCGTCGAGCGCTCGGCAAAGATCCTGAAGGTGGAGTGCGACCACGAGGGCGCGCTGGAGATCGCTAGTCGCAGTCGCGGTACCCCCCGCATCGCCAACCGCCTGATCCGCCGCGTGCGCGACTTCGCCGAGGTGCGCGGCGACGGCAAAATTACGCTGGAGAACGCCCGGGAGTCGCTGGATATCCTCGAAATCGACGAGCTTGGTCTGGACAACACCGACCGCACCATGCTCTCGGTGATGATCGAGCGCTTCGGCGGCGGCCCCGTCGGTCTGGACACCCTCGCGGCCACCACCGGCGAGGACGCGGCGACCATTGAGGATGTCTACGAGCCCTACCTGCTCCAGCTGGGCTTCATCATGCGCACGCCCCGTGGCCGCATCTGCACCCAGGCCGCCTATGACCACATGAATCTGCCCATGCCCAAGCCCGTGGAGAACAAGCAGCTTCGCATGGACGTGTAGGGGATTACGCTTAGGGGCGCTGCCCCTGAAACCCCGCTCAAGGCTCTGCCTTGAGAATCCGCCAAAGGGAATGATTCCCTTTGGAAACCCCAATTAGGCGCACAATGTGCGCCTGAAAGAATGGGTAAGCCTTCAAGTGGTACAGTCGATCAGGAACCATTTCCATATGCGCTGCGTCTGAATACCGGGGTGGTAAACGATGGGAAAATGGAAGAAGGATATCCTGCGGGAAATCTGGCTGCCGGTGCTGCTTGCCTGTGTCGTCGTCGGGAGCTTGCTGCTGGCGCTGATTCGCTACGAACCCCATGGGGACAGCGGTTTTCTCTCCCTGGTTTTGAGCGTCTTTGTAGGGGGCATCGCTGTTGCACCTGTGATCGCGGCGTATCGGAGGGAAAACTGGCTTCGGTTTGGGCTGTGGACATCGCTGTTGGTGCTCTGCCTGCTGTGCGTCTTTGCGGCCAGCCGCATACCGTTCTGCCCGATGTGCGATGGTGAATGCAAATCTCTTCTCCTGCGATGGATACATCCGAACATAATGGATCCATAAAAGGTTCCAAGAAAAAATATGAAATTTCCCTGCGGCGCATTGCGCCGCATACTGAGGATTCTTAAGGGCATCATGCCCTTAAGCGGGGTTCTTAGGGGCAGCGCCCCTAAGCGTAACCCCCGAACGAAAAGGTGAACTGTATGAAGCTTTCTGATTTTATGTATGATTTGCCGGAGGAGCGCATTGCGCAGACGCCGGTGGAGCCGAGGGATCACAGCCGGCTGATGGTGCTGCACCGGAAGGATGGAAGCATTGAGCACAGGCATTTTTACGACATCATCGACTATCTGAACCCCGGCGACGCGCTGGTGATCAACGAAACCCGCGTGATTCCCGCGCGGCTGATCGGCGAGCGTCCCAGCGGCGGCGCCTGCGAGATTCTGCTGCTGAAGCAGCTTGCGCCCAAGAAGTGGGAGGCCATCGTGCGTCCGGGCAAGAAGCTGCGCACGGGCGCGCAGGTGATCTTCGGCGGCGGGCGGCTGGTTGCCACCATCGCGGAGGTGAAGGAGGACGGCGGGCGCATCGTGGACTTCGAATGCGAGGGCACGATGGAGGCCGCGCTGGACGAGCTGGGCGAGATGCCGCTGCCGCCGTACATCCACGAAAAATTGCAGGATCGGGAGCGCTACCAGACGGTGTATGCCAGGCAGGAGGGCAGCGCCGCCGCGCCCACTGCGGGCCTGCACTTCACGCCGGAGCTGATGGATCGCATCCGGGCAAAGGGCGTGGACATTGTGCCGGTGCTGCTGCACGTGGGCCTGGGCACCTTCCGCCCGGTGAAGGTGGAGAATGTGGAGGAGCACGAGATGCACTCCGAATACTACGAGGTCAGCGAGGACGCGGCCCGGCGCATCAACGCCGCCCGGGAGCGCGGCGGCCGCGTGATCGCCGTGGGCACCACCAGCGTGCGCACGCTGGAGTCCGCCGCAGTGGATGGCCGAGTGGTTGCCCAGAAGGGCGACACGCAGATCTTCATCCGCCCGGGCTATCAATACCAGATGGTGGACGCGCTGATCACGAACTTCCACCTGCCCGGCTCCACGCTGGTGATGCTGGTGTCGGCGCTGTACGACCGGGAGCATATTCTGGAAGCCTACCGCACGGCGGTGGAGGAGAATTACCGCTTCTTCTCCTTCGGCGACGCGATGTTCATCGAATGATTCCCCAACACCTCCGCATAGACTCTTGCGGAGGTGTTTTTGATGCGCATTCCCTGGGAACTGATCGCCTCGTTTGCGGTGGGACTGGCGCTGATCTGCCTGACAGGCTATCTGCTGCTGGTGCCGATGAAATTTCTGTGGCGTCTGCTGGCGGGCGGGGTGCTGGGCGCGCTGACGCTGATGCTGGTGAACCTGGTGGGGGGCCTGTTCGGCTTTTCGGTGGCGGTGAATCCGTTCACGGCCATGGCGGTGGGCTTTCTGGGCCTGCCGGGGGCGGTGCTGGTGATCCTTTTGCAGATTCTGCTGTGAAGTTCTTGCAATTTGAGCTGCGAACGTGTACAATGGATATACAGAATTTACACGCAGGAGGGGATTCCATACATGAAACACGGCATCTACTATGCATACTGGGAGGACATGTGGGGCGCGGACTATCTGCCCTACATCGAGAAGGTTGCGAAGCTGGGCTTTGACTTTCTGGAGATCGGCTGCGCGCCGGTGAACGACTTCTCCATCCAGCAGCTCAAGGATCTGCGCAAGTGCGCGGACGACAACGGCATCTTCCTGACCGGCGGCTACGGCCCGTCTGCCGACCGCAACATGGGCAGCGCCGATCCGCAGATCGTCCAGAACGCCAAGAACTTCTACTATGAGCTGTTCAAGCGCTTCGAGATCCTGGGCATCCACACCATCGGCGGCGGCCTGTACTCCTACTGGCCGGCGGACTACACCAAGCCGCTGGACAAGGAGGGCGACTGGGCGCGCTCTGTGGCGAACGTGCGCGAGGTGGGCCTGCGCGCGCAGGACTACGGCGTGGACTTCTGCCTGGAGGTGCTCAACCGCTTCGAGGGCTATCTGCTCAACACCTGCGCCGAGGGCGTGAAGTTCGTGGACGAGGTTGGCCTGCCCAACGTGCGCGTGATGCTGGACACCTTCCACATGAACATCGAGGAGGACGACCTCGCCGAGGCCATCCGCCACGCGGGCAAGCGCCTGGGTCACTTCCACACCGGCGAGTGCAACCGCCGCGTGCCCGGCAAGGGCCGCACGCCCTGGCGCGAGATTGGCCAGGCGCTGCGGGAGATCGGCTACGAGGGCACCTGCTGCATGGAGCCCTTCGTGAAGATGGGCGGCCAGGTGGGTCAGGACATCCGCATCTGGCACAACATGTACGATGACCTCAGCGAGGCCAAGCTGGACAAGGATGCCGCCGACGCGGTGCGCTTCCAGCGCTACATGTTCGACGGAACGATGTGATGGTTCGAGGGACACACAGCCAAGTGAAATCGAGCGCGGCGGCATGTACGTCGCGCTCGCAGCTGATTTTTCAACAGCCGTTGCGCTTGCACGACGGCTGTTGAAAAATCGCTTCCTTGCAGAAATCCATTGTGCCCTTTGGGCGCGGTGGATTTCTGGTAGGGGTGGTAGTGGCGGGGGAGATACTCCCCCGTCCACATCATGACGGAGGAAAACGGATGGAAAAGGTGGTTCTGGGGCTCTCGGGCGGGGTGGATTCCGCAGTCGCGGCGCGGCTGCTCATGCAGCAGGGCTATGCGGTGCACGGCCTGTATCTGGACATCGGCACGCCCGAGGCCCGGCAGGATGCCATCGACACGGCGGCGTTTCTGGACGTGCCGCTGACGGTGCAGGACATCTCCGCAGAGCTGGAAGCGCAGGTCTGCGCGCCCTTCGTGGACAGCTACCTGCGTGGCGAGACCCCGAACCCCTGCATCCTGTGCAACCCGGCGGTGAAGTTTAAAAGCCTCATCGACTGCGCGGACGCAGTGGGGGCGCGGTACATCGCCACCGGCCACTACGCCCGCGCGGCAAACGGCGCGCTGTACAAGGGGATGCCCAGCAACGACCAGAGCTACATGCTCTGTCGGCTGAAGCGCAGCCAGGTGGAGCGCCTGCTCCTGCCGCTGGGGGACTATGAGAAGGCCCAGGTGCGCGCCATGGCCGAGGACTTCGGCATCCCGGTGGCCCACAAGCCCGACAGCATGGAGATCTGCTTCATCCCGGACAAGGACTACATCGGCTGGATCAGTTGCCGCGCGAAGGTTCCCGGGCCGGGGGAGCTGCTGTTTCACGGCGAGGTCATCGGGCAGCACGAGGGCATTCACCGCTACACGGTGGGCCAGCGCTGGCCGGGGCTGCGGGACGGCCGCAAGATGTACGTCTCGGAGATCCGGGCGGAGCAGAACCGCGTGGTGCTTGCACTGTGGGAAGAGCTGTTCAAGACCGAGGTGCGCGCCCGGGACATGAACTGGCTCATCGACCGGCCTTCGGAACCCATCCGTGCCAGCGTGCGCGTGCGCCACACCAAGTGGGAGAACCCCGACTGCACCGCAGCGCCCACGGATGATGGCGGTGCGACCATCACCTGCGACGCGCCGGTGCGCGCCCCTGCCCGGGGACAGGCCGCCGTGCTCTACGATGGCGACCGCCTGCTGGGCGGCGGCTTCATCATCTGAACAATCTACAAATGAAAAATACCCCGGCGATCCATGAGATCGCCGGGGCTTCGTATGCATTTAATCCTGAATGACCACCGTGGTTCCGGAGGGGCAATTCTCGTAGATCCACTGTGCGTCCTCCACCGTGAGGCGGATGCAGCCGTGGGATGCGCGCTTGCCCAGCTTGCGCACGGAGGTCTTGTTCAGCACCTTGCCCTTGCTGTAGATGACGGAGTGGAACAGAATGCCGCCCACGATGCGGCTGGCCCACTTGGCGTAGCACTTGTAGGAACTGAACCAGTACCACTCGCCGGTGCCGGTGGGGCCGTCCATCTGGAAGGTGCCCAGCGGGGTTTCGGTGCTGGCGCCCTTCATGCCGGTGGAGCAGATCATCTCCTTGATGCAGGTGCCGAAGGAGGAGCCGTTCCACTGATAGATGTAGACGCGCTGGTCGGAGACGTCCACCACCAGCTTGTAGGGGCAGACAAACTCCTCGGATTCGATGGCGTCGCCGGAGAAGAGCACGCGCTGGGTGGCCTCGTCGGCCACGGCGGTCTGATTCAGACCGTTCTTGCGCTGGAAGTAGAGCAGGGAGCGCTCCGTGGAGGGGCCGAACGCGCCGTCCACGATGGGCAGGTACTTCAACTGATACAGGCGGCGCTGAACGCGGGTCACCTCGTCGCCGCTGTCGCCGTTGGCCACGGTCTGGCGGTAGATCTGGAACTCGTATTCGCCGTCCACGTAGGCGAGCAGGTGCTCGTCAATCTTCGTCTCGTCCTCCTTGACGATGGGCATGTCCACGGCAATGGCCTCGTCGCCGAAGCTACCCGGCACGGGGGTGGCGGTGGGCTCGGGCGAGGGCGTGGGATACTGCTTTTCGTATTCGCGCAGATACTGCTTGAAGGCGGCCACGGCCTCGTTGGTCTGGCTGCCGGCCACGCCGTCCGGCTCCGCCGCGAGGAAGCCCCAGATGGACAGCTTCTCCTGGGTGCGGTAGATGACGCTCTCCGGATCGGTGGAGTTGCTGGCGGAGACCAACTCCTGACCGCTGTACAGCAGGCGCTGGGTGGCCGCGTCGGCGGTGCCGGTCTCGGTGAGACCGTTGCTGCGCTGGAAGGCGGCCACGGCGGATTCGGTGTTCGCGCCGAACACGCCGTCCGCGGTGTCGCGCAGATAGCCCAGCTCGATCAGCTTGTTCTGCAGGGTGATGATGTTGACGGAGTCGTCGCCGTCGCGATCGCCGCGCTGGAGCTCGGCGTAATCGGACGTGTCCGTGCCCTCGTAGATGTCGTCCTCGACGGCCTCCTGTTCAACCGGTTCCGCCAGCGCGGCAAGGCCGGGCATGGCGCAAACCAGGGCAAGGATCAGTATGACGCTCAAAAGTCGATGCAGCAAAATCAGACACCCCTCATATCGTAGCATTTATCCGAACGTAAAATGGAAGCGGGAAATCAGGAGGCGGAAGAGACGTAGGCGGAGCCCACCTGCACCGGCGCGTCCTCCACGACCCAGTAGCCGCAGCCGGTCAGGAGAACCGCCGCCAAAATCAGCAGCAGCATCAGCCTCAGACGCATGCCTCCGTCAACCTCCGTAAGTTACAGATTCCAGTTTCCATTTTACCCCATGTGACGGAGGGAATCCATTGAAATCATGTTAAAACGGAAGAACAAATTGTGCGCTGTTTCGACGACCCCGCGCATGGAAAAGCCCCCGCATTCGCAAAGAATGCGGGGACGCAGCCCACTGACAAAGTCCGCTTCTCGTTGTCGAAGCGGGCTTTAAACATAAGCAGGAGAGAAAAGGACGAGGCCACGAGCCTCTTGATATTCTGAACGGCAGCGGTCAGGAAGGATTGTTCGCGCATATTTTGGATACCAAGCATACGGGCATAGCGAAGGCCGTGGTTGACTTTGGCCTCCGCGAAGGAACGTTCAATAGTCTCTTTTCTCCAGTTGTAGATGCGCTTGCCAATCTCCGACTTGGTAAAGGCAATGACGTCATCCAGGGCATCCTGCCAGACATGTCTCTCCACCATCCTTCGCGTCATGCTTGCACCAAAGCACTCTGTCCGGCGTGGACAGGCCTTGCAGGTTTCGCTGTCGCAGCAGTATTGGCGATAGCCCTCGCGAGTGGTGGTCTTCCAGTAGAGATGCTTGTGTTCCGGGCAGATGTAGGCGTCGAAGTAAGGGTCGTATTTGAAGCGGTACTTGCCGTAGGTCGGCGTCTTGTGGGTGTGCCTCCGGTAGCCAATGACGCCCTGGATTCCCTTCTTTTCCAGCAGATGAGCGATCCAGGCGCTGTGGTATCCGGCGTCCAGACCCATGTACTTCGGCAGCTTTCCCAGCCGTGCCTGGATTTCGTCGAGGATTTCGGGAATCGGGGTGACGTCGTTGATGTTGGCAGGCTCGATGTGGACGTTGACGATGACGTTGCGCTTGCTGTCCACCGTTCGGTGTTCGCTGTAATGGAACCCGTCCGGCTTCCCTTCCCGGCTCTGCTGGCCGCTCTCCGGGTCGGTGGTACTCTGCATTCGTTTAGTTGTTCCGCCGCCCCTGTGATCCTCATCGTCCCGGTCGAAGGGCTTCTTTCCCAGCACCTTCCTGTCCTGATCCACCTGCGCGTCCAGCTCCTCCATGTACGCCTTCGGCGTCTGCTCCACGTCCACCAGCTTCTTTTTGTGCCTGTTCGCCTTCGCCTTGATGTGCGTCGAATCCGTGTACAGGATCGCCCCGCCCACGAGGCCCTTCTCAATGCACTGCCGCAGAATCTCATTGAAGATCTTCTCCGCAATGTCGTTGTCCCGGAACCTCCGCCGCCGGTTCTGGCTGATCGTCGTCGCGTCCGGCGCCTTCTCCGTCAGCTCCAGCCCGCAGAACCACTTGTACGCGATGTTGTAGTTGATCTCCTCTTCCAACCTCGCTTCCGACTTGATCCCGTACAGATACCCCACCAGCAGCATCCGGAACAGTATCTCCGGGTCGATCGCCGGCCGCCCGTTGTCTGCGCAGTACAAGGGCGCGCACAGATCATATATGAAGCTGAAATCCACCGCCCGGTCCACCTTCCGCAGAAAATGATCCTCCGGCACCATTTGCTCCATGATGACCAGATTCATCTGCTGCTGCTTTTCACGCTGACGCTTCAACATGCTTCTTTCTCCTTTGCTGCTTCTACTCTCTTTATTTCGACACTCCCTCCCTCTTTTCCTTTTGGTTCCTCTCCTTTTTGCAAAAAAATGACCGCTGACTTTACTTTGTCAACGGTCTGAGCCCCCGCATTCGCAAAGAATGCGGGGACGGAAATCAGTCGGTTTGTGTCTTATGCGTAGGGATTCTCGGTCTTGTAGAGCATGCCCTTGGGCTGGTTGAACTTCACGTTCTCCACGCCCAGCATCTTCATGACCGCCCAGATGGCCTTGCCCTGCTTGCCGAAGGCGACCGCGCCGTGGTGCGGATAGCCGTCTGCGATCAGGACGTGGCGATAGAAGCGGTTCATCTCCGGGATGGCGAACACGCCGATGCCGCCGAAGGACTGGGTCGCCACGGGCAGAACCTCGCCCTCCGCCACGTAGGCCTGGAGCACGCTGTCCTTGTTGGCCTGGAGGCGATAGAAGGTGATGTCGCCGGGGATGATGTCGCCCTCGAGGGTGCCGCGGGTGATGTTGGGCTCGCAGTCGGGCTCGAGACCGCGCTTCATGATCAGCTGATACTTCATGGTGCCCTTGGTCAGACGGCACATGGGGGTGTTGCCGCAGTGGAAGCCCATGAAGGTCTCGTTGTGGCGATAGCCGTACTTGCTGGCGATGGACTCGTTGAACATGTCGGCCGGCACGGAGTTGTTGATGTCCAGCAGGGTGACAGGCTCACCGGAGACGCAGGTGCCGATGAACTCGGACAGCGCGCCGTAGATGTCCACCTCGCAGGCCACGCAGTAGCCCATTGCGGTCAGGCGGGAGTTGACGTAGCAGGGCACGAAGCCGAACTCGGTCTGGAACGCCGGCCAGCACTTGTTGGCCA
>JAUNNK010000086.1 GCA_030537335.1 Clostridia bacterium | reverse complement strand
TCTTTACACCCCAACATTTGACACAGAGCCGTTATTTTTCCTGATAGAGTACCTTCTTGGCAAATTGGACACTCATCACCCTCATCCAACGCCAGCGCCGTGCCGCTCAGACAGCTCAGCAGCAGGGCCGCGATCAACAGGAACGCAAGTCGTTTCTTCATAACTTTCATCTCCTTTCACGTCATTCAAATGATTTCCTGTTCAATGATATAAGAAAACCCTCCAGGACGCGTCCCGGAAGGCTTCATCACCATGCGAATCAATAGCGGCTCTGACGATTCGCCTCGAAGCAGGCGCGGCAGTAGACCGGACGATCTCCGCGGGGCTGGAAGGGAACCTGGGTGGGCTGGCCACAGCCATCGCAGATCACATCATACATCTGACGCTCGCCACGGTTTGCGCCGCCATTCTGGGCGCGACGTGCCGCACGGCATGCCGGGCAACGGCCGGGCTCGTTCTGGAAGCCCTTATCCGCATAGAACTGCTGCTCGGAAGCGGTGAAAACGAATTCTGCGCCGCACTCACGGCATACCAAAGTCTTGTCTTCGAACATGGAAAATACCCTCCTAAATGTATGTGCCCATTCGACGTGTTTCCTTTGAGCCGAGTCCAATCTCATCGGTAGGCATTCCACCGGAGGGATACGGTATCGAAGTTCTCTAATCGGGGCTAGACGTATTATACCACAACGCACCCCCGGTTGTACAGCCCTTTTCCGATTTTTCCGGGGAGAATTTTTCAGACAGCGTTTACAAACTGGGCCCTTCTGTGGCCGGATTTATGCCTGTCCGTCAGGCCCGGACGGGCGTTCGCCACCCTCCGCCCTGGCGCGGGACGCTTCGGCCCTCTCCGGCTTTGCAGCGGGCGCTTCGGCAGACTTCGGCGCGGGCCTTCCGTTCGCGGCGGCCTCCGCCTTCGGCGCACCCTCGTCCTGCGGCTTCTCCGCACCCTCGGCCTTGCCCTCTCCGCGCTTGCGGCCGCGACCGCCGCGCCTGCGGCTGCGCTTGTGCTCCTTCGGCGCGTCTGCCGCGCCCTCGCCCTCCTCGGCGGGCGCATCGCTGGTCTCCTTCAGCTTCTCCAGGAACTGGTCAGTGGACAGGTTCTTGGGGGCCTTCTGATGGGGATAGCGCTTCTTCTTCGGCTCTTCCTCGGTCTCCTCGCTCTGCTCCGGGATGGGCGTGCGCTTGCCCTGGGGCTTGCGCTCCTGGGGCTTGGGCGTCTCGCGGATCGCCGGCGCGTCGTCCGGGCCGGGCTTGCGCACGTCGTCCATGGAATACTCGCGCACCTCAAAGCTGTCGTCGTCGCCCACGCGGATGCGC
Source organism: Clostridia bacterium (assembly GCA_030537335.1). GTDB lineage: Bacteria > Bacillota > Clostridia > Christensenellales > Aristaeellaceae > SFTH01. The sequence goes on along the minus strand of JAUNNK010000086.1, from coordinate 10,573 downwards.
ACCTTCACCAGCTCGCGGATGGCGTTGATCTCCGTGATCACGCCCACGCCGTCGGGGGTCACGATGTCCTTGCCCACCCGCGGCACGCGCTTGAGGGTCTGCTCATAGGTGTCCTGCTCGTACTTCAGGCAGCACATGAGCCTGCCGCACAGGCCGGAGATCTTCGTCGGATTCAGCGACAGGTTCTGCTCCTTCGCCATCTTGATGGACACCGGCTGGAAGTCGCCCAGGAACGCGCCGCAGCAGATGGGCCGCCCGCAGGAGCCCAGTCCGCCCAGCATCTTCGCCTCGTCGCGCACGCCAATCTGGCGCAGCTCAATGCGCATCTTGAACACGCTGGCCAGATCCTTCACCAGCTCGCGGAAGTCCACGCGGCCGTTGGCGGTGAAATAGAAGATGATCTTGGAGTTGTCGAAGGTGTACTCCACGCTCACCAGCTTCATCTCCAGCTTGTGCCGCGCCACCTTCTCCTGACAGATGCGGAACGCCTCCTCCTCGCGGCGGGCGTTGTACTCCGCGCGCTGCTCGTCCTCCTCGGTGGCAATGCGCACCACCTTCTTCAGCGGAGAGACGATCTGCTCGTCGCTGACGGAGCGCGCGCCGGTCACGACCTCGCCGAACTCGATGCCCCGCGCCGTCTCCACCACCACGTTCTGACCCGGCTTGGGCCAGAAGTCGCAGGGGTCAAAATAATATACCTTGCCCGCCTTCTTGAAGCGGACGCCGATCACTGTTGCCATTTGGTTGTTCCTCCCGTATCTTTAGCCGATCCCCCGGATGAGCTTGAAATCCATCGATTCCAGCACATTCACCCAGGACAGATTGGCGGAAAGCCGCTTTCGCGCGTCGATCACGCCGCGCAGCAGGGCGCTTCCGCAATATTTTGACGCGCGCAGGCGGTCCATATCCTCAATTTCAAAGGGCTGCGCGCCGTTCTGCACCTGCATCAGATCCCGCGCCCACAGTTCCAGGATCTCCAGCACCGCGTTTTCCCTCCCCTTCACGTCGCCGATCTTCGCCGTGGCAAGCGCAATGTCCTGCGGACCGCGAAGCGATTCAAATGCCTCCAGCACGCGGCTTCGCAGCGGCAGGTAGTCCCCATCCGCGTCGATCTCCAACGCCCGGCCCACCGAGCCCTGGGCCAGCGCCGAGAGCAGACGCGCCCGATCCCTGTCCACGCTGCGCTTTTCCAGCACCTTGGCACAATCTTCCACCTCCAGGCAGCGGAAGCGCACCTCCAGGCAGCGGGACACGATGGTGGGCAGCAGCGCGCCCGGAGATTCGGTGAGCAGAAAGAAGAGCGCGTCGCCCGTGGGGTTTTCCAGGGTCTTGAGCAGGGCGTTCTGGGCGTTCTCGTTCATGCAGTCCGCGCGGCGGATGATGGCGATCTTGCGCCCGCCCTCGTAGGACGCAAGGCCCATGGTGCGGTTCAGCTCGCGAATCTCGTCCACCTTGATGCTGTTCTTCTCCGGCGCAAGGATGTGCACGTCCGGATGGTTGCCGTTTATGCACTTTTTGCAACTGTCGCAGGCATCGCAGGGGCGCCTCTCCCCCGCACCCCGGCACAGTACCGCCCGGGCGAAGAGCTCGGCCATGGTCTGCTTTCCGGTTCCGTGGGGACCTGTGAACAAAAGGGCATGAACAATGCGCCCGGCTTGCGCCGAACGCATCAACTGTTCCATCTTTGCGTCCAAACCCGCGAATTCCGTAAGCTTCAAATCTGCGCCGCGTCCCCCTGCTTATCTCAGAATTTGTGGAACTGCTCCACGTCCAGCACGAACACGATCGCGCCGCCGACAGTCACCTGCACCGGATAGGCCGGCACGTACATGCCCGCCGATCCGGTCATGGGTGCGTGCACCGGAGCCATCTGCTTTCGGCTCTTGCAGGTCTTTTCGATGATTTCCATCACCAGGGGAACCTTGTCATCCTCCACGCCGGTCAGCAGAGTGGTGTTTCCCGAGCGCAGAAAGCCGCCGGTGGTGGCGAGCTTGGTCGCGCCAAAGCCTTCGCCCATCAGCTTGTTGACCAGACGGGACGCGTCCTCGTCCTGTACGATTGCGATTACCAGTTTCACGGTGCTTCACCCCCTCTTTCACTTGTTCCTATTATACACGACTTTTTTCCGATGCGCAAGCCGGATTTCGCCCTTTTCTTACAGCAGGATGCAGATCATGCCGCCGGTGCCCTCGTTGATGATCTTGCCCAGGGACTGACCCAGCTTCATGCGCACGTCGTCGGGCAGGTGGGTCAGCTTCACGCCCATCTCGTCCCGCACCAGCTCCCGCAGGGGCTTGCCGAACACCTCCGTCTCCCAAACGCCGCTGGGATCCTTCTTGTATTCCTCCAGCAGGCTCTCCACCAGCTCCCGCGAGGCCTTCTCCGTGCCCACGATGGGCGAGACGTTGGCCTTGAGATCCACCCGGATCATGTGCAGCGACGGCGCGTTGGCCTTCAGCTTCACCCCGAAGTGGTTGCCCTCCCGGGCGATCTCCGGCGCGCTCAGCTCCATCTCCTTCACCGTGGGCAGCACCACGCCGTAGCCGGTGTTCCTCACGCCCTCCAGCGCAGGCGCGACCTTGGCGTAGGCCCGACTGTCCGCCACCAGCTGCTTCATCAGATCGAACAGGTGCTCCTCGCCGTCGATCTCCTGCCCGCAGGCCTCGCCCAGGATGCGGTAAAACAGGCCGTCCTTCACGTTCAGACGGTAGTCCACGCGCCCCTCGTTCAGTTCGATGGAATGCAGGCTCACGTCCTCGGCGTACTCGTTTTCCTCGAAGGCTTCCGTAAGCCTTACGTGGTCGCGCACCTTGCGCATCTCCTCCGCAGCGCTGCGGATGGACGAGAGGATCTCCTTGCCCAGCCAGTGCTCCCCGTCCAGCGAGGTCAGCCACGACGGCGCGCCGATGCGTACTTCCCGCAGCGGGAATTCGAACAGCAGGCTCTCCAGCAGCGCCACGATGTCCTCCTCCCGCAGGTTCAGGATGTCCACGGCGTGCACCGGCACGGCGTACTTCTCCTTCAGATGATCCGCCAGCGTCCGGGTGTCCGCCTCCTTGGGGTGGGTGCTGTTGAGCACCACGATGAACGGCTTGCCCAGCGCCTTGAGTTCGCCGATGGCGCGCTCCTCCGCTTTCTCGTAGGCCTCGCGCGGCAGATCCACAATGCTGCCGTCGGTGGTCACCACCACGCCGATGGTGGAGTGCTCCGCGATCACCTTGCGCGTGCCCACCTCGGCGGCCTCCTCGAAGGGAATGTCGTGCTCGAACCAGGGCGTGCGCACCATGCGCTGGCTTTCGCCCTCGCTGGCCCCCAGCGCGCCGGGCACCAGATAGCCCACGCAGTCCACCAGCCGCACCCGGGCGCTGGACGCGTCCTTCAGGCGCAGCTGCACCGCCTCGTTGGGCACAAACTTCGGCTGGGTCGTCATCACGGTCTTGCCCGCGCCGCTCTGGGGCAGTTCATCCCGGGAGCGCTCGCGGCCGTGTTCATCCTCCATGTTCGGCAGCACCATCAGCTCCATGAACCGCTTGATGAAGCTCGATTTGCCCGTTCGGACAGGGCCGACCACACCGATGTAGATGTCGCCATTACATCGGCCTGCGATATCCCTGTAGATAGAATTCTGATCCATGGAACACGCCTCCCAATGCTTCTTCACATCAACCTTATGACCTCCGGCCCCGGCTTATGCAGCCGCGCGCACTTGCATTTCCCGGCGGAACGTTCTATAATAATTGCATCAAACTGCGCTGGAGGCACACATGAAGGCAAGCGGCAAACCCTGGGGCGATTTCACGCGCGAACGGCCGACGCACGGCAATCGGCAGCGACACAGCGGCAATGCGCGCTTCATCATATCGTTCATCTGCGTCGCGCTGATGATCGTCTGCGCGGCCTACGTGATCTCCTGGGAGATTCACAGGGTGCGGATCGAGCGCGCCAACGCCGCCTATCAGGCGCTGTACGCCCAGGGCGACGCGACGGAGGCGGTCGCGCCCACGGAAGTACCCATCGCTGCGCCGACGCAGGCTCCTACTGATGCGCCGACGGAGCAGCCCAGCGCCGTTCCGACGAATGCTTCCACAGATGTGCCGACGGGCACGCCAAGCGCTGCTGCTACCGCTGCGCTGACGGATGCGCCCGATACGGTTGATCCGCCTGCCGACGCCGTCGCCGTGGACGCAACCCTTGTCCCCCGCACGACCGCCGACGCGGACACGCTGGTGTTTTCTCTTGAGACCCCGCCGCCGGTGCAGGAGAGCTTTGCCGAGCTGCTTGCGCTGAACCCGGAGACCGTAGGCTACCTGCGCGCGAGCGAGAGCATCTCGCTGCCGGTGGTGCAGAGAAAGAACGACAACGAATACTACCTGAACCACAGCTTCGAGGGTGAGGAGAGCATCGCCGGAACGCTGTTCCTGGACGGATCGAACCTGCTGGTTCCCGAGGACGACAATCTGATCGTCTACGGCCACAACATGCGCAACGGCACCATGTTCCACGCACTGAGCCTCTTTGAAAGCGCGGATTACGTGCGGCTGAACCCGATCGTGCGCTTCGACACCATCTATGAGAACCGGCTCTACGTGCCCTTCGCGGCCTTCACCGCCACCATGGACGAGGGCAGCGAGCTCTATCTGGACATCCGCCAGTTCCTTTTTGAAGAGGATTCCTTCGAGCTCTTCGTGCTGAAGATGGAGAAACTGTCCACCATCGATACCGGCGTGGACGTGCGCTACGGCGACAAGCTGCTTCTGTTGGTCACCTGCGAGTACCTCTATGACAACGGACGCTTCGTGGTGGCCCTGCGCGAGCTGCGCCCGGGCGAAACCGAGGCCCAGATGTGCAGCCTGCTTCAGTCCGCGAAGAATCGCTAGGCTCCAATCCGAGCGACATGACCGGGAGAAGGGTGCAAAGACCTGCGCACCGTTCCAGCATGGCCCAAGCAAAGCCCGCTTCCATCGAGGGAGGCGGGCTTAAAACATCTGTCAGTATGGAAATGTCGTCCGGGAGTCGGGTCAGGCACTCTCCTCTTCGGCATGCGCGAATCTTGCGATGCAGGCGCGCACCCACTCGCGCGCGGCCACGTCGATCCCGTTAGCCGCCGGAAGCGCGTAGGGGTCGATGACGTGCTTGCCCCAGGAGTAGCGGCCCTGCCACTTTTCGTCGAACTCGGAGATCATGACCACCTCCTCCGAGGAGGAGGCGTGCACGAAGCGGTTCATGCCCAGCCACAGGCCCACGTGGTCGCAGCGGTCCTTGTCCGATACGGTGTCGAAAAAGATCAGATCGCCGGGACGAAGGTCTGCAGGATCCTCTATGGTCATATAGCTGTCGTCGTAGCCGATAAACTGGGCGCTGTGCACCAGTTCGCAATCGAAGCGTCCGTAGGCGTCCAGCGCCAGACCGCTGCAATCGTAGCTGTCCGGGCCGGCGGTTCCCAGTATGTAAGGCTTGCCGCGCTGTGCGGAGGCCAGGATGCAGGCGCACTCGCCGCGCGTGTACATCGGGTGTATCAGGCTCACCGCGCCGACGACGATCAGCAGCACACCGCCGAGAATGCGGACAATCAGGGGCGTATGCTTCATGCCTTCACCTCCACATACCATTGACAAAGTATCGCAGGACAGCCTGTAAAATCGGAAGTGACGGCGTGTACGTCGCTTCCGGCATTTTCCGGGAGGAAATGCCTGCATTTACGGAGAAAAATGCATTCCCGTTCCGGTTGCCGCCCGGAAATTCCGCAGAATTTTAGGCAACCGGCCCACCGCTTTGAAAAACGGTAGTTTTTCAAAGCATTGAGGGGCGTATGCTTCATGCCTCCGCCTCCTGACTGCGCGCCTGCGCCTTGCGTCGGCGGATCTGCGCGCCCACGTCCACCTGATCGATGCGATGCCCGTCCACCTCGTAGCAGAAGTCCTCGGGCAGCGGCCCCATGCGGGCGATGAGGAAGCGGATGGGAACCCCGCGCCCGGTGTAAAGCAACTCGTGCTCGCTGACGTAGTTCGGCGCGTAGCCGGAGGCGTGCAGATCGTCGGTCTGATAGGTAACTTCGAAGCCGCACATACCCAGATAGCGCTTCGTGGCGGTGAACAGAGAAACGTCGTCGGTCTTGAAGTAGATTTCACCGCCGGGCGCGAGAAAGCTGCGATACTGCATCAGCTGGCGCGGGTGGGTCAGGCGGCGCTTGTGCTGCTTGGCCTTGTCGTTCCAGGGGTTGGGAAACTGGATGTAGATGCGGCTGACGCCGTCCTCCGGGGCGAAGCTGTCGGTGATGAACATTGCGTCCACGGCGGCGAGCAGCAGGTTGTCCACGGGATCGTCGCCGTACTCCTGCGCGGCGTTTTTGATGGTCACGGCCAGCACGTGGCGCACCTCGTCGATGGCGACGTGGTTCACGCCGAGGTTGTCGTGGGCCATCTTCACGGTGGAAACGCCCTTGCCGCAGCCGATCTCCAGGTGCAGCGGATGGTCAGGTGCGGCAAAGAAGCACCGCCACTGGCCGCGGCGATCTCGAGGGCTGTCGATCAGATAGGGGCAGCTGTCCAGCAGGGGCTCGGTCCAGGGCTTGCGGCGCATGCGCATGTCAGTTCCGCTCCCCCTTCGCCTCGGCCTCGTCCTTCAGCTTCTTTTGATATTCGCGCTCCTCCTCCTCGACCCTGGCCTCGTCGGCGGCGCGCTTCTCCTGATAGTACTTCACGACCAGCACCAGCGCACCGGCGATGGTGGACACGGCCCACATGGACGCGCCGGAAGTGAAGCTGCCGACCAGCATCTGCACCAGGCCGACGGCGTAGAGCAGCACGATCAGAATGCAGAGGATGCTGCGGGGGGTAAGCAGCACGGATTTCTTGTTGTGATTGGAGTTGTTCTTCATGGATGAGCCTTCCTTTGTATTGTTGTATTCTAGTTTATCACAGTTTGGCGCAATTGCAATGAAAATTTCTGCAAACGGATTGCTTTTCGCAGAGGAATTGGGTATACTGCGAGGGAAAGTCAGCAAAAGGCGGCGGTCGCCGCCCGGAAGGAGCGATGCATTGTGATGTCAAAGGCCGCGCTGAACGGTTTTCTGGAGCGCTTCCATGGAATTTTGGACGAGCTGGATGCATTCGAGGCGGACGAGGAGCTGGAGGAGCTCAACGCGCAGCTGGAGGACGTGCTGTTTCTGATGGAGAGTGTGGATGTGGAGGACGAGGAGGCCGCAGAGGAGATCGAAGGCGCGCTGGAGGAAATCGACGACCTGCTGGCGGCGTACCGGGAACTCGCGGAGGAGCTGCCGGAGCTTCGCCAGCAGGCGCTGGAATTGGAGATGGCCCGGAAGATGGCCGGGCAGAATCTGGTTTGAGGCGATTCCGCCCGGCGCGGAATCATTCGCAGTCGGCGCAATCCTCGCACAGGCCGTGGTTGCGGCTGGCGCAGTCGTCGCACAGCGGCGCGCCGCAGTTCACGCAGCGCTGAAAGCAGCGCGAATCGGCCAGGCGGAAGCAGTCCCTGCATTCCATCATTGCCATAAATATCAACCCCTTTCAGGCACGGTGCATTGTGCCCGAAGGGGGTTGATTTTATGCGCGGCCGTCGCGCAAAATTTCGCGCGTGGCGCGCAGAAAGGCCTCGACCTCCTCGAAGCTGTTGTCATAGCCGATGCTCGCACGAACCGCGCCCCGGCGCAGCGTGCCCAGAAAGCGGTGGGTTCCGGGCGCACAGTGCAGGCCCCCGCGCACGGCGATGCCCCGCCGGTTGTAGGCGTCCGCGACCTCGCTGGAGCCCAGATCGCCCAGATTGAAGCTGACGATGCCCGCCCGTGCGGCCTCCTCCGTCGGGCAGTAGAGCGTCACGCCCTCCATGGCGCGAAGCTCCTCGTAGAGGGCGGTGGTCAGCTCCCGCTCGTGCATCATGATCTGCGACTGGTGCGCCTGCACGTACTCCACGCCCTTGCCAAGCCCCGCGATGCCGGGCAGGTTCAGCGTGCCGGATTCGTACCGCTCCGGGGCCTCGCTGGGCTGGAGCATGCTGTCGGAGGCGGTGCCGGTGCCGCCCTCCCGCACCGGGCGCAGGGTCAGACCCGGCGCGATGTACAATCCACCGGTGCCCTGGGGGCCGAGCAGACCCTTGTGTCCCGGAAAGGCGTACATGGAGCAGCCCAACCGTGCAACGTCCACCGGAAGCGCGCCCAGCGCCTGCGCGCCGTCGATGAGGTAGGGAACGCCCTTCTCCCGGGCCAGCGCGCCGATGGCCGCGACGGGCTGGATCGCGCCGGTGACGTTGGAGGCGTGGGTGAGGACAATCAAGCGGGTGGACGGCCGCAGCGCCTTTTTCACGTCCGAGGGATCCAGCATGCCGTCCGGTCGGGGCGCGACCATCGTCAGCGAGATCTCCCCGCGACTGCTCAGTCCCGACAGCGGTCGCAGCACGCTGTTGTGCTCCAGAAAGCTGGTCACCACGTGGTCGCCCCGGCGCAGGATCCCCTTGATGGCCAGGTTCAGCGCGTCGGTGCAGTTGAACTGGAAGGCCACGCAGCTGCCCTCCGGCGCACAGAGGAAGTCGGAGAGGGCGTCACGGGTGCGAAACACGCAGTGCGCAGCCTGCAGCGCGGCCTCGTGGCCCGACCGACCGGGGTTCGCGTTGTAGTCCCGCAGCGCCCGCAGCACCTCCTCCTGTACGGCGGCGGGCTTGGGACTGCTCGTCGCGGCGTTGTCGAAATAGATCTGCATCGAAACCCTCCTTCACGCCGGTGAACCCGGCGGCGTAAGATAATACTATTAGCGCCCGGGCGGCTTTCAGAACTCCCGGCGCTTGGAAGGGGAGGAAATCGATATGCGGGAGGTATACGGGATCGCGGCGTTCCGCTCGCGGCAGCAGGTGCTGCGCTTTGAGGATATCCTGCGCCGGGAGGGCGTGAATGTGCGCGTCGTCACAACGCCCCGTGCTGTTGCCCTGGGCTGCGGACTGTCGGTGCGCTTTGCGCTCGAGGACGCGGAGCGCGTGCGCGCTGCACTGCGCCGGGCCAATCCGGGCAACCTGATCGGCGTCTATCGGGTGGAGCAGACCGGCGGAAGGGCGAACGTCTCGCCGCTGTAAATATTCTTGCAAACGACTTGACAAGTAAACGATCGTTTACTATACTGTACGTAAACGATCGTTTACTAAATCGGAGGTACATGGATGTCGGTCACGAAGGAGAAAATACTGGAAGCGGCGCTGACGCTGTTTGCGCGGGAGGGCTACGCGGGGGTGTCCATGGCGGACATCGCCGGAGAGCTGGGCATCACGAAGGGCGCGCTCTACCGCCACTATGCGGGCAAGCGGGACATCTTTGAGAGAATCCTGCGGCGCATGGAGCAGATGGACGGAGAGAACGCAGCGAGCTATGACGTGCCTGTGGAGCCCGTTGAGCAGGGCGCGGCGGCTTATGGAGACACGGAAATCGAGAGCATCCTTGCATACAGCGAGGCCATGTTCCGCTACTGGACGGAGGATCCCTTCGCGTCGGCGTTCCGGCGGATGCTGACGCTGGAGCAGTACCGCGACGGGGAGATGGCGCGGCTGTACAGCCAGTACATCACCGGAGGCCCGCTGAAGTACATGGCCGATCTGTTCCGGGAGATGACGCTGCGTGGATGTTGGAAGGAGAATGATCCGATGCAGCTGGCATTGGAGTTCTACGGCCCGATGACGCTGCTGATGGCCGTCGCCGACGGCCCGGACGCTGCGAACGCTTTGGAGCTGCTGCGGGTGCATCTGAGGCGCTTTGTGGAGAAAAACAGGGCATAATGAAGGAGGAAATCTACCTATGAAATATCCGAAGAGTGAAAAATACATGGGCAACGACTATATGAAGTACATCATGGGGCCGAACCCTCTGAAGCTGTGCGAGGAGCTGCTGGCGGAGCATCGGATTCCTGCAGGTGCGCGGGTGATGGATCTGGGCAGCGGCGAGGGCCTGACCAGCGCGTTTCTGGCGAAGGAGTACGGCTTCACCGTCTACGCCGCCGATCTCTGGAGCGAGCCGGAGACCCACTATCCGCTGTTTGAGAACTTCGGTCTCACCCGCGAGCAGTGCATCCCGGTGAAGGCGGACGCGAACGACCTGCCCTTTGAGAGGGAGTTCTTTGATTCCGTGGTCTGCGTGGATTCCTACAACTACTTTGGCCGCGATCCGGCCTATCTGGACGAGAAGCTGTTGCCCTTCGTGAAGAGCGGCGGCATGATCTACGCGGCGGTGACGGGCATGAAGAAGGACTGCCACGACAACATCCCCGAGGTGCTGCTGCGCTCCTGGAACGCCGAGCAGCTGGACTACATCCACGACGCACAGTGGTGGCGGAACATGGTGTCCCAGAGCCGGGACTGTGAGGTGGTGTCCGTGCACGAGATGCAAAGCAACGCCGAGGTCTGGGCCGACTGGCTCAGGCAGGACAACGAGTACGCCGTGGGCGACCGCGCGACCATGGAGCACGGCGGTCTGGATTACATGAACTTCGTGGCCATCGTGCTGCGGAAGAAGTAAGTTGGTGGATGGGGGAGCATCTCCCCCGCCGCTGCATCGTCGAGCGCCGTTCCGCTGATGAATGGC
>JAUNNK010000225.1 GCA_030537335.1 Clostridia bacterium | reverse complement strand
CAGCCCATGTGGGTCATGTGCATGGACTGGGAGACCTCGCGGTCGATGGCGCGGGGCTCGATGCCCTCGTTCGCCCAGACCTGCTGACGGGCTTCGGGAGCGCGCTTCAGGAAGCGCTGGACGCCGAAGGGCTTGCCGTACTCCATCAGGCCGGTCTCGGCGACCTCGTGGGCGACGTCGTAGATGTCGCGGCCCTCGGTCTCGATGCCCCATTCCTTGGCGATGCGGCAGAGCTTCTCGGGATCCTTGACCTGGTAGTTGCCGCCCTCCTTGGAGGCGTACAGGGTGTGGCAGATGCTGCGGCCGTGGTCAGAGTGGGTCGCGGCGCCGCCGGCGGTGAAGCGCAGGTAGTTGCGGGCGACGATGCCGTTGGCGTCGCAGCCGCAGATGCCGCGGGGGGACTTCGGAGTGATGCGGCAGGGGCCCATCGTACAGATGCGGCAGCAGATGCCCTCCTCGCCGAACTTGCAGTGAGGAGTCTGGTTCTTCACGCGCTGCTGCCAAGTGTCAGCTCCAACCTTCTTTGCCGTTTCCAGCAAAGCGTCGGTTGCCGCTTCCATCTGCTCAATCGTGATAAAGGTCTTATTCATTTCCATCAGAGCTTCTTCCTCCCAAAGATTATTTGGTGAAACAAATGCCAGCCGTGTATCGCTTCGGAGCGGACGCATGGATTCTGCGGAGCTACCCTTCCGCCAAAAAGCATCCGAACCACACGGGTTCTGACACGGCACAAAAACCCGATCATGGATACTATTATTTTATCAAATGTAAACAACAAAGTCAATGCCATATCCCGGCGGGGGGCTTATTTAACAACAGGATTTGCAGGAAAGATTTCACAATTCCAACATATTTCTTCGCAGAAAACGCTTTCCAAGCGCCGGGCACGAGCACAAATTGATTTTTTGCGACATTTTTCATAAATGACGCATTTACATTTTGCGCCCGGGCGTGTATAATAACAGCAGAGCATAGAATCGCGGAGGTTATGAGATGAAAAAGCTGTCTGTTAAGAAGGATGTTCGCTGCATGGCGTGCCTGAGCTGTGTGCTGGCTTGCTCCGAGGCGTTTTATAAGGTGCGCGATCCGCGCAAGTCCTGCATTCAGATCGTCGAGAAGAACGGCGAGCCCAAGGTCAATTCCTGCCTACAGTGCGGCAAGTGCATGCGCACCTGCGAGCACGAGGCCATCACCCGCAACCCCAAGGGCGTGTACATGATCAACAAGAAGAAGTGCGTCGGCTGCGGCAAGTGCGTCGAGGCCTGCCCGATGAAGGTCATGGTGCTCAACGAGGACTACGCCTCCAAGTGCATCGCCTGCGGCATCTGCGCCAAGGCGTGCCCCATGGAAGTGCTCGAGGTCATCGAGAACGACAAGTAAGTCCATCACAAGGGGGAAGAGAGCTGCTTCAATGTGAAGCGGCTTTCTTCTTTGTAAGAAGAACAGCGCTCCCCAATCCGGGGAGCGCTGTGTTCTATGGGATGGAGTCCTCAGCCGACAGTCGTGCCGGTGAAGGTTTCGACGGCTGCGTCCGCCGCAGCGCTGTCATCCAGCGCTGCGCCGAGATCGAAGTTCTGGAATTCCTCGTCGGTCTGGGCCTCGTCCGCCGCATCGGCCTCGTTGGCCGCGTCAAAGGCGGTGCTGTTCGCAGAAGCGAAGGGATCGGCCTCGGATACGGAGGAGACCTTGCCGTCGGTCACGGTGAAGCGGTCGCCCAGCTCGTGGTAGGAGTAGGCGTTGCCGTCCGCCGTCTTGTAGTAGATGATCAGGCCCAGGCTGTAGTCGCCGTCGGCGAACTTCGCCACGCTGAAGATGGTGGAGAAGTCGGTGTTGGCGGCGTTCTTGCAGATGGCGTCGCTGTGGTCCACGCCGCTGACGCCGGCCTCCATGGTGCCCTTGTAGGCGCGCTGCTTGCCACTGGCGTCGTTGGTGACGATGACGAAGATGCTTGCATCCGCGCCGTCAAAGCTCGCGTCGTTGAGGTAGCCGTAGCCGTCCAGGCGCACGACCTGGCGGTTGTTGGGCTCGGAGACGTAGAAGTTCGTGATTTCCACCGTGCCGTTGGTGGACGGCTCGGGAACGTTGAAGCCCTTGGTCTTGAACTGGGAGTAGGCCTTGCTGGCGATCTTCGTCGGCTCCGGCGTGGGAGTCGGGGTGGGCGACGGCTCCGGCGTGGGGGTCGGGATCGGCGTGGGCGAGGGCGTCGGCG
>JAUNNK010000085.1 GCA_030537335.1 Clostridia bacterium | reverse complement strand
TGGGGCTTACTTTGTCTTCCCTTTTGGGCTCACCCCAACTTTTATTATAGAGCCGTTTTTTCGGATTCCGGCAACATTTTCCGGAGAAAATGCGTCTTATCAGTATAGAGAAATGTACCGAAGGAGGGAGAAATATGCTGCGAAGATGCATCTGTATCGCGCTGGCGGCGCTGCTGCTGATTTCTGCGGCGCTTGCCGAAGCGCCTGCATGGAGTGATAAGTGGAATGAGATTGTGGAGCTGAAGGGCGAAGAGACGCGCTACCTCGCCCAGCGGGACGGCTCGTGGTCGCTGCTGGACGGGGAGGGGCGCGTACTTCAGGACGGCTGGCTGGACGGCTTCGATGGCTTTGTGGACGGCGTGGCTGCCGTCCGCACGCGCGGCAAGTGGGGCTTTCTGCTGGAGAACGGCGCGTTTCTGGTGGAGCCGCGCTTCGATTACGCCGGGTCGTTCGTAGACGGCATTGCCCGGGTGGAGCTGGATGATCTGCGGGGCTACATCGACCGCAGCGGCGAAATTCTGATCGAGCCTCGCTTCTACCGCGCCAACGACTTTCAGGGGGACTACGCCGCCGTGGCGCGTCGGGGCGCGTATGTGGAGGACAACGGCAGCAGCAGCGATTATTACGAACCCGTCTGGGGCGTGATCGACCGTACGGGCGCGCTGGTGCTTCCCATGGAGTACGATTCCATTGAGATCAGCGCGGAGGATTCGGTGGTCATCGCCATGCTGGGCGACGAGAAGCACTACTTCCACCTGAGCGGCAGCACTGCGGAGGAGGTGGCGCAGCTGGGCTCGTCCTTCTCCCTTGAGGACTACTATCCCAACGAGGGAAGCAAGGTGGTCTCTCTGGACGTGGCGGCGGACATCCGCTGGGATGCGGACGCAGCGCTGCCCCGGCTGGACGGTGCGACGGCGCTGTTTCCGGTGTACTCCGCCATCGTGCAGGCGACCTATCCACGGGACGTGATCTACGGCACGCCGATGGATGACCCGCTGGTGCTCTGCACCAAGACCAACAAGGCCTATGCGCGGTTGATCGAGGGCGCGGCGGACGTGATCTTCTGCGCGGAGCCGTCGGACGAGCAGCTTGCCAGCGCCGCTGCCGCGGGCGTGGAGCTGGAGCTGACCCCCTTCGGCGCGGAGGCCTTTGTGTTCACTGTGAACGCGGACAACCCGCTGGAGAATATCACAACCGAGCAGATTCGGGGCGTGTACAGCGGCGCGATTGCGGATTGGAGCGAACTGGGCGTGGACGGTCTGGGCGAGATCGTGGCTTACCAGCGCCCGAAGAACAGCGGCAGCCAGACGGCGCTGGAAGCGCTGATGGACGACGTGGCGCTGATGACGCCGCCCCAGCAGTTCGTGATGGATGGAATGGCGGATATTCTGGAAACCATCGAGTACCGCAACCTGCCCAACGCCATCGGCTACAGCTTCCGCTTCTATTGCACCGAGATGGTGGGCAGCGGGGTCAAGCTCCTGTCCATCGACGGCATGGAACCCACGCTGGAGAACATCCGCAGCGGGGCCTATCCCCACGTGACCACCCTCTACGCCGTGACCCGCAAGGGCGAGAGCAATCCCAACGTGCCGATTCTGCTCTCCTGGCTGACCTCCGAACAGGGACAGGCCCTGGTGGAGAAGTGCGGCTACGTGGCCGCGACAAAATGAGGGCTTTGTTATCCCGCGTATGCTTGCGCATGCGCGGATTTTATTTTATAATAATGAAGATTAGGCAAGCCGAAGGCTTGGCCGGGTCGGCGGGCCCCGAAGGGCAGCACGCCGACAATCATGGAATAAACGGGATTGGAATTCATGAAGGTGGTGCAAAGGCATGGCGCTCAGGCCCTACAAGACGCTGATCAAGCGCGCGGACGACAGCTTCATCATCAACAAGTCCCGCTTCATCGGCTACGGCTGTCCCTGCGAGACCGAGGAGGAGGCGCTTGCCTTCCTTCAGGAGATTCGCACGAAGCACAAGGACGCGACCCACAACTGCTACGCCTACATCATCGGCACGAACATGGGCGTGATGCGCTACAGCGACGACGGCGAACCCGGCGGTACCGCCGGCATGCCCATCATCGAGGTGATGAAGGCCCGGGGCGTGACGAACTGCGCCGTGGTGGTCACGCGCTACTTCGGCGGGGTGCTGCTGGGCGCGGGCGGACTGGTGCGCGCCTACTCCCAGGGCGCGGCGGCGGCGCTCAACGCCTGCGGCGTGGGCGTGATGCACCCCACCGCGCGCTATCTGATGGAGATTCCCTACCCGATGCTCAACCGCATGGACCACTTTTTGAAGGGCGAACCGGTGATCGTGGAGGACAAGGACTACACGGACAAAATCAGCTACACGCTGATCGTGCGCTGCGCCGACGAGGAGGGCTTCCTGAGCCGCGTCACCGACATGAGCGAGGGCCGGGTGGAACCGCTGCGGGTGGAGGAAATGTACCTGCCGTGGCCGGAGGAGGACGCATGATCCGCCACGAGGTTCCCGCGAGCATTCGGGATGAGAATTTGCAGCGCTATCTGAAGCGCGCATGGCCGCTGCTGCCGGGGTACGTGCTGCGGGAGCTGATGAAGAAGAAGGACGTGCGGGTAAACGGAATCAAGTGCGGCAAGGACGACGCCGTGCGCGGCGGCGACCTGCTGGAGATCTACGCCGACAGCCGCCACTTTGAAGTCCCCGCCGGGGTGATCTACGACGACGGTCGCCTGCTGGCGGCGGTGAAGCCCCAGGGCCTGCCCTCGCTGCCGGACGCGGACGGCGTGGGGGCGGACACCATGGAGGCGCGCATGCGGCGCATCCACCCGGAGGCCCGGCTGTGCCACCGCCTGGACGCGGCCACCGGCGGCGTGCTGCTGGCGGCGCTGGACGATGAAACCTACGAACAGGCCTTCGCCGCCTTCAAGGAGCACGGCGTTCGCAAGACCTACCGGGCGCTGCTGTGCGCGCGGCCTCCGAAGGACGAGATGACGCTGAAGGCGTATTTGACCAAGGACGCAAAGCGCGCCACGGTGCGCGTGACGGACAGGCCTGCAACGGGCGCGCGGGAGATCGTAACCCGGCTGCACCTGCGGGGCGCGGTGGGCGACTGCTGGGACGTGGAGCTGGAGCCGGTCACCGGGCGCACGCATCAGCTGCGCGCCCACATGGCCCACATCGGCTGTCCCATCCTGGGCGACGATAAATATGGAGACCGGGAGGTCAATCGAAAGCTGGGCTTCATGGGGAAGCTCTGCCTGTGGTGCGAGAGAATGGAAATACCCGCAGGTAGTCCGCTGAAGGCGCACGTCGGCTGCGTCTTTCAGGCGGACTGCCCGGATTGGATGGAGAAAAGATGACGGAAGAACTGCTGAAAGAGATACGGAATGTGCGCCTGATCGCGCTGGACATCGACGGCACGCTGATGGATGCGGACAAGCGCTTCCCGGAGATCAACTGTCGTGCCTTGCAGGCCTGCGAGGCTCGGAGCGTGAAGCTGGCGCTCATCAGCGGCCGCAGCTTTGAGCTGATGCGGGGCTTTGCCCGGGAGCTGGGGATTCATCCCATCCTCGCGGCCTGTAACGGCGCGCGCATCGAGGCGGGGGAGGACGGCCCCACGCTGTGTGAGCGCAGTTTCACCCGCGCGGATGCGGAGCGCGTGTTAAGCACGCTGGAGGACAGCGGCATGTACTTCAACGCCTACCGCCGGGGCAAGTGCTACATGGGCAACCCGGAGGTGCGGCCCTCGCTGGGCCCGCGCTACGCCCACCACATCCCCGGCACCATCGACGATCCCCTGTACCCCTACGAGACGGTGTGCGACCGCGACCGGCTGTGGGGCGAGGGTCTGGACGGCGTGTACAAGTTCGTGGCGCTGGGGGAGGAGTATGACCCCGGCTTCGACCGGCTCCAGGCGGAGCTAAACGACATGCACCTGTCCGTGTCCAGCGCATCGAAGCGCAACAAGGAGTTCATGCCCAGCGGCGTGGACAAGGGCTTCGCGGTGCGCGCGATCTGCCGGGAGCTGGGCATCCCGCAGAGTCAGGTGATGGCCTTTGGCGACATGACCAACGACATTCCCATGCTGGAGGCTTCGGGCATCCCCATGGCCATGGAGAACGGCGAGGACAGCGTGAAGGCGGTTGCGCGGCTCATCGCGCCGGATCACAACCTGGGCGGCGTGGGCCTGGTGCTGGAGCGCTGCCTGTTACAGAAGGAGATCTGAGCATGGACATCAAGCTGATTGTTTCCGACATCGATCGCACCATCCTGCCCGCCAATCAGATCATCTCCCCGGCGACCTACAATGCGGTGCGGGACTGCCGTGCGCGGGGCGTGGAATTCGTCATTGCCAGCGGGCGCTGGTACCCCGCTGCGCGCAAGGTCGCCGTGGATCAGCTGGGCATTGAGGACGGCTACATGATCATCTGCAACGGCGGCGCGGTGGTGCGCAGCGACGGCAGCTTCCTGCGCCAGTGGCGGCTGAGTTCGGCGCAGGCACATCAGATCTACGAGCTGCTCAGGGCGGAGCAGGTGATGATGACCGCCTACGTGCCGGACGCGATCTACCGCGTGCGCAGTCAGTACCTGACGGTGTTCCGTCTGCCGGAGACGAGCTACTTCGACGGCGGCGCGTCCTATTGCGTGGTGGACGACGATTGGCAGGGCTTTGAGGAGCGCGGCCTGGACGGCCCATACAAGATCGAGGCCTATGCCGACGACACCGCGCTGCTGGCACATCTGCGCCGGGAGGTCGAGGCGATGGGCTTTCAGGCGAACAGTGCCTTCCCCTTCAATCTGGAGATCATGGCCCCGGGCGCGGGCAAGGGCGCGGCGGTGCGCTGGCTGACGGCGCACATGGGCCTCAATCGCGATCAGGTGATGGGCTTCGGCGACTACACCAACGACCTGCCCATGCTGGAGAACGTGGGCTGGCCGGTGGCCGTGGACAACGCCATCGACGAAGTCAAGCGCGCCTGCCGCATCATCGCACCGAGCTGCGAGGACGACGGCGTGGCGCAGACCATCCGCAAATACGTGCTGGGAGATGAACAGTTATGATGCACATCGTGCTGGTGAACCCGGAGATTCCCCAGAACACGGGCAACATCGCCCGCACCTGCGCGGCGACGGGGGCGATGCTGCACCTGATCAAGCCGCTGGGCTTTGAGCTCTCCGACAAGTACCTCAAGCGCGCGGGGCTGGATTACTGGCACATGATGACGCTGGAGGTGCACGAGAGCTGGGAGGACTTCCTCACGGCCTATCCCGACGCGCGCCTACACTACGCCACCACCAAGGCCCCCCGGGACTACTGCGGTGCGCAGTACGCGGACGGCGACTTCCTGGTGTTCGGCCGGGAGACGAAGGGCCTGGACGAGGACCTGCTGGCCCGCAACTACGACAAGTGCATCCGCATCCCCATGCGCAGCGACGCGCGCAGCCTGAACCTGTCCAACTCCGTGGCCATCGTGCTCTACGAGGCGCTGCGCCAGCAGGGCTTCCCCGGACTCGAGGGCGCGGGACACCTCCACCACACCCGTCCCGAGGGAAGCGCGTGGGCGGACTACGTATAATCCGCATGAAAAACGGGTTGACAGCTCAGATTCATCCGATATAATGAAGAATAGGTACCTATAAAAACATATAGGAGAACGACAGATGCGTATTGAGACCAAGTGTGTTCAGTCCGGCTACACGCCCGGCAACGGCGAACCCCGACAGATTCCCATTGTTCAGAGCACGACCTTCAAGTACGCCACCAGCGAGGCCATGGGTCGCCTGTTCGACCTGGAGGACTCCGGCTACTTCTATTCCCGCCTGCAGAACCCCACATGCGACGCGGTTGCGGCCAAGATCTGCGATCTGGAGGGCGGCACGGCGGCCATGCTGACCTCCTCCGGCCAGTCCGCCAACTTCTACGCGGTGTTCAACATCGCCGGCAACGGCGACCACGTGGTGTCCTCCGCGTCCATCTACGGCGGCACCTACAACCTCTTCGCCGTCACCATGAAGCGCATGGGCGTGGACTTCACCTTCATCTCCCCGGACTGCACCGATGCGGAGCTGGAGGCGGCCTTCCGTCCCAACACCAAGGCGGTGTTCGGCGAGACCATCGCCAATCCGGCGCTGACGGTGTTCGACGTCGAGCGCTTCGCCAATGCGGCCCACGCCCACGGCGTGCCGCTGATCGTGGACAACACCTTCGCCACGCCCATCAACTGCCGCCCCTTCGAGTGGGGCGCGGATATCGTGACCCACTCCACCACCAAGTACATGGACGGCCACGGCGCAGCGGTGGGCGGCGCGATTGTGGACGCGGGGCGCTTCGACTGGCTGGCACATGCGGACAAGTTCCCCGGGCTCACCACGCCGGACGAGAGCTACCACGGCGTGACCTACGCAGAGAAGTTCGGCTTGGGCGGCGCGTTCATCACCAAGTGCACCGTGCAGCTGATGCGCGACTTTGGCTCCACGCCCTCGCCCCAGAGCGCCTTCATGCTCAACCTGGGCCTGGAGAGCCTGCACGTGCGCATGGAGCGCCACTGCGAGAACGCCCTGAAGGTGGCCCAGTACCTGGAGCAGCATGACAAGATCGCCTGGGTGAACTATCCGGGCCTGGAGTCCAGTCCCTATCACGCCCGGGCGCAGAAGTACATGCCCAAGGGCACCTGCGGCGTGGTCTCCTTCGGCGTGAAGGGCGGTCGCGAGGCCGCGTCGAGGTTCATGCAGAACCTGAGGATCGCCGCCATCGAGACCCACGTGGCCGACGCGCGCACCTGCTGTCTGCATCCCGCCAGCACCACCCATCGTCAGATGAACGATGCCGAGCTGGTCGCCGCCGGCGTATCCGGCGATCTGGTGCGCCTGAGCTGCGGCCTGGAGAGCGCCGAGGATCTGATCGAGGACATCGCCCAGGCACTGGAGCAGATCTGAAGATCGATCCGAAAGACATACGACCCCCTGGAAGGTGAGAAACCCATGCCCATCAAAATTCCCAACAACCTGCCCGCCGCGGAGATTCTGCTGAAGGAAAACATCTTCGTCATGACGGAGACCCGGGCCATGACCCAGGACATCCGTCCGCTGCGCATGCTGCTGCTCAATCTGATGCCCAAGAAGATCGAGACGGAGACCCAGCTGACCCGGCTGCTGGGCAACACCCCGCTTCAAATTGAGCTGACGCTGCTGCGCATGGAGGCCCACAAGTCCCTCAACACCAGCCAGGAGCACCTGCTGTCCTTCTACCGCACCTTTTCCGAGGTGAAGGACACCTGCTACGACGGCATGATCATCACCGGCGCGCCGGTGGAGCACCTGCCCTTCGAGGAGGTGGACTACTGGCCGGAGCTGTGCGAGATCATGGAGTGGTCGCGCAGCCACGTGCACTCCACGATGCACATCTGCTGGGGCGCGCAGGCGGGGCTTTACTACCACTACGGCATCCAGAAGCAGCCGCTGGAGAGGAAGCTCTTCGGCGTGTTTCCCCATCGATCGGAATACCGGGAGTCCATGCTGCTGCGGGGCTTTGACGATGTGTTCATGGTGCCCCACTCCCGCCACACCACCGTGCGGCGCGAGGACATCGAGGCCGTGCCGAGCCTTCAGATTCTGGCCTCGTCCGACGAGGCCGGGGTGTGCATCGTGCGCAACCGTCAGGGCAGGCAGTTCTTTATGATGGGCCACTCGGAGTACGATGCGCGCACGCTGGAGAGCGAGTACCTGCGGGATGTGAAGGCGGGCAAGCCCATCGACGTGCCGAAGAACTACTATCCCGGCGACGATCCCTCGAAGGAGCCCATCGTCAGTTGGCGCGGGCACGCCAACCTGCTCTACTCCAACTGGCTGAACTACTTCGTCTACCAGACCACGCCCTACGACGTGACCCAGGTGGCGAAGCCGGAAGATTAGAGAATGTTTTTCCCCACTCCGCAGCGGTGGAGCGGGGAAATTTTGATATGCAGAGGGGAGGAAGCAGCATGCGCATACTGCTTGCCGAGGACGAAATCGCCATGTCCGAGGCGCTGGTGGACATCCTGAGCTTTCACAATTACAGTGTGGACGCGGTGTACGACGGCGCGGACGCGCTGGACTATGCCCGCAGCCAGGCCTACGACGGCGTGATTCTGGACGTGATGATGCCCCGCATGGACGGCGTGGAGGTGCTTGAGCGCCTGCGCCGGGAGGGCAACCGCACGCCGGTGCTGCTGCTGACTGCCAAGGGCGAGGTGGAGGATCGCATCCGGGGCCTGGACGCGGGCGCGGACGACTACCTTCCCAAGCCCTTCGCCATGGGCGAGCTGCTGGCGCGGCTGCGGGCCATGCTGCGCAGGCGGGAGAGCTACGTGCCGGACGTGCTGCGCCTGGGCGACGTGACGCTGGATCCGGGGCGCTTCGAGCTGCGCTGCGGGGACAGGGTGCAGTCGCTGAGCAAGCTGGAGTACCAGCTGATGGAGCTGCTGATGCGCAATCCGGGCATGACCTTCTCCGCCGAGACGCTGCTGGAGCGGGTGTGGGGTTGCGAGACGGACGCAGGCGTGGGCGTGGTGTGGGTGTACATCTCCTACCTGCGCAAGAAGCTGAGCGCGCTGAACGCGAAGGTGGAGATCGCCTCGCGCAGGGGGCTGGGCTACACGCTGGAGGTCGGGCAATGATTCGCGCGCTGCGCCGCAGGTTCATCCTGGGCGCGATGCTGGCGCTGGCGATCCTGCTGCTCTTGCTGAACTGCGGCATGATCGCGGGCAGCTACCTTCAGATGGAGCGCAGGTGGGATCGGACGCTGGAGCGCCTGATGGAGATGCCGGATGTGGGTGCGCGGCCCGAGCCCCCGATGGAGAACCCACGGGAGCCCAAGGACAAGCTTGCGCTGTTCGGCTACGAGATTCCCGCCCACGGCCCGCAGGAGGCGTACTATCTGGTGCGCGTGGACGCGGACGGCGGCATGGAGGTGGACGCGCGGGGCGTGGCGGAGACCGACGAGGCGGCGCTTCGGGAGGTCGTACATGAAATCCTCGCGTCCGGCGAGGCGGAGGGCAAGGCTGACATGTATAAGTTCGCCCTGCGGCACATGGAAGACGGCGGCGCGCTGGTGGCGCTGCTGGACAACTCTGCGCCGCTGCAGGCACTGCTGGGCATGCTGGGCCCCATGATGATCGCCAACGCGCTGGGCCTTTTGGGGATGTTCCTGATCCTGCTGCCGCTGTCGAAGCGCATGGTGCGCTCCTACGCGGTGAACATCGAAAAGCAGAAGCAGTTCATCACCAACGCAGGGCACGAGATCAAGACCCCGGTGGCCATCATCCAGTCCAACATCGACGCGATGGAGCTGATTCAAGGAGAGAACAAGTGGAGCCGGAACATCCGGGGCCAGGTTACGCGCCTGCGCGCGCTGCTCAACGATCTGCTGGCGCTGGCCCGGCTGGACGAGGGCCGCGCGGAGCAGGAGCGGACGCAGGTGGAGCTGGGCGCGCTGGTCGCGGAGGAAATCGAGGCCGAGCGGGAGCGCTGCGCGGCCCGTGGGCTGCGCCTTCGCAGCGAGATCGGGGAGGAGGTTCGCCTGCGGGGCGATGCGAGGGGCCTTGGGCAGCTGGTGCACGCGCTGCTGGACAACGCCGTGCAGTACGCCGACGCGGGCGGCTGGATCGAGGTTCGGCTGGAGAAAAGTGGCTGCCGTGTCCGGCTGACGCTGCGCAACAGCGTCTCCCGGCTTCCCGACTGCCCGCCCGAGCGCCTGTTCGAGCGCTTCTACCGGGGCGACAGCGCCCGCACCCAGGGCACGGCGGGCTGCGGCGTGGGACTCTCCGCCGCCCAGTCCATCGTCGAGGCCCATAAGGGGAGGATCGCGCTGAGCTACGAGGACGCGCACACCCTGCGGGTCAGCGTGGAGCTGCCAATATGATTTGCAAAGAATGAGGGACTGTGAAGGAACATCAACGCGTTCTTTCACAGTCCCTTTTATGGGGCTTGTGCGGCAGGGGAGCTGCCGCCGATAGGTTGTATGAAGGAGAATCGGGATTTATTCGCCGATGCGCACCTCGACGCTCAGGCCCAGGGGCAGGTCGGCGTCCTCGGGAACGAGCAGCGCGACGTAGTCCTCGCCATCGGCGATTGCGGACACGCCCTCCACGATGGCGCTGCGCGGAGTCTCGTCGGGATCGTCGGCGCGGATGTAGGTCGCCGCGTCGCCAAGCTGTATGCGGGCAGCGTCCGCAGCGCTCAGCTGCACCTGTATGCGCACGTCTCCGGGTTGCACCAGCTCGGCCACGCTCTGGCCGATCTTTAGCACGTCGCCGGGGGAGGCAAGCACGCTGGCGACCACGCCGCCTGCGGGGCAGATGATCTGCGTGGAATCCGCCTGCGCGTAGGTGAACAGCAGCTCGCCGCGCTCCACTTCCTCGCCCTCCGTGACGCAAAGCTCGATCAGCGTGCCGCTGGCGCTGTACTCGATGGGCTCCGCAACCACGGCGGTGCCCACGCCCACGCGCCGGGCGGCGCTGAAGTCCGCGTCGCGGTAGAGGTTCACAGTTTCGCCCACGTACAGCTCGCCGCCGATGACCTCCACCTGATACTCCGCGCCGTCGATGGACGTGACCACGCCGATGGCCTTGTGGGTGCCGTTGGCGGTGCAGCGCAGGTAGAGCTGTTCGCCGGTGTGCACAAGCTCCGTCTCCGGGTCGCCGTACGCGCCGTCCACCGTGCAGTAGACCGTGTAGCGGCTGGTGGGGGAGATCTCCAGCACCGCGCCGTCCACGCTGTCTCCGGCCTCCGCGTGGCACAGGGCCACGGTTCCGTCCCAGGCGGCAAACACCTTCTCCGCGCGGGTGGAGCCGACGGTTTCTCCGGCCGCCACGCTCTGTCCGGGCAGCAGGGAGAGCGACTCCAGCACGCCGCCGGCTTCACTGACCAGTGCCGTGGTGCGCGCAGCGACCGTCGTGCCGGAATAGGTCTCGGCCAGCGCGGGAGAGACTGCGAGGGCGAGCGCCGCCAGCAGGCTCAGGCTCTTTTTCAGCATAGGCATCATCCTTTAATTTGTTGCAAGTTCGCCGCCATTGAGCAGGTACTGCGCGCCGCCGACGCGAACGATCTGTTGATCCGCGCTGATCTCCAGCGTGAAGTCCTTGGCGACCAGGCCCTGTGCGCGCAACATGCCGTAGACGCTGCCGCAAAGCTCCAGCGAAGTGGGGAGCTGGATTTCCCCATCCCCGGTCGCGAGGCGCAGGGCTTCAATTCCGCTGCGGTTCAGGGTTTGCAGCGCGGAGAGCTTGATCTCCCAGCGCGCGCCCGCCGCGACGGGCTCCAGCCGTAGCGTGGAATCCTCCAGGCTTGCGGTGAAGGCCGCGCCGCCGTCCAGCGTCAGGTTCAATTCGGTTTCGCCCAGCGTGAGCAGGGTCATCTCATCATCGGAGGCTTCCAGTGCCACCGTGCCGTAGAGTCGCATGTCGCCGCTTCCGGAGGCGTGGCTGCTGGTGAGCGCCTCGCCGGGGGTGACGCGGAAGCCCTGATCTGCCATGCCCTCCGGACTGCCGCTTGCGCCGCTGGGCCTTCCGCCACCGGGCATGCCGCCGCCCGGACCGCCGGGCCTGCTCTGGGAAAGCATGAACTGTGCTTCCTCAAAGAGCAGCAGTTCCTCGCCCGCCCAGGCCTCGATGCGCAGGGTGTAGGGCCCCTCGGTATAGTCCGCAGGCGCAAGGGCGATGCGGTTCTCCGTCACATCCTGATTCAGCAGCACATTCCCGCCGGGATCGCTGATCTGCACCTGCACGCGCTCCGCGCCCGGAATCTCCGCCCAGGTGAATGCAATCTGCGCGTCGGGGGCGGTGAGTGCGATCTGCCAGACCTGATCGATCTGCTGCGCGTCGCCCTCGGGCCTTAAGTCAATGGCACTCACAGGGGCGCTGGGTTCGGGCGTGACCGTGGGCTCGACCGTTGCAGTCGGCTCAATGGTCGCGGTCGGTTCGATGGTTTCCGTGGGTTCAATAGTCGCTGTGGGTTCGATGGTTGC
>JAUNNK010000084.1 GCA_030537335.1 Clostridia bacterium | reverse complement strand
CGATGATGCCGAATTCGCCGTGGGGCACGCGCAGGGAGGTGTCGCGCACCTCGCGCGCCTTGTCGCCGAAGATGGCGCGCAGCAGGCGCTCCTCGGCGGTCAGCTCGGTCTCGCCCTTCGGGGTGACCTTGCCGACCAGGATGTCGTTTGCACGAACCTCCGCGCCGATGCGGATGATGCCGTGCTCGTCCAGATCGCGCAGCGCGTCCTCGCCGACGCCGGGGATATCGCGGGTGATCTCCTCCGGGCCCAGCTTGGTGTCGCGCGCCTCGGACTCATATTCCTCGATGTGGATCGAGGTGTACATATCTTCCTTCACGAGGCGCTCAGACAGCAGAACGGCGTCCTCGTAGTTGTAGCCCTCCCAGGTCATGAAGCCGATCAGCGCGTTGCGGCCCAGGGAGATCTCGCCCTGGTCGGTGGAGGGGCCGTCGGCGATGGGCTGGCGCTTCTCCACGACCTCGCCCTCGGTGACGATGGGATGCTGGTTGATGCAGGTGCCCTGGTTGGAGCGGGCGAACTTGGACAGGCGGTAGAGATGCTCCACGCCCTCGTCGTCGCGGATGACGATCTCGTCCGCGGTCACGCGGGTGACCAGGCCGGCCTCGCGGGCCAAGAGCACCACGCCGGAGTCGCAGGCGGCCTTGTACTCGATGCCGGTGCCCACCAGCGGCGCTTCCGGAACCAGCAGCGGAACGGCCTGGCGCTGCATGTTGGAGCCCATCAGCGCGCGGTTCGCGTCGTCATTCTCCAGGAAGGGGATCATGCCGGTGGCGACGGAGATCAGCTGGCGCGGGGAGACGTCCACGTAGTCCACGTCGCCCTTCTCCACCTCGATGGTCTCCTCGCGGCGGCGCACGGTGACGCGGTCGTTGACGAAGTGGCCCTCGTCGTCCAGCGGCTCGGTGGCCTGTGCGATGACGTACTTGTCCTCCTCGTCGGCGGTCATGTAGTCGATCTGGTTGGTGACGATGCCGGTGGCCTTGTCCACCCTGCGGTAGGGGGCCTCGATGAAGCCGTACTCATTGATGCGGGCGTAGGTCGCCAGCGAGCCGATCAGACCGATGTTCGGACCTTCAGGGGTCTCGATGGGGCAGATGCGGCTGTAGTGGGAGTAGTGCACGTCTCGAACGGCGAAGGACGCGCGGTCGCGGTTCAGACCGCCCGGGCCCAGTGCGGACAGACGGCGCTTGTGGGTCAGCTCAGCCAGCGGGTTGGGCTGATCCATGAACTGGGACAGCTGGGAGGAGCCGAAGAACTCCTTGATCGCCGCGGACACGGGGCGGATGTTGATCAGATCCTGGGGGCGAACCTTCTCCAGATCCTGAATCGCCATGCGCTCCTTGACCACGCGCTCCAGGCGGGACATGCCCACGCGGATCTGGTTCTGCAGAAGCTCGCCCACGCTGCGCAGGCGGCGGTTGCCAAGGTGGTCGATGTCGTCCACCTCGCCGATGCCGCTGAACATGCCGAACTGATAGGAGACAGACGCCACGATGTCGTCCACCAGCACATGCTTGGGAACCAGGCGCTTGGAGGCCTCCTTCAGGGCCTGATTGAGGGGCAGGCCGTCCTCCTTGACGCGCTCCAGTACCTCGATCAGGGTCGGGATGTGCACGCGCTCGCTGAAGCGCACCTCGTCCTCGTCGTACTGGGCGTACAGCTCGGCGCTGTAGTTCTCCAGGAAGGGCTTGATGTAGGCGAAGTTGTTGCCGATGATGCGCACGTCCTGATCGCCCACGCGCACGACCACGTCGTTGATGCCGGCGTTCTGGATGGCCTCGGCCTGCTCGCGGCTGATGGGCTGACCCGCCTCGGCCAGCACCTCGCCCGTGTAGGGATGCACCACATCCTCCACCGGCGCGCGGTTGAAGATGCGCAGCGCCAGCGCGAGCTTCTTATTGTACTTGTAGCGGCCCACGTGCGCCAGATCGTACCGCTTGGGATCGAAGAACAGCGCGTTGATCAGGTTGGTGGCGGAATCCACCGACGGCGGCTCGCCGGGGCGCAGCTTGTTGTAGATCTCGATCAGCGCCTGATCCCTGCGGGAGCGGTAGCGCAGCTCGCCCTTGTCGTTGAGGGAGGGCGCGTCGCGGGTCAGGGTGGCGGCAACGTGCTCGTCGTTGCCGAACAGGCGGATGATCTCCTCGTCGCTCTCAATGCCCATGGCGCGCAGCAGCACCGTCACCGGCAGCTTGCGGGCGCGGTCAATGCGCGCGAACACCACGCCGTTGGAATCGGTCTCATACTCGATCCATGCGCCGCGGTTGGGGATCATCTGTGCGGAGAACAGCGCCGCGCCGGTCTTGTCGATGGCCTTGGAATAATACACGCCAGGGGAACGGACCAGCTGGGAGACGATGACGCGCTCCGCGCCGTTGATGATGAAGGTGCCGTGCTCGGTCATCAGCGGGAAGTCGCCCATGAAGACCTCGGACTCCTTGATCTCGTGGGTGTCGCGGTTGGTCAGGCGCACCGTCACCTTCAGGGGAGCGGCGTAGGTCGCGTCGCGCTCCTTGCACTTCTCCACCGTATATTTCGGCTTATCGTCCAGCGAATAGTCCGTGAATTCGAGAATCAGGCTCTCGCTGTAATCGGTGATCGGAGAAACGTCCGCAAGAACCTCCCGAAGGCCATACTTCAGGAAGTTTCTGTAGGAATTCTTCTGCACCTCAATCAGATCGGGTACTGCCAGCGCCTCTTCAATGCGGGCAAAACTCATTCGCGTGCGCTTGCCCATTTGCACCGGATGAACCATACCTTCAATCACCCCTATCTTTATTTCCACCGCCGGAAAAAGCCGGCGATTCCGAACGCCATGGCCCAAAAGTCAAAGGTTATCTTTCGGATAAACTTTCGTTATTTTCAGACATCTGCACATTTTTTCCGCCGATTTTGCGTCAATGTGTGAAAATTTCGCGTCTGATGCAGACTTTTGTCCATAATAATGCAATATAGAAATATATCATAGTCTTTTTCGTTTGTCAAGCCCCGCTTTTTCCGGTTTTCCGGCAATTTTGGCGTGTTTTTCCCCGCTCTTGAAAATTTAACATAAAAAGCGCGCCGGAACGGCTCCCACGCCGCCTCCGGCACGCTCTCGATATTGAATTATTTCATTCAATTTTTATTCATATCTGAATTGATTTCCTGCATTTTCTGATATTCTCCCAGCAGCTGACGCAGCGCCACGCCCTTTTCCAGCCCGGAGAAGTGCAGCATGCGCCCGCGGCGGAGCAATTCGCCAAAGTCCTTCCCCGGCCTGAGCCCCGCATGGATCAGATCCTGGCCCGTCACCATGGGGCGCTTCAGGCACGCGCGGTAGTCCTCCAGGCGCTCCCGCAGCCAGAGCTCGGTGTTTTCATCATAGGGCTCGTCCAGCTTGCCGCTGGCGTCCGATCGGGCCAGCAGGATCAGGTCGTTGGGGCAGACGCTCAGGTCGAACAGCATGCGCGTCTTTTTCTTCTTGGACTTGGCCCCCGCCAGCATGTTGGGCCGCATGTGCAGCTCGGTCTGGTTCTTTACGTAGGCGATGAGCCTTTCGTTGTTGGTGATGCGCCGCAGCTGCCTTTCCACCATCTCCAGGCCCAGCACCTCGTGGCCGTAGGCGGTGATGCGCCCGTCCTCCTGCACCTGCGTGGCCACGCACTTGCCCAGATCGTGAAGGAGCGCCGAGAGCATGAAGCCCAGCGGGTATTCCGCGCGACTGCGCAGCTTCGCGGCCTCGTCCAGCGTCAGCATGGTGTGGGTGAACACGTCGCCCTCGGGGTGAAACTTGGGGTTCTGCTTTACGCCGATGGTCTCCGCAAGCTCCGGGAAGAACTCCTTCAGATGATCCATCGCCTGAAGCTGACGGAAGTAGATCGAGGGCTTCTCCGCCTTCAAAAGCGCCTTCTCCGTCTCGCCCAGAATCCGCTCCACGCTCAGGTGGGTCACGTCCATCGACGCGCACAGCTTCCGCGTCTCCGGCTCGATCTCCGCCCCCAACCGTGCGGCAAACTGTGCGGCGCGGAAGGCCCGCAGCGCGTCCTCGACGAAGGTCTGCGGGCTGACGCAGCGGATGATCCGCCTCTGAAGATCCTCCCGCCCGCCGTGAAAGTCCTTCACCTCGCCGGTGAGCACGTCCTGAATCATGGCGTTGATGGTGAAGTCCCGGCGCAGGCAGGCGCGCTCCGGCGGCAGGAAGGGGTCCACGGACACGTCGAAATCGGTGTGCCTCTCCCCGGTGCGGGACTCCGTGCGGGGCATGGCGACGTCGATGTCGCTGTGGCGCAGCCCCAGCACGCCGAAGCTCGCGCCCCGGTCGTAGACCTCGCCCAACCTGGACAGCAGAGAGCGCAGTCCATCGGGAGAGATGCCGTAGACCTCGATGTCGATGTCCTTGCAGGCGACGCCCATCAGGCCGTCGCGCACGAAGCCGCCCACGTAGTAGGCGCGTCCGCCCGCATCCGCCACCAGGGCTGCGATGTCCCTGGAGAGCGCCAGATCCTGTTCGTAAGTGTTCATGAAATCACCCGCCGTATTATAGCACACGCGCTGCGGCATGCGCAACTGGAAAGCGCTCCCAGCAGCGCCGCCGAAAATCACCCAAGGTTAACCTGCCCTCCTATTTATTGAAGAAGACGCCTGTGCTATAATAATTCCATACAGTTTTTTAGGAAGGGAATGGGCGACTATGGAACTGCTGAAACAAAAGATACTGGACTGCGGACGCGCGCTGGACGAGCACGTGCTGCTGGTGGACTCCTTTCTGAACCATCAGGTGGACGTGAAGCTGATGCAGGAGGTGGGCAAGGAATTCGCCCGCCGCTTTGCGGACGCGGGCATCACCCGCATCGTGACCATCGAATCCTCCGGCATCGCGCCCGCCGCCATGGCCGCGCTGGAGATGGATCTGCCTCTGGTGATCCTGAAGAAATCCAAGTCGAGCATCCTGAAGGAGGGAATCCTCCAGACGGAGGTGTTCTCCTTCACCAAGAACGCGCCCTACATGCTGACGCTGAAGCCCCAGTTCGTGCAGCCGGGCGACAAAGTGCTGCTGATCGACGACTTCCTGGCCAACGGCGAGGCCGCCCTGGGCGCGTCGAGCCTGCTGGAGCGCGCGGGCGCACAGGTGGCGGGCATCGGCATCGTGATCGCCAAGACCTTCCAGCCGGGCCTGAAGAAGCTGCAGGAGGCCGGCTACCGCGTGGAGATTCTGGCCCCGGTGAAGCGCATGGCCGAGAATCTGATCGAGTTTGAATGAAGAAGGATGGGCATGAGATGACGCTACAGGACGTGAAGCTGTTCCTGCTGGACATGGACGGCACCTTTTATCTGGGAGACCAGCTGATCGAGGGCTCCCTGGACTTCATTGAGAAGGTGAAGTCCACGGGCCGCGACTTTCTCTTCCTCACCAACAATTCCTCTCACAACGCCGATTTCTACGTGCAGCGTCTGCGCCGCATGGGGCTTGAGGTGGATCGCAGCAAGGTAATGACCTCCGGCGAGGCCACCTGCGAGAAGCTCAAGGAGCTCTACCCCGGCAGACGCGCCTTCGTGCTGGGCAACGAATTCCTGCTCCAGGACTTCCGCGAGGCAGGAATCGAAGTGGATCAGAAGAACCCGGAGGTGGTGGTGATCGGCTTCGACACCACGCTGGACTACGCCAAGATGACCGCCGTGTGCGACTTCGTGCGCGCGGGACTTCCCTACATCGCCACCCACCCGGACTTCAACTGCCCCACCGAGACGGGCTTCATCCCGGATATCGGCGCGATCATGGCCTTCATCGAGGCCTCCACCGGTCGCCGACCGGACCGGATCGTGGGCAAACCCCACACCGGCATCGTGGAGGCCGCGAAGCGCCGCACGGGCCTGGAGTGCAATGAGATGGCCATGGTGGGCGACCGCCTGTACACCGACATCGAGACAGGACTTCGCAGCGGCATGTTATCCATCCTGGTGATGTCCGGCGAAACCACCGAGGCGATGCTGGCCGAATCCAAGACCGTGCCCGACCTCAAGTTCGGTCGCCTGGCGGACATGGTTCCTCTGCTGTAACGATTCCGCGCATGAAAAATGCCCGCCGATGCTTCATTTCGGTGGGCATTTTGCGCCTGCTGCTTCCGTCCATGATCTGAAAATGCCGCCGAGCCTTCCGGTTCAGCGGCATTCTTGTGCAAATCAGTAGTTGACCACCGGGTTTTCGCCCTTGAGCGCGACCACCGCGCCATTCTTTGCTTCGGGGGATTCCGCGTGGGCCAGCAGCCACTTGTTGGTGTGGGTCAGCAGGCGGCTCTCACCGGCGGGATCGGGCTTGAACTTGAGTTCGGTATTCGTGCCCTTGGGCAGCACCACCGTGCAGCGGAACTTGCCGCCGGCGTTGATGGGCGCATAGTGCAGGGCGGTGGCGTAGACCTCCAGCAGCGTGCCCTTGGGTGCGAGGAAGGCCTCGACCTTGGAGGTGTCGTACTCGTACTTCTCGAAGTCCACGTCGGCCTCCAGGCCCAGCAGCAGGATCATGTCGGTGCAGGCCAGGTTCAGCTCGCTGTCGCGGTGATACTCCAGGCAGTTCATCACATGGTTGTCGCCGTTGCAGTAGCCGATCTGGATGGGCATGCCGCCGTAGAGCTGATCGGTGAAGGCCTGCATGATGTCCAGCGCCTCCAGCTCCTTGACAGAGGGAACGTACACCACAGCGCCGTCCGGGCAGGGCAGCTTGGCCATCTCGGCCTCCAGCGCGGCGGTGTCAAAGCCCTTGATGACCTTGCCGTAGCGGGCGAAGGACGGATCAAAAACGGATTGAATCTTCATCTTGAATTCCTCCCATGTTTTGCAAATTGCTGATGCCATTATACCACGAGCCCGCCCATGGGCGCAAGCGTTCCATGGGCCGCCGGATTGCATGTTTTGGCCATTCTTCATATTTTCTGGGAAAAAGCGCGCTCTGATGCTCCAAAAACCGCGCAAATCTCTCATCCATCCGACAAAAATCTCAACCTGAACTTCACGTCAACATGCGCTTCTGATCTGCTATAATATAGGTACAGTGCGTAGCATTCCGTGCGTAAGGCCAGCTGGATGCGACGCGCTGTTTTTCTTTTGGCATTCTATCAGGAGGAGATTTTATGGAACAGAAAACCAACAGCTTTCTGGAGACCCAGCCCATCGGCGCGCTGATGCGCAAGTATGCGATTCCCTGCGTCATTTCGCTGCTGGTGGCTGCGCTCTACAACATCGTCGACCAGATCTTCATTGCAAACGCGAGCTATCTGGGCTCCTACGGCAACGCGGCCAACACGGTGGTGTTCCCGCTGACCGTGGTGGCGCTGGCCATCGCGGTGATGATCGGCGACGGCTGCTGCGCCTTCGTCAGCATCTGCCTGGGCGCAAACCGCAAGGACGACGCCCACCGCAGCATCGGCAACGCCGTGGTCATCTGCATCGCCAGCAGCGTGGTGCTCACCGCCGTCTATCTGATCTTCCAGAGCGGCATCCTGACCATGTTCGGCGGCCGCGTCAACGAGGAGACCTTTGTCCAGGCCAAGGAATACTTCACCTGGATCACCATCGGCGTGCCCTTCTACATGTTCGGCCAGGCGCTGAACCCCATCATCCGCTCGGACGGCAGTCCGAAGTTCGCCATGGCCAGCACCCTCGCCGGCGCAGCCGTGAACATCGTGCTGGATCCCCTGTTCATCTACGGCTTCCACTGGGGCATGATGGGCGCCGCCCTGGCCACCATCCTCGGCCAGATCCTCACCGCAGCGCTGGCCGTGTGGTATCTGCTCCACCTGAAGTCCGTCAGGCTGGAGAAGGGCAGCTTCCAGCTGTCTGCCCGCCTGATCCGCCGCTTCCTGGCGCTGGGCATTTGCAGCTTCCTGGCGCAGATCTCCCTGGTCGCCGCCATGGCCGCCATCAACAACATGGTGCAGAAGTACGGCATGCGGGACGAAATCTTCGGCCAGGAGCAGTACGCCCAGATCCCCATGGCGGTGGTCGGCATCGTCATGAAGTTCTTCCAGATCGTCATCTCCATCTCCATCGGCACGGCTGCGGGCTGCATTCCCATCGTCGGCTACAATGTGGGTGCCAAGCGCAACGACCGCGCGCTGTCCCTGTTCCGGAAGTTGCTGATCTGCGAATTCATCGTGGGCGCGATCGCGCTGGTCATCGTGGAGTTCTTCCCCCGCGGACTGATCTCCATCTTCGGCGCGGCCAACGAGAGCCCCTACTACACCACCTTCGCCGTGCGCGCCTTCCGCATCTACCTGTGCCTGATGCCCCTGGCCTGCGTGAACAAGGCCACCTTCATCTATTTGCAGTCCCTGGGCAAGGCCATGCTCTCCACGCTGCTGTCCATGGTGCGTGAGGTGGTGTTCGGCGTGGGTTTCGCACTGCTGCTGCCCCTGTTCTTTGAACTGGATGGCGTGCTCTACTCCATGCCGGTCTCCGACGCGCTGACCTTCGTGATCTCCGTCATCGCCATCGTCTCCACCGTGCGGAAGCTGAAGGCAGAGCCCGCGCAACCGCAGCTTTCGTAAATCTTGCCACAAAAAGGGACGCCCGGATTTTTTCCAGGCGTCCCATATTTATTTCTATATCAAATCAGAAGCCGTAGGCCTGCATGGCCTCGGAGAAGGACATCCTTCCCTCGCGCATGTAGTGGGTCAGCTCGCTGAACAGGCGCACGCGGGGCTTTTCAAACTGGTAAATATCCGCCACGTCCACATAGCAGCTGCCGGTGCGCTCGGCCAGCGCGCGCAGCGCAAGGTTCAGCTTCTCGGCTTCGGGCTTCGTGGAGAGCACGGGGATGATGTACACCGACCGCTTGCCACCCTCGTGGGTCTTGAGAATCAGCTGTTCGTACTCGGCAATGAAGCGCTCCTGATCGAAGTCCGAACGGGTCATGTCGGTCTCGCCGAAGTTGAGGAACACCTTGTGGGGATGCAGATCGTACACGCATTCGTCCAGCAGATCGAAGGCATCGTCCAGAGTGGCCTCCTCCACGCTGCGGTTGCACACGGAGATGTTCAGACCAAAGTCCTGCACCAGTTCCGCCACAGGCAGCTCGGAGAAGCTCTGCGTTCCGAAGATTACGGAGCCTGCGCTCCCGGTGATGGCGTTGACCTCGCGATAGGCTTCCTTCTGTTCCAGAATTGCCGCGTTCATTTTTCTCTGCTCCCTTCCTCAGTGGCTGTGGGCATGAGCGCCAGTGTGCACGCCGCCGTGCAGGTCGTAGTTGCGGTTGATGAAGTAAACCACCACGTTCATGGAG
The DNA here is from genome assembly GCA_030537335.1 of Clostridia bacterium. GTDB lineage: Bacteria > Bacillota > Clostridia > Christensenellales > Aristaeellaceae > SFTH01. The sequence continues at coordinate 2,763 of JAUNNK010000084.1, read as the reverse complement.
ACCACGAACAGGTTGAAGAAGTAGATCGCCAGCACGTAGCTGTAGTTGTGGTTGATGATCTTGGAGCTGATGCCCGCGATGTAGCCGGTGATGATCAGCAGGATGAAGGGCAGGCTCATGGACTTCGCGGTGTGGGCCTTGATGTTCTTCACCACGGATACCGGCCAGGACAGGCCAAAGCAGATCAGCATAATGGACTCAAGTACTTCGCTCATTTTTTCTTTCTCCCTTTTTGTTTTTTCCCTTGCTTTCTTACGTGGGATAGTATATCATAAATTTCAGAAATGTATAATATCAAAAATGAATCGTAATCATAGGATATATCCTATGTATGGAGGAACTGCATGGAACTGTTGCAATTGCGTTATTTCCTGGAGGTGGCCCGCACCCAGCACATCACCCGCAGCGCGGAGCGGCTGCACATCGCCCAGCCGTCGCTGTCCCAGTCCATCAAGCGACTGGAGGCGGAGCTTGGGGTGCAGCTGTTCGCCACTCGGGGGCGCAACATCGTGCTGACGGAGTACGGCAGGTTTTTTCAGGAGAAGCTGGAGCCGCTGATGCAGCGCCTGGACGCGCTGCCGGAGCAGCTTCAGGCGATGGCCGACCCGGAGCAGACCACCATCTGCCTGCACGTCACGGCGGCGTCGCTGATCGTGACGGAGGCCATCATCGAATACCGACGCATGCATGAGAAGGTGAACTTCCGCTTCCTGCTGGGCGACGAGGCCCACATGTACGACGTGAGCATCGAGGCCGAGAACAGCCTGCGGCCCCAGGTCATGGCGCAGGAGAACTGCTTCACCTGCCGGGAGAAGATCTACCTGGCGGTGCCGAACGTAGAACGCCTGCGCAAGCTGAACTACGTCTCCCTCTACGACTTCCGGGACGCAAACTTCATCAGCCTGAGCGTCAACAAGCAGTTCCGCCAGATCTGCGACCGCTTTTGCAGCGAGGCCGGCTTCACGCCCCGCATCACCTTCGAGAGCGACAGCCCGGACACCGTGCGCAACATGATCGCCGCCCACATGGGCGTGGGCTTCTGGCCAGCGTTCAGCTGGGGGAAGCTGAAGCAGGGCGACATGAAGCTGCTGGAGATCGCCGATCCTCCCTGCAGCCGCAGCATCGTGATTCGCCTGCAGCGCAACCGCATGGATTCCCGGGTGGTGGAGGACTTCTTTTCCTTCCTGGGCGACTTCTTCATGGCCCGCATGTCCGAGGCCTACGGCGTGCTGTAAAGCCGAATTTACCGCACAAAAATGGAGCCGCCCCGCAGGACAGCTCCGTTTTTCATATGGATTATGACAGATAATTTACTGCAAGGATCGCCACACCCAGCACCACCAGTACCGCGCCAGTCGCCCGGTTCAGCGTAGCGGGCCTGGCCTTGTTGGCGAAGCGTGCGGCGATGCGCGCCCACAGCAGCGTGCTCAGCACGCAGAACACCAGACTCCACAGATCCGGCGCGCCGCCGATGGCGAAGTGGCTCAGCGCGCCCAGCAGCGCCGTGAAGGCCATGATGAACACACTGGTTCCCACGGCGGTCTTGAGCTCGTAGCCCAGCACGCTGGTGAGAATCAGCAGCATCATCATGCCGCCGCCCGCGCCCACGAAGCCGCAGATGAAGCCGATGATCACGCCGCAGACGATCGACTGCACAAAACGCTTCCTCGCCGACACCGCCTGCATGCTCTCCTTGGTGGTCATCACCGGTTTTACGATGAACTTGACGCCCAGCAGCAGGGTCATGAACATGGAAAAGTTCCCCATGGTGCTGCTGGGAAGAAGGCTAGCGACCCAGCTGCCCACCAGCGTGAAGGCAAGCACGCTGACCATCATGGTCACGCCGTTCTTCACGTCCAGATTCTTGTTCTTCCCGTAGGTGTAGGCGCTGACGGCGCTGGCCAGCACATCGCTGGCGAGGGCGATGCCCACCGCGCTGTAAGCGTCCATGTGCAGGAAGGTGATCAGCATCGGGCTGATCACCGCCGCAGCGCTCATGCCCGCAAAGCCCGTTCCCAGGCCCGCGCCGATGCCCGCGATAAAACAGATCACGAATTTGTACAGCAGATTCATCGTTTATATATCTCCCTTCTTCATCTGCGCCCAGGCGTTGTCGGAGATCCGCGAAAGATAGCTGCGGAGCTGCTCGCACTCCACCTCGCTGAAGCCGTCCAGCAGCGCCGCGAGGCAGCGCGCATGGGCCTGCCGCCCCGCGTCCACCGCCGATTGCGCGCCCTCCAGCAGATGCAGGTGGATCGTGCGCCGGTTGCCCCCGGCGTAGCGGCGCTCCAGATAGCCCCTCTGCTCCAACGATTTCACCGACTGCGACACGTGGGCCTTGGAGATGCAGCGCCGCTCCACGATGTCCGTGGCCGTGTCAAACTGCGGATTGTTCGCCAGAAACAGCAGGATGTCCAGTTCCACCCGCGCCAGACCGTATTCCCGGCCCACCGCGTCCAGCTGCGCGCTGTACAGCGAACGCATCGCCGCCATGTCGTCCCAGAAGCTTCGCATTTTGGGCACCTCCAGTTTGGTTCGTTTTTGAACCGTTTGTTATCGAACTATATTATACGCATCCGGGCGCAGATTGCAAGCGCGGTGAAGGTTAAAACTTGTCGAAGGGCGCATGAAAAGCGGAGTTGTCTCAAAACCGTATTGTCGTTTTGAGACAGCTCCGCAATTGTTTTGCGGCGGGGTGAAGGCGCCCCGCCCTAGAGTGTGTTTCTAAATGCAAATCCGCAGGGATTATGCAAGAAGAATACG
>JAUNNK010000224.1 GCA_030537335.1 Clostridia bacterium | reverse complement strand
AGCAGGCCGGACAGCGCGATGTTCGAGCCGACGGACAGGTCGATGCCGCCGGAGATGATGACGAAGGTCATGCCCACCGCCACCACGAAGTTCAGCGCGATCTGCTGGAACACGTTCAGGAAGTTGCTGGCGGTGAAGAACACGGGGGAGGCGATGGCCAGATCGAGGCACAGCGCCGCCAGCGCGATCAGGATGCCCAGGACGCTGCCGGAGGAGCCCAGCTTCTTCACGCCCTGCTTGGCCTTCTTCTTCTGCTTGTACGCGGAGTAGGCGAAGCCGCCCACGCCGATGATGAGCGCGTCCACGACCACCACCCACAGCATGGCGCTGGAGCTGTTGAGCTTCATGACGAAGCTGTCCATGCCGGAGACCTCTACCTCGTCGGGAACCACAACGGTGTTCGGATCGATGCCCAGGATGTCTGCGGCGGAGATCTGTGCCAGGGCCTGCTTGCGGGCGGCCTGCTGCGCCTCGATTTTTGCCAGGCGATCCGCCTGGGATGCGGCGAAAAGATTCAGACCGGCAACCGCGACGCCGATGACCAGGCAAAGGATAAACAGGATCTTCAGACTCTTTTTCATGGTATCTTACCCTCTCTCATGCAGAATTACGCGGTGTGCTTGTCGCCGCCGGTGGCGTAATAGAGTATCTTTTCCTGGGTGAGCGTCTCGTCGTTGTCGAACACGCCGGTGATCTCGCCCTGGTGCATCACGGCCACGCGGTCGGACATGCCCATGACCTCCGGCATTTCCGAGGAGATCATCACCACGGCCACGCCCTGCTGGATCAGGCTGTTGATGATGTTGTACACCTCGATCTTCGCGCCCACGTCGATGCCGCGGGTGGGCTCGTCGAAGATGATGACCTTGGAGTCGCTCAGCAGCCACTTCGCCAGAACCACCTTCTGCTGGTTGCCGCCGGAGAGGTTCCGCGCCAGCTGCAGCGGCGAAGGCGTCTTGATCTTCAGGCTCTGGATGTATTCGTTGACGGTATCCTTCTCTTTTCCCAGGTTCATGTGGGCGCTTGCGCCGAACTTGTCCAGCGTGGCCAGCGTGATGTTCTGCGCCACCGACATGGTTAGCACCAGGCCCTCGCCCTTTCGATCCTCGGTGACGAAGCCGATGCCCGCCTTGATCGCGTCCAGCGGCTGATGAATCTCCACCTTCTGCCCGTCGATGTAGATCTCGCCGGACTCCTTGGGATCCATGCCGAAGATGGCGCGCGCGGTCTCGGTGCGGCCCGCGCCCACCAGGCCCGCGATGCCCAGGATCTCGCCGCTGTGCACCTCGAAGGAGATGTCCTTCACCTGCTTGCCGGCGTTGATCTTCTCCACGCGCAGGCGCACGTCGCCCTTTTCCACGTGGATCTTCGGGAACTTCTCCTTCAGCTCGCGGCCCACCATGTAGCGGATGATCTCGTCCAGATTGGTGTCCGCCACGTTCAGTTCGGTCACGTTGCAGCCGTCGCGCATGATCGTCGCGCGGTCGCAGATCTCCATGACCTCCTCCAGCCTGTGGGAAATATAGATGACCGACACGCCGCGGGACTTCAGCATCCGAATCGTATCGAACAGCGTCTTGATTTCACGGTTGGTCAGCGGCGCGGTGGGCTCGTCCATGATCAGCACCTTCGAATTGATCGAAAGGGACTTGGCCACCTCCACCATCTGCTTGTGGGCAACGCCCAGGTCGCGCACCAGGGTGTGCGCGTCGATGTCCACGCCCAGGTCGTCCAGCAGCTTCTGCGCCTCGGTGAACATGCGGCTCCAGTCCACCATGAAGCGGTTCTTCATGATCTGTCGGCCCATGAAGATGTTCTCCGCCACGGTCAGCTGCTCGGTCAGGTTCAGCTCCTGATAGATGGTGCTGATGCACAGCCGCTGCGCATCGTGGGAGGAGTTGATCTCCACCTTCTCACCATCGAAGAAAATTTCGCCCTCATCCTTCTGATAGGCGCCCGAGAGTATCTTCATCAGCGTGGACTTGCCCGCGCCGTTTTCGCCCAGCAGCGCGTGGCATTCGCCCTTTTTCACGCTCAGGTTCACATGATCCAGCGCCAATACGCCCGGGAATTTTTTAACGATGCCGCGCATCTCAAGAAATTCTGCCACGGGACCCTCTCCCATCCATTTGGTTTGATTGATTGAAAGGCGGCGGCGCGCCCCCCGCGCCCCCCCCCCGCCCCAGCTTAACCCCCCACAACCCAAACAAACCCCCCCCACGGGCGACCCGCTGGGGGGG
>JAUNNK010000083.1 GCA_030537335.1 Clostridia bacterium | reverse complement strand
GTGTCGACCTTCCCAGGGAGAAACGCATTGAAATCGCCCTGACGTATATCTACGGCATCGGCCGTACTACCGCAGACGAGATCATCGCCGCCACCGGCATCAACCCCGATGTGCGCGTGAAGGATCTGACCGAGGAAGATATCGGTAAGCTGCGTGACTACATCGACCATCATCTCAAGGTTGAAGGTGACCTTCGCCGTGAGGTTTCCATGAACATCAAGCGCCTGATGGAGATCGGCTGCTATCGTGGCCTGCGCCACCGCCGTGGTCTCCCCGTGCGCGGCCAGAATACCAAGCAGAACGCGCGCACCCGCAAGGGCCCGAAGAAGCAGGCTGCCGGTAAGAAAAAGAAGTAATCATTAGGGAGGAATATCTGCTATGGCAAAGCCGAAGCTGAAAAGGGTTACCCGCAAGCGCCGCGAGAAGAAGCTCGTCGAGCGTGGCGCAGCCCATATCCGCTCTTCTTTCAACAATACGATCGTGACCATCACGGATACCGCCGGCAACGCGCTGAGCTGGGCCTCAGCTGGCGGACTCGGTTTCCGCGGCAGCAAGAAGTCCACGCCGTTCGCAGCGCAGTCAGCTGCTGAGACCGCCGCAAAGGCGGCGCTGGAGTATGGCCTGAAGACCGTTGAGGTCTATGTCAAGGGCCCCGGCTCCGGACGTGAGGCAGCCATCCGTTCCCTGCAGGCAGCTGGCCTCGAGGTGACCATGATCAAGGACGTGACGCCGATCCCGCACAATGGATGCCGTCCGCCCAAGCGCAGAAGAGTGTAATTGGAGGTACAAACAAATGGCAAGATATACCGGTTCCGTTTGCCGCCTCTGCCGTCGTGAAGGTTGCAAGCTCTTTTTGAAGGGCGAAAAATGCTATGGCCCGAATTGCACCGTTGGCAAGCGTCCCACCCCTCCCGGAGAGCATGGTCAGGCGCGCCAGCGCAAGATGAGCGAGTACGGCCTGCAGCTGCGTGAGAAGCAGAAGGCGAAGCGCGCTTATGGCGTTCTGGAGAACCAGTTCCATCATTATTTCGAAGAAGCCGACCGTCAGAAGGGCATCACCGGTGAGAACCTGCTGGTTCTGCTGGAGCGCCGCCTGGACAACGTGGTCTATCGCGTTGGCTTTGGCAGCAGCCGCCCCATGGCCCGTCAGCTGGTTATGCACGGCCACATCCTGGTCAACGGCAAGAAGGTGGACATTCCCTCCTATCTGGTCAAGGCCGGCGACGTGATCACCGTCAAGGAAAAGACCGCTGAAAATGAGTACTTCAAGGGTCTGCGCGAAGGCACCGGCAAGGTCATGCCCAGCTGGCTGACCATCGACGCAGCGAACCTGAAGGCTACCGTTGAGGCAATGCCGAAGCGCGAAGAAATCGATCTGACGATTCAGGAGAACCTCATCGTCGAGCTGTACTCCCGTTAAATTACGGATCCTAGGAACGCAGGTAGTGTCGCTCGTGGCCAGATTTGTATCTTTGTGCAGACTTGTGCGGGCGATAAAGCGCAGCGATCCTCAAATTGGATCGTGATAGGAGAGGAGGAAACGCTGAATGATCGATCAAATCGAAAAACCCAAAATCGAACGTGTAGAGATCGGCGAAAACAACCGATATGGCAAGTTCGTTGTGAATCCCCTGGAGCGCGGCTTCGGTCAGACGCTGGGCAATTCCCTGCGCCGCGTGCTTTTGAACTCGCTCCCGGGCGTCGCAGCAACCAGCGTCCGAATCGAGGGTGTGCAGCATGAGTTTTCGACCGTCCCCGGTGTGAAAGAAGACGTTGCAGAACTGATTCTGAACATCAAGCTTCTCTCTGCAAAGCTCTTTACCGAGCATCCGAAAATCGTGGCGATTGATGCCCACGGCCCCTGCGAGGTCACGGCCGGCGACATCAGGATTGACGACGAGGTTGAGATTGTCAACCCCGAATTGCACATTGCCACGCTGTCTGAAGGCGCGCATCTGCAGATGCAGATCACGCTGGAGCGCGGCAGGGGATACGTATCGGCGGAGCGCAACAAGCAGCTTTCCATTGAACGCAACAAGATCGGCGGCATGCCGATCGGCGTGATCCCGGTCGATTCCATTTTTACCCCGATTCGCAAAGTGAGCTACGCGGTGGAGGACACCCGCGTGGGTCAGGTTACCGACTATGATAAGCTGACCATCGAGGTGTGGACCAACGGTAGCATTCTGCCGAAGGAGGCTCTTGCTTCCGCAGCGCAGATTTTAACCAACAATATGCGCCTCTTCATCGACCTGACGGTGAACGTTGTGCGAGTGGATTATACCGAGCAGGAGGACGACAAGAAGGAGAAGGTTCTCGAGATGACCATCGAGGAGCTGGATCTTTCCGTGCGCGCGTTCAACTGCCTGAAGCGCGCGGGCATCAATACCGTCGCCGAACTCGTGCAGCGCAACCAGGAGGACATGATGAAGGTGCGCAACCTCGGCAAAAAGTCGCTTGAGGAAGTGGAACAGAAGCTCGTCGCTCTGGGCCTTTCCCTCAAGTCGAGCGAAGAATAACGCCGGGATACCGATATTGAGCATCAAGGGAGGAACCAGCAATGGCCAATCATCGCAAGTTGGGCCGTCCGTCCGACCAGAGAATGGCGATGCTTCGCAATCAGGTCACCAATCTGATCTGGTACGGAAAGATCGAAACCACTCTCGCACGTGGCAAGGAAGTTCAGTCCATGGCTGAGCATCTGATCACCATCGCAATGCGTCAGTGTGATAATACCGTCGAACTGACGAAGAAGACCAAGAACGACAAGCAGCAGATCGTTGAGCTCACCGTGACCAACGACGCTCCCGAGCGCCTGGCTGCCCGCCGCCGCGTGATGCGCTATCTGTACGACATCCCCGCCATCCAGAACAAGGACGAGGATCGTGACGATTTCAAGGCGCGTCAGAAGCAGGTCAAGCATCAGGTCGTGGAGAAGCTCTTCCGTGAAATCGCGCCGAAGTATAAGAAGCGCGCGGAGGAGAAGGGCCAGGGTGGCGGATACACCCGCATCGTCAAGATGGGCCCCCGTCGCGGCGACGCTGCCGAGATGGTGATTGTCGAGCTCGTCTGATAGAGGAGCGAGATGCAAAGAGCCGGTACGCAAGTGCCGGTTTTTTGTGTTTTGGAAAGGCTTTGAGCAGATGAAAATTTCTGCACTGTGACAATTCCGGAATCTTTTCACAGCAAGTCTTGTGCGCGGCGGTGCTTTTCGATATAATAATAGAATAGATATTTCTGTAAGAGACAGGTGGAAAGCATTGGGCAAGATCATTGCAGTAACAAATCAGAAGGGTGGCGTGGGTAAGACGACCACCGCCGTGAACCTCTCCGCATGTCTGGCGGCGAAGGGAAAGCGCGTTCTGCTGGTGGACATCGATCCCCAGGGCAACGCCACCAGCGGCCTGGGCAAGGCCGGCGAAGGCGAGAATACGGTCTACGACGTGCTCATCGGCGACGCGGAGGCCCGGGATGCCATCCTGCCCACGGGCCACGGCACGCTGGATCTGATCCCGACAGCCATCGAGCTGGCGGGCGCGGAGATTGAGCTGGTGGGCGTGGAGAACCGCGAAACGCTGCTGAAGGCCGCGCTTCAGGAGGTGCGGGGGGATTACGATGTGATCTTTATCGACTGCCCGCCGTCGCTGAGCCTGCTGACGATCAACGCCCTGACCGCTGCGGACAGCGTGCTGATCCCGATTCAGTGCGAATACTACGCGCTGGAGGGACTGGGCCAGCTGATGAACACGGTGAAACTGATGCGCAAGAAGCTCAATCCCGATCTGGCAATCGAGGGCATATTGCTTACGATGTTCGATTCCCGCACGAACCTGTGCGCGCAGGTGGTGCAGGAGGTGCGCAGCCACTTCCCTAATGAGCTGTTTGAGACGATGATTCCGCGAAACGTGCGCCTGAGCGAGGCGCCGAGCTATGGCCTGCCCATTCACCTCTACGACGCGCGCTGCATTGGCGCGAGGGCGTACGGGGAGCTGGCGCAGGAGTTGATTGAGAGGAAAGGGGTGTAAGGCATGGCGAAGAAGGTACAGCGCGGACTGGGCCGCGGATTGGGCGCGCTGCTGGGCGACGACGTCGTGGAGCAGCCGAAGGCTGCGCCGGAGCCGGAACCGAAGCAGGAGGAGGTTCGGGATGCGGTGCGCATGCTGCCCATTCGCCTGATCGATCCCAACCGGGATCAGCCCCGCAGAACCTTTGACGAGGATGCGCTGCGAGAGCTGGCCGCGTCCATCGAGGCGGTGGGCGTGATTCAGCCGATCATCGTGGCGGAGAGCGGCGAGCGCTACAGCATCATCGCGGGCGAGCGCCGCTACCGTGCGTCGCGCATGGCGGGGCTGGACGAGATTCCGGCCATCGTGCGCAACTGGGACGAGCAGCGCAGGCTTGAGGCCGCACTGATTGAGAACCTGCAGCGCGACGATCTGAATCCCATCGAGGAAGCGCTGGGCGTGAAGCGCCTGATGGAGGAGAGCAGCCTGACTCAGGAGAAGGTCGCCGAGCGCTTGGGCAAGAGCCGCCCGGCGGTGGCGAACCTGCTGCGCCTGCTGACGCTGGAGGAGAGCGTGCAGCAGCTGCTGATCGAGGGCAAGCTGTCTGCGGGCCACGCGCGGGCGCTGGTGACGGTGGACAAAAAGCGCCAGGTGCAGCTGGCGAACCTCACCGTTCAACAGGGTTGGTCGGTGCGCCAGCTGGAGCGCATCTGCGCCCAGCCGGTGAAGCAGGAGGAACCCAAGCCGGTGAAGGTGCGGGATCAGCAGTTCAGCCGCCTGGAGGGCATGGCGCGGGAGCTGTTCGGCACGCGCGCAAAGCTGGACGGCACCCAGGACAGCGGCAAGCTGACGCTGTTCTATTACAGTTCGGACGATCTACAGCGCATCTGGGAGGTGCTGGAGATGGCCGGCGAGGGCAGGCTGTGAATCCCCTGTACACGCAGGAGGATCGGAAGCGCGCGGAGCGACTGGCGCGCAAATGGGCGCTGATCCTGGGCGGCGCGGAGCTTGCGCTGCTGGTTGCCTATGTCGCGGGAATTGCGCTGGGATGGCGCTGGGCGATGCTGGCGGCGCTGTTGCTGGCTTTTGTCGTGGCGCTGTTTCTGGGAGAAATGTGCCTGCTGCCCGCGCTGCGCTACCGCAAGTTCCTACGGGAGCTGGACGCGGGTCTGCGTCGCAGCGTGGTCTGCACGGTGGACTCGTTGAAGGAGGAAGCCGGGATACAGGACGGCGCGCGGGTGCGGGAATTGCAGGTGCGTCTGAATGCTGACGGAGACAGCCGCATCTTCTATGTGAATGCGGATCATGCCAGTCAGATTCCTGAGCCGGGCGCTCAGATCGAGCTGGAGAGCTGCGGGCGACATGTGACGGGCGTGCGGCGCTGCGGGGAGGCGCGGCCATGAGCTGGCTGTGGGCGATCCCGGGTGCGGCGGCCCTCTTTTTTTGCCTGATTTGCGCGGCTGTGTGCGTCTGTGCACACCGGCGGCGCGAGGTACATGCGGCGGACTGCATCGTGGTGCTGGGCGCGAAGGTGCATGCGGATGGCCATCTGAGCAGGACGTTGCTCTGGCGCTGCGACCGGGCCTGGGAGCTCTGGCGCGACGGGCTTTCAGATGAGCTGATCCTCTGCGGCGGTCGCGGCGGCGACGAGCCCTGCGCTGAGGCACAGTCCATGGTGGAATATCTGCATGAAAGGGGCGTTCCCGGCGCACAGCTTCACAGGGAGGACGCGTCGGTCAACACCGTGGAGAACCTGCGCAATGCATCGCGGATCATGGCGGCACACGGCTGGCACAGCGCTATCGTCGTCACCAGCGACTACCACCTTCAGCGCGCGCTGTGGCTGGCCCGGGATCTGGGCATGAACGCCTGCGGCGCGGCGGCAAAGTCCAACCCGAGACTGCGGAAGCGCGTCAAGGCACGGCTGCGGGAGAGCGTCAGCTGGATGTTGTATTTTGTGCGCAAGATTTAACAAAAAAGCCTGAATTGCCGAGAACTTAATCCAAATGACACGAATATTTCGTTGATGGAAGCGATACATTGTGGTAATCTACTCCGGTATCTCAAGGGAGGGACATCACAATGAAACGAATTTTTGCGCTGGCCCTGGCGCTCGCGATGTTCGCGTTGACCGGCGGCGCACTGGCGGAGGTGTTCACACCCATCACGGTGGACGGAGAAAACTACCTTTCCAACCTGGATGTGTGCATCGCCTCCATCAACGATATGGAGCTTGGAACCAACGAAACCTTCTCCTTCAACGCGGCCGTGGGCGCGCGCTCCGAGGAGCGTGGCTACCGCGAGGCCCCCAACGGGCGCGGCGTTGCGGTGGTGGGCGGCGGCGTGGCGCAGGTTGCCACCACGATCTACCTGGCGATCAAGAACATGGACAGCATGGAGGTCGTCGAGAAGCGCACCTACGGTTCCGACTTCTGCGAGAACTACGTGCCCGATAATGAGGACGCGGTGATCGCCGATTACAGCCAGCTGATCGACTTCCGCTTCACCAACCACGGCGATGCGGTGACGATCTCGGTTTGGCGCGACGACAGCAAAATCTATTGCAGCATCGAGGATGCGGACGAGCCAGGCCTGGTCGCAAGCGCGGCCACGGAGATCGGTTCGGACGCGGAATGATTTCCTAGAATATAATAACTAGATACAACAGAGGCAGCGCGGCTGTGTGACCGCGCTGCCTCTGCGTTTCCTGCATCACAGGTACTGGTTGAACTCCACCTTCTCCCGGTTGGGGCCGATGATGGTGAAGAACTTGATGCCATTTTCGAAGAAGGGCAGGAAATTGATGGCGGTGTCCTCGGTCTCGTAGCCACAGGCCTGGGCGTCGCTCCAGGCGGCCTCGATGTCCTGAACGTTCAGCGCGACGTGGTCGATGGCGCCGTTCTTCATGGCGGGCTCCTCCGCCGCATAGGTCTCGATCACCAGCGTGCCGTTCTGCAAAAAGGCCACCTCGCCGGGATTCTGCCAGATGACCTCGAAGCCGAGGCCCTGATAGAATTCGATGGTCTTGCCCAGGTCGCCGGTGGGGATGCCCAGGTGCTGGATGCCAGTCACATTGCTGCGAAAGCTGTCAGCGCGGTTCATTGCAGTTACCTCCTCATTGTTCATGCTTGCGTAGGGGTTTCGTTTGCCGCGCGTCAGGCGAAGGCCCGCCGCGGGTTTTCGATGGTCATGGTGCGAATCTGCTCCTCCGAAACGCCCGCCTCGCGCAGCGCGGGGAGGAAGGTGTTCAGGATGTAGTCCAGACCGATCTCGCCGCCGTAGGTGCGCAGGCGCTGGTTCGTGGTGTCCAGCGATAGCAGCAGCTGCGTGAGATGCCCACCCTCGATCATGTGGCGGATCAGGCGGATCTCGGATGCGTCGTCGTGGTACTTAAAGCGGCCGATGGTGTCGTACTCCAGCATGGCGCCGGTCGCGGCGATGGCGTCGTGGGGCGCGAAGTCGTCCGCCTGACGGTCGACGTGGCAGATCAGGATGCGCGTGGGCGCAAGTCCCGCCTCGCGGCAGAGCTGCACGGCCTCCACGCCGCCTGCGCCCTTCTCGGTGTGGATCACGATGGGTACGTCCGCCTCCGCTGCGGCGCGGGCTGCGGCCCGCAGCTTGACCTCCGCGCGCGCGTCCAGACCTTCCTTACCCAGAGCGGCCTTCACCGCGCCGGGACGAACCTCGCGGCACTCCACGCAGCCGTTTTGCAGCTCATCGCGGAAGCGGGCGAACAGGGCGTCCTCATCCTCGGAGTGAATCCAATGCTCATCCGGATAGAAGTGGGGCAGGTGATAGCCGGTCACGCAGACGATCTTCGCGCCGGATCTGCGGGAGATTTCCCGCAGCATGACGGCGTTGCGCCCGGCGTCCACGGGCTGTGCGTCCAGAAAGCCGCCGCCGCCCTGGGAGACGTAGCACGCGGCCTCCTGCGCGGAGCGCGCGCAGTCGTCGGCCAGCAGCACCGGGAAGAGGTGCGTGCCGGGGCCCTCTGCGACGAAGAGATGCTCGTGCATCTGGAAGTGGCCCAGCTCAGACGGGAGCGCGGGCCCGCATACGGTCTGTACAGTTTTCATGGGGTTTGCCTCTTTCGCGCACATTGTCATGACATTGCCATCCATATTATAGCAATCTTGCCTGCCATTTTCAAGGGAGGGTCGGAAGATTGTCGGCTTCCGTGCAGCAAAGCGGCGCGACTGCGCAGTTGCCGGTTGACAAATCTGGGCATGGAGGATATACTGATATTGTCATTACATAATAATGTAATGTAGATAGAATATATACTGTGCAGCGTGAAAACATGATTGGACAGGAGGAAGAGCATATGGATTTTAATCCCAGCGATCTCAAGTTTGATTTTGAAAAGGGCTTCACCATGGCGTTTGACCTGAAGACCGGTCTCAGCCCGGACAAGGATACCGGCAAGCGTTATCTGTCTGAAATGAAGGGGATGTTTGCGGATTCTGCGGCGGAGGAGAAGATGATCGCCGAGGGAAATCCGATGGTCTATGAGTTCCATGGAATGCCGGCGCCGGAGCATCCCGGCGATCTTGCGTTCGGCTGCTCCATCTGCTATCCCGGCAAGGTGGGCGACGAATACTTCATGACCAAGGGCCACTTCCACACCATTCTGGAGACCGGCGAGGTGTACTACTGCCTCAAAGGCCACGGCTACATGCTGCTGGAGAACCCCGAGGGCGACTGGCGCGCGCTGGAGCTGGAGGCCGGCAAGGCGGTGTACGTTCCGAAGCGCTATGCGCACCGATCCATCAACGTCAGCCCCGACGAGCCGCTGGTCACCTTCTTCGTGTTCCGCGCGGATGTGGGTCACAATTACGGCACCATCGAGGAGAAGGGCTATCGCAAGCTGCTGGTGGAGCGCGACGGCAAGCCCACCATCATCGACAATCCCAAGTGGAAGTAAGAAAACCCATTGAAAAACCTGCGTCGTCCCCGGAAAAACCGGGGGCGATTCCTCGTTTTGGGTGTTTTACGCGCTTCTGACCAACTTATTCCTGTGCAGCACTTGCGGTTTACCGGATCATATGTTATAATAAAATTAACAATGCGGCGTGTCCGCATCAATACAGGGAAGTGAAGAGAAAGGGCATCCTATGAAAACGACGACATTGGCATTTATGGCCGCAGGCTTTGGGTCGCGCTTCGGCGGCGGCGTCAAGCAGATTGAACCCGTCGGGCCAAACGGAGAAGTGCTGATGGAGTATGCGGTTCATGACGCGCTGCAGGCCGGCTTCAACCGCGTGGTCTTCATCATCCGCCGGGACATCGAGCAGATGTTCCGCGAGGGCGTGGGCCGGCGCGTGGAGCGGAAGTGCGACGTGGAGTACGTCTATCAGGATCTGGAGGACGTGCCGCAGGGCATCGCGCTGCCGCAGGGGCGAAAGAAGCCCTGGGGAACGGGACATGCGGTGCTGGCGTGCAGAAAGGTGATCCGCGAGCCCTTCTGCGTGCTGAATGCGGACGACTATTACGGCGCGGAGGCTTTCCGGCAGATTCACGCTTACATCAGCGCGGATGTGCGGGACGATGCATCTCTGGATTGCTGCATGGCGGGCTACGTGTTGGGCAACACGCTCTCGGAGAGCGGCGCTGTGACCCGGGGCATCTGCAAGGTGGATGCGGTGGGGAAGCTCAACGAGATCCGGGAGACCCGGGGCATCCTGCTGCGCGACGGACGGCCTTGCCTGGAGGCGGAGGACGGCGTGCGCTGGCTGGACGGCGGCGAGGCGGTTTCGATGAACATCTGGGGCCTGCCAGCTTCGTTCATCGGCTATCTGGAGGAGCAGTTCCCGCGCTTCCTGGAGCGGCTGTCCAGGGACGACGTGACCTCCGAGTTCCTGCTGCCCTCGATCATGGGCAGGCTGATCCGCAGCGGCGAGGGAAGCGTGCAGGTGCTGCCCACCCACGACAGGTGGTTCGGCATGACCTACGCCCAGGACAAGGCGAACACCCAGCAGCGGATTCGCGAGCTGATCGATCAAGGCGCTTACCCGGATCGCCTTTGATCGGAGCGCACAACGGATCATTTGAGAAAGAAAAGTCGGCGAGGCTTACAGCTTCACCGGCTTTTCTGCATAGATTTGAATGGAGGCCAATGCCGGGAGATCTGAATTTTGCGTTAAAATGATGCAAAAGTGCATTGGGGAGGCGGGGAAAAGTGCAAAAACGAGCAAATTGGCATCGGATTTTACACAATATGCAATAATTTACATTCAAAAACTCGATTCGCTATTGTCATGCAGAGAGAATTGCGGTATAATATGAAAAAATGGGTTGTGATTGAGAAAATTCACAGACCCAAATTTCAAGGGGGACAATACAATGAAAAAGACTTTGGCGATTCTGATTGCATTGGTCATGGTGTTCAGCTGCGCATCCGCAATGGCGGAGCTGCAGTTCACCACCGGCGGCACCTCCGGCACCTACTACGCCTTCGGCGGCGTGCTGGCCCAGTACATCAGCGACAACACCGACGTTCAGGTGACCGCAGTTGCCGGCGAGGGCTCCGCGGCCAACATCGACATGCTGGACATGGGCTTCGCACAGCTGGGCTTCGTGCAGAGCGACGTTGCCTACTACGCCTACAACGGCATCCGTTTCGAGCAGTATGAAGGCGCTCCCATCACCTCCTTCAAGGCGCTGGCCGCCCTGTACAACGAGACCGTGCAGCTGGTCACCTGCAATCCGGAGATCAAGAGCATGGATGACCTGCGCGGCAAGAACGTTTCCATCGGCGCTGCCGGCTCCGGCGTGTACTTCAACGCCATGGACTTCCTGGCCGCCTATGACATGACCGAGGCCGACATCAATCCCCAGTACCTCTCCTTCGCGGACTCCGCCGAAGCGCTGAAGGACGGCAAGATTGACGCTGCTTTCGTCGTTGCGGGCGCTCCCACCACCGCCGTCGTTGATCTGTGCGCGACCAAGGGCGCATACCTGGTTGGCTGCGACGCAGAGCACATTGCGAAGCTGAAGGAGCTCAACGGCGCCTACACCGAGTGCGTGATCCCCGCCGGCACCTATGAGGGCATCGACGAGGACGTGACCACCGTGGCGGTCAAGGCCATCATCATCGCTAACGCCGATGTGACCGACGAGGAGGCCTACACCATCGTTTCCACCATCTTCGAGAATACCGAAGCCATCGCCGCCGCCCATGCGAAGGGCCTGGAGCTGAATCTTGAATATGCTTCCGAGTGCGGCCTGCCCTATGCTGCCGGCGCTGCCAAGTACTTCGCCGAGAAGGGCATCACGGTTGCCGAATAAGGAACGCTGACCGCGCGTGCAAAGCGCGGAGATAGAGCAGGGGGACTACGGCGAAGGCGTTTCGCCATAGTCCCCCGTCATGTATCGGCGGCATTTTAGAAAATTTGGCGGATTCTTTCCGGTCAAGGGAGGAGACAATATGAAGCGAGACCCCGATAAGGACCCGAAGATCATCAATTCGGCCCCCGAAGCCGTGAGCGAGGACGTTGGCTCGGCTGCGGACGTCGATGCGATCATGCGCAAATTCGACCGCGAGTCGAACACGCGCGTGTGGGAGGGCGTCCCCAAGATCATCGTCAACAGTCTGACGGTGCTCTTTGCGCTCTTTTGCATCTATGTGACCCTGTTTGCAAACTTCATGGAGCAGATTCGCCTGTCCTCCTTCCTGGGACTGGTGGTGCTCATCGGTTTTCTGACCTACCCGGCCAAGAAGGGCAAGGTGCGGGTCAATTACATGCCCTGGTATGACGTGGTGCTGATGGTGCTGGGCGCGGGCGCGTTCCTGTTCTACACCTTCAACGCCCAGACCGTTGTGAAGCTGAACATGCGCATCACCAAGGACATGTTCTACATCGTGACCGGCGCGGTTGGCATGCTGGTGCTTGCCGAGCTGTGCCGCCGCAGCGTGGGTCTGCCGATTCTCTGCGTGGCGGGCGTGTTCATGGTTTACACCCTGGTGACCCTCTGGAATAAGGGCGGCATTCCGCTGGTGGTCTACAAGCTGTTCTACGGCGACAGCGGCGTGCTCTCCACCCCGATCAACGTTTGTTCCAAGTACATCGTCGTGTTCATCATCTTCGGTGCATTCCTGGAGCGCACCGGCATCTCCGACTTCTTCATCAGCCTGGCGAACAGCCTCTGCGGCCGCTTCGCGGGCGGCCCGGCGAAGGTCGCGGTCGTGTCCTCGGCGCTATGCGGCATGGTGTCTGGCTCCTCCGTGGGCAACACCGTCACCACCGGCTCCGTCACCATCCCCATGATGA
>JAUNNK010000082.1 GCA_030537335.1 Clostridia bacterium | reverse complement strand
GCGGTGGGCTCCACGGTCGGCGCAGGGGTCAGCTCCGCAGTCGGTTCGGTGGTGAGCATCCTGCTGCGCAGGGAATACGACGACGTTGAAGTAGGAAGACCCCCAACAAAGTAAATATCTCTTTTATTATCCGCATCATAGTACGGAGTATCACTCATAGTGCCGAATGTGATATTCACATCAACTGTCGTGCGCAGCCTGAGAGGCCAGTTCACGCCGGTTTCAGGCATATCACCGTAAATGTACAAATTATAGGAAACGATTCCCGAATAATTTATATCGAAAATCTCCGGATAAATACTCACTCCTTCGAGCATTGTACGGCCAATTCCTACGCCATTCACATCGTATGCTTCATAGCCCATGCCCGCGTACTGTTTTAGGTCTTCTGGGGCTGCCTGAGGAATCGCATTAAGGCTTTGGACGGCCAAATAATACCCTTGATAAGCATCGAGCACACGCCAAAAACCAAATCTGATGCCTGTACCAGGCGTCCACTCAACCGTATAGGAAGACCTTCGGATATACGCTCCTTGCGATGCCTCGAGATTCAGGAGATTCGGAATGTTCGCATGGACATTCACGGTCACGGTATGCTTGAATTCCAAGGGAACGCTGACAAACACACCCGTTTTGTAATTCTTCGGGTCCGCAGGCGTAAACTCGGCGTTAGCGGTCGCATTATTTTCGTCAGGTATCTGATCCTTATCTTCCCAGCTGAGCGAGCCAGCCACGTATTCGCCCGAATTGGGATTGGTCGGTTGGTGATGCATGGCAGGGGTGAAAAGGTTCAGCGCGTTCACCGCAGGGCCGCCTTCGGGGATGAAGATTTTGCCCTCCTTGACGTAGAGGTTGGTCGTGTCCTCCGGATCGAAGTAAGGCTCTGCGCGCTCAATCTCCACGTGGAAGGTCTGGCGCAGCGGCTCGTAGTTGCTCTGATCCGACGAGGACAGCACGTACTTGGCATACACTTCGTAGCCATCGCCGTAATCCGCCGTGTCTTTCACAGAGCTGGCGTTCAGTGTCACGCCTACCTTGTCCGAATCATCCCAGTCCCACTTGCCCGTCATCGACACATTGTTGACGCCGGTAATGGTCAGGCCCGAGATCATTTCGTTGGCACAGGTATTGTCCGTCGTCATTCCCACGCCCGCTTTCAGCGTCTGGCCGTAGCCCAGCGGCATGACGGAGGCCGTGCCGGAGACAGTCATCGTCGCCTTGGCGATGGTGAAGGTCAGCGTCTTTTGCGCGCTTGTGTCGCCATCCGACCACACGTAGTTCGCAGCATCCTTCAGCTCCAGAACGACATCATAGTCTCCCGCGTTCGTACCGCCGTTGTTGGTCACCACGGTGTAGAAATCGGTAGCGGGAACGTTCGGCTGCTGAGGCTGTCCGTTGTAGGTCACGGACGCGATCTCGGGAATCGCTACCGTCTTCTTGTTCACGTTGACCGTCACATCGATGGTGGCGCTGTTGTAGCAGTTCAGGTTGTCCGGCGTGAATTTCACCGTGTAGGTATAGCTGCCCACGGTATTCAGCTCGGCATTCGTCGCATCCCAGCTGAACGTGCCCGGCACGCTGTCTTCATAGTTCGTGCTGGCCGCCAGATCGAGCGTGATATCGTTCAGGGTGCTGCCAACCGTGACGTTGTACTCCGTCGTGCCGGCGAGCGTCACGTCCGCGCGGTTGATGGTGAAGCTGCACGTGGCGGGCTGGCTGCAATCGTAGAAGTACGCGCCGTTGTTCGCATACTTGTAGTTAGAAGAATCCTCGTAGAATTCCATGCTGCCGCACTTAAACGTGAGCGTGGCAGGGCCAGGCAGGTAGCTATCCTGTACGAGTTCTTCATCCAGGAAGTAGGCACCACCAGTCATCATGTCAGGATACTCGACATCTTCAAAGTGCAGCATCACAACGACTTCGTCTCTCAACAAATTGCGGCCCCTGTAACTGTAATAGCTAACACGATCCATGATTTTCGGAGACACGCGAATCTGCGCCTTCACAATGAGCTCCGTTTCGGCGGTGCAGTAGCGGGCGGCCGCGTCGCCGCTGGGCTTGAACACGAGCTTTCTGGCGACGTCGTTGTCCTTGCCCTCGAGCACGGCGGAAGCGTCCTCCCACTCGAAGGCGCCGGGCACCTCGACGCCATTGGAGTCAGTGGCCTTGCTGTCTGCGGTCAGCTTCACAGTGCCGAGCTGCGTGCCCCAGCGGAAGAACTTGCTGTTCAGATCATCCGGATAGCCGGCGAAACCATAGTACGAGCCATCCAGCGCATCCGTGTAGTCGACCTCCGCATAGAGGGTCACGGGATTCTTATTGACCCGCAGCGAGATGTACTTGTATCGGGTGATGACATTGCCGCTGTCCTCGGTGAAGGAGACGGTGACCATCACGGTATAGCTATAGCCCGTTTCATCCTGCGTCGCACTGCCGACCTGATTCACCGTCACGGTCAACTGATCGAGATAGGTTGCGCAGGTCTCGTTCGCGGACAGCGTCTCCATGACCAGGGCGCGGATATCCTGCATGCCAGTGAAATCGTCTACGCCCATCTCGTGCGTATCCGGGATGGCGTTCAGCGCCACGCCGACGATGCCCGCAGCGGCAACATCGATGCTCCAGTTTGCCTTGTAGCTGCGGTTGCCGATGGAACCGGCAGGGATCACCACATTGAAGCTGGGCTCGGTAAGGCCCGTGCCCGTCCAGCCGATGAAGGTGTAGCCATCCGCCACGGGGTTGCGCAGCCTGATGTCGCCACTCTCCACGGTGTACGTGGTGGGATTGGACACAGACGTTTCGCCGTGAACGAGTTCATAGCTGATGGTATAGACGATGCGCTCCCAGTTGGCGGTCAGGGTGATGTCGCCGGAGTAACCCGCGGGGATGCGGACCACGCCGTCGATGATCTCAATGCCCGTCGCCGTCCAGCCGAGGAAGGTATAGCCCTTGCGGGTGGGATCGCCAATGACGATCTCGCTGCTCTCAACGCTGTAGAGGTTGGGGTTGGCAGGATTGTTCTCGCCGCCGTTCAGCTCGTAGGTGATGATGTAATCCACGGGCTTCCATCCCGCATACAGCGTCATGCCGCCCTCGACAATATACGTATCGAGGTCGATGTAGCTGGCCGCGCTGGCGTCCTGCGTGCGGAACCAGCCGAGGAACTTATAGTTCTCGCGCTGCGGCGCTTCGGGGATGTTCTTCACAGACATGCCCACGTATTCCACGGCCATGGCATAGGGTTCTTCCTGCTCGCCGTAGTTCAGCTCGTAGGTCAGAACGGCGATCTGATTCCAGCTGGCATAGAAGGTCACGCCGCCGGTGAGAACGTAGCTCGCCGGATCCACGGGATCGCCCGAGAAGTCGGGGGTGAGATACCAGCCGGCGAAATCGTATCCGTCATAGTAGGGCAGCTTATAATCCAGCGCGGTATCGCCCAGCTTATGCACGGAGTAGGTGTAGCGGGTGTATTCGGTCTCGTCGCCGGGGAAGATCGGGCCGTAGCCGTTGGCCACCGCCTGGCCCTTCGCACCGCCGAAATCCACGGTGACATTCACGCGCCAGTCGGCATACAGGGTAATATTGTCGTTGATCTTCTGCGTGAAGTCATAGGGCTCGCCCTCGCAGGCCTCGTTGTCGTACCAGCCCGCAAAGGTCAGGCCGCTGACGTAGGGATCGGACGGCTTCTGGACGGTTTCGCCCTCCTTCACATCGACGCTCTGGTACACGTCCAGCTCGCCATAGTTGTACATGAAGTTCACCTGATAGCTGCGCACGCCATGGAGGGTGACCTTCACGTCGTGGAACGGCATGGTGAAGCTAAGCTTGTTGCCGTCGGAGGTGTAGTTCAGTCCCTCGGGCTCGGAGGTGAGGCGCACGCCGACATAGCCCTCCTTCAGCTTGACGGAGAGAGTGACCTTGTCGCCGGGCATGATGGCGGACATATCCTTGGAATCGTGGCTCAGGATCTCCCAATCGTCGATGCCATCCGCCACTTTGACGGTCAGCACGCCGCTGAGCTTGCCCAGAACCAGCGTGACCACGCTTTCGGCCTCGCGTCCGGTGACAGTCAGGCCGCAGTCGACGGGCGCGCCGCCGTTCACGCGCAGCATGATCTTGCGCTCGGTGCCGTTGAAGGCAGCGCGAGGCGCCGTCAGGCTCCAGCGGTTCTGCTCGCCCTCCACGGGCGCAAAGCTCAGCTCTTCGCCATCATCGCTGCCGCGAACCGTGAACACTGCGTCGGCGGGCGCTTCGGGCGCTTCGATGACGTAGGTGATCTCGCCGGTGTAGCCCGGGAAGCGGTTGGCGTACAGGTTGAAGGTCAGGTCGTATTCGTAGGTGGTTGCAAAGATATCGTAGCGCACGGTGTTGCTCCCGGGCGTCAGATAGCACATGTTGCTGATGCGCGGGATACTGTACTGCACGGTGCGGTCGACCTGGTTGAGGGTGGGGTTGAACCAGGAGAGCGCCGAGACGTCGATATCGGGATACTGCTCCTTCACTGTGGCGATCACGGCATTGAGGTCGATCTCGCCGGTGGCAGTGGGCTCCACGGGGCAGCCCAGTACATGGGTGTTCTCGAAGCTGGTCTCAAACACGGTGGCATTGTCCCATTCGGCGGCTTCGATGCCCCAGGAGTGGGCGCACCAGTCGTACAGGGCGATGTTCACGTTGATGGTGGTGGTGGCCATCTTGAACTCGCGGAAGAAGGGCAGTACCAGCTGCTGGAACTTGATCAGCTCGGACTTGTTCTTGTTCTCGTAGGTCAGCACCACGTCGCACTGATAGGTCTCCACCTTGTTGGCGGCGGCCAGCATCTCATCTGCATAGATCGCGCCGAGCCTGCCTTTCACGCCGTCGCCGACATAGATGATGCTTGCGCGCGGATCGTCGGCCGAAACCGCTTCACCGTTGAGGACGATGTTCTCCAGCGTCAGCTTCGCGGTGACGTTGCCCTGCTGCAGGTTTTCAAACAGCAGCTGGTTTTCCGTGCAGGTGGCGGTAAGCATGTCGTAGGTCTTCATGGGGATATATGGCAGGGTATAGCTCGTCCTGTTTTCTGCCTCCTCCATGAGAGCATTCCACTTCTCCATCAGATCGTTGTTCTGCATCACGCCCATGGTCATGCCGCAGGACCAGCTGTACAGCGGCAAGCGTGCGCTCAAGACCGTCCAGCTCTTCTCCGCGGAGATCAGGAAGACCTCGACCTCGAGCGTCAGCTCGATTTCAGCGTCAATGCCGACCTCCAGGTAGATGGCGCCCGCATAATTGCCTCCGCCCGCCGACAGGGCATAGGAATACAGGAACATGCCCGACAGCTCGATATAGACATAGATCGTGTCTGTGATGGAGACCGTTACATTATGAAGCAGCTTGACGTAAAGGGAGACCGCGATACCCACGCGCACGCCCATCTTGCCGATCAGATAGACCTCGGTGGTCACCTCGCTGGCCACCTTCTGACTGTAGGAGCCGCCCTTGAACTTCAGGAAGTTGTAGTTGAAGCCGACCTTCTGGCCGTATTCGGCCGTGACCGTAACGCCGAAGGTAGCGACGACGGCCGCCTGGCCCACCAGATCGACGTTGGCGCCGATGGTAATGATGCCATAGAAGGTGACCATGACCTTCAGCAGGGGCACGGAAAACAGATCCTGATACTCCAGGTCAGTCTCAATCAGCTCCTGCATGGTTTCCATCAGCGTGTCGGCTGCCTGCTGATAGTCGTAATCCTCGTTTGCCGTACCGTCGGCATTGACGATCTCCCGCAGCGTGGTCAGCGCCTCATCGAAGTCCAAACCATCGCCGGTGGTCGCATCGACCTTCAGGCTCACCGTAGTCTTGGTCTTGAACAGAACGGACATATCCAGCCACAGGAATCCGCCGTCCACGTTGATGTCCAGGGTCAGCTGCTCCTCAAAGTACAGATAGGGAGTGATGGTGGCCAGCAGACCCTGCGGACCGTACAGGGAAACCGTCACGCCAACGCCGACGCCGGCGGTGACGGTGCTGTCCTTCGCGGCCAGCTTGATGTCCAGCTTGGGATTGGAGATATAGGGAATCAATGCGGCCAGGGAGTAGGTGCCGGGGCCGTACTGATCGTCCAGCATCTGCTGGGTGTCCTCGCTGGTCATGACGGCCACCAGCAACTGCGCCTTCAGCTCGTCGTTGCTGGCCAGCTGGCTGGCGATGGTCTTTTCGACCTGTTCGAGCTGCTCCTCGCTCAGGCACTCCTCGACGTTCACTTTCTCGGTGGTGTGAACGTCCAGCTCGGCGATGTAGTCCTCGGGATCTGCGTAGCGGAAGGTGACCTCGCTGGTGCCGTCCGCTCTGGCCGCCACGGATTCGATTTCCGCGAACAGCACATAGCCCGCCAGATCGCCGCTCTCCCAGGAGTCGACGGGGGCTTCGTCGCGATTGATTTCGCCGTCGTAGAATACGACGACCTGCTCCGGCTGGAAATTGACCTCGCCGGTCATGATCAGCTTGCCGGGGATGACGTCGCTCTCGGCGTCGTTATCCTCAAGCATGTTATGTACGGTGTTTTCCTCGGTATAATCAATTGTATATTCGACGTCCGTCTTGCTCACGGGGGTGTACTCGGTCACGTTGTCCCACAGGACGTAGGTCAGGCCCTCGGCGAACTCGACGACTTCGACCTGCTCGCGGAAGACGCTCACCGTCAGCGTGTCGATGTATTCCGGATATCCGGCAAACTGCACGCCATTTTCCACATACAGGGTAAAGCTGGTGCCGGGGGTGAAGCCCGCTTCGCAGTAGATCTCCGCGCCGCTCTCGGTTTCGCGCACGGCGATTTCAGGGATCTCCAGGCCAGTGCCGACTTCGACATCGATGTTCTCCAGCGCCTCGGCCGCAGTCATGCCCTCGGGCAGAACCAGGCCGATGGTCGCCGCGCCGTCGGGGAGCTCGACTTCAGCCACAGTGCCGGGTTCTTCACGCACTTCCTGCTCATAGGAGGCATACATGGCGTAGAGGGTCATGCTCTCACGGATGGGCTCGGTATAGCCGAAGGCCGTGGTGCACGCCTCGTCCACGCACCAGCCGCCGAAGGAATAGCCCTCCTTGGAGGTGTACAGGCTCTCCACCGGCTTGGTCAGCAGATATTCGCCCTTGGCAAACACCATCGGCTCCAGCTCACGGCCGCCGAAGGTTTCAAAGGTGACGATCGCCGCATCGGCTTCATCGACGAAGCGGGCATACAGCGTCATCTCCCTGTCCACAGTGCTCAGACGGGAGACGGGCGTGGTGTAGTCGGCGTCTTCATACCATGCCGTAAAGATTTTGCCCTCCAGCGTGGTGTTCGCCTTGGTGTAATCCACCATGCCGCCGGGCACGATTTCCTGGGTTTCAACGCTCGTGCCCTCGGTGACGAAGGACACCAGCCACTTGCTCAGCACGAAATCCACCTGCTCGCCGGGCTGCAGCTCGACGACCTGGGCGTCGGGGCCGGTCACTTCAAAGGCGGCTTCGGTCTCGTTGATCACGGAACCGGTGGCGCGGACGGTCAGGGAATTGATGGGTTCCTGCACGCGAACCACGCCCAGCGCGCCGCTGCCCTCGATGATCACTTCGTCGGCGCTCTTGACGATCACCTCGGGAAGCTGCGTGCCGGAATCCATATGTAGATAGATCACGTCGGGCTCAACTTCTTCGCCCGGCTGCGCCTCTTCTTTGACTGCGGTGTCATGGATATACACGCGGGCAAATTCGCTTTCGCTCAGATCGACGCTGCTTGCGGCATTGAGGGAAAGCGCCGTAGCCTTGACCGCGACCAGGGACAGCTGCTGCGCCGCCGCGACCGCGAGGCGCTCCGGCAGCAACGTGCTGATGGAAAGATCGTCGCCCAGGATGGCGATGTTGCCCGGATCGACCTCGCCCTTCAGCATGTCGATGGCGGTCTGGGAATTGACCACGGTCGGGAATGCAGTTCCCATCAGCTGCATGTACTCTTCGGCAGTGATGGCGGCGTCAGGATCAATCTGCGCGGGTTCTTCCGGCAGATATCCCTCCTCTGCGAGGATGGCCAGATAGACGCTGTCATCCTCGAGGCTCAGATTCGCAATGCGCTCCGAATACGCGGCAAGATCGATATTTGCCGCGTCCTCGACGATATAGCTCAGCATGCCGGCAATCTGCTTGCCTGCCTCTGCCCAAGTGAGTTCCTTTTCAAGGGAAAACACTTCGCCGGTCGATTTCTGCTCGCTGCTGACCACTTCAGCCAGACCCGCGAGACTGCCGGTGGCGATGATTGCGATCACCAGGATCGCCGATAGGAGCTTCCTCATCAATGCCTTCATTTTCGTCCTCCTAATATCAATGGTGGTTGAACCGTTCAATTGCCTGCCGGATCTGATTTTCCCGGCGAAGCCCTGCTGCGCAATCGTTCGTGGAAGCAGACGCCGATGATGTCCTGGGGACCTGCCTTGATCAGATAGGGACAGGATCCGCAATCGTCATAGTCGCCTGCGGCGTAGGGGCAACCGGTATTGATGGCATTCTTCCACGGCCTGCCGTTGGGGGTATACCGGGGCACCTCCTCGAATGATGGAAACTGTCCGATGAAGATTCCCGCAGCCCCGTCGTAATGATACGGCACTGTGAGCAGATCGCCGTCCACCTGAAAGGTTTTCAGTTTCTCTCCTTGCATCAAACCGCTTCCTTCGCCATTATATGGAATCATTTTACAAACAAAAATGCAATTTGCACAGAGTAATTTCCGAACTGTTTTTACTTGAAAAATATGAGGCTTTATATAGAAGCAAAAAACCGTTCCGTCACATTCTGGTCACAATCACACAAGCTTCGCCCGCGAAACACCGTATTTCAGGTCTCTCGCGGGCGATCATCCGGATTGTGCAGCGCGTCCTCCGTGGGACGGCGCTCTGTGAAGAAAGTCTGTTTTATTTCAGCATGAACTGTTCCAGATCCCGCTTGCCGGATATGCCCAGTTTCTGATAAATTACCTGGATGGTATTGGTAATGGTGCGCGGGGACAGGTTCATGTACGCGGCAATTTCCTTGGCGGTCCAGCCGCGGTTGTACAGCATGGCGATGGTGAATTCGGTGGTGGTCAGGTTGTCGGCCACCTCATGCTGGGTGATCGGGTTGTGAATTTTGCGCCAGCCTGCGCTGAAGGAATAGGTGATGGCGATGATCTTTTCAAACGCATCGGGATCACTCTTCTGGAAGAAGCGCTCGATCAGGCCCTGCAGAAGGCCGTGATGCTCGCCGAAGGGCTCGATCAGGCCATCGGGCTGCGCCAGCGCCCATGCCTGTGCGATGTGCCGCCTCGCCTCCTCCACGCGCTTGAGGCTCATCAGGTCCATGGCGGCTGCGAGATGCACGTAGATCGCCGGCACGGGATACAGCTTCGGGTTCATGGACAGCGCCAGCTCCGCTATGGCCAGAGAACCGTTATAGTTCTTCTCCAGATACGCCTTATGGGCCAGCAGATAGCATGCCCACAGCTTCAGGCCATCCGGCAGACAGGAGATACACTGTTGAAGATCCACGTCACTGGCCACGGGCAGGTGCAGCAGCACCGAAGCCGTCGTGACCGCAAGCGCACCGATGGCGTGCAGCAGCGGCGTGGGCTGCGCCCGGAGTTCCTTCTGCAAATCCGCCAGCAGACGTTCAAAGGCGCGCATTGCCAGGCGGGTTTCTCCCCTGGTAAAGTTGGCAAAGAAGCCCACCAGGTTGGCCGAATTGCGCAGCATGGGATCCGTGCTGTCCAAATAGGGTTCCATCGCCTTTGCAGCCCGTTCCGCCTGCCCGCTATAATAATACTCGCCCCAGGCGATGGCCCTGTCGTTCTCGTCCTGAATTGCCTCGATGAATTCGCAGCACTTCCCCACGGGATAGGCGCTGTTCATGAGGGGCATGGCGATGCGCCTGGGCCGGCCGGCGTTCGTACATTTCGTCTCCCTGTGCTTCGGCTGCACTTCCTGCCAGTCTGTGGGAACGAAATCCGCCGGGATCATCCACGATTGCCCGTGCCGTTCGGCTCCGGGAATCCGGTTCTCCCTCGCCCACTTCTGGATGGTGTGGATGGATACGCCCAGACGGTCTGCCGCCTGCCGGGATGATTCATAATTCACAGCGCATCCTCCCCCTGTACCTCCGTGGCCGAAGCCCAGAGCGTAGTCCTGTCGAAGCCCGCCTGTGCCAGACGGATCGTTTTCTCCACCGTGCTGCGGGCCATCGCCGCAAGGTCCATCGCCAGCACCCGGGAAATCACCGCTTCACGCTCCTCCACAGGCACATCGTATACCTTCATCGCGCAGCGCAGAAACAGCGCAACCTTCTTGTCGATGGTGAAGTACATGTCACATTTGCGGGCCATCAGTCCGCGCATCACGCCGGCGGAGACCAGATCCAGTTCATAGAAATCACTCTGCGCCGCATCCGGAAGATATTTGCTGAAGATCCGCTGCAACTCCTGCGCAGTGCTCCTGTAAATGTACTCCATCGTAGAGGGCAGGGTGTATGCCGCGATATACAGATCCCGCAGCGATTCGCTGAGTTCGCAGACGTGAAGCTGCAGCGCCGTCTCAACGCCGTAAATCAGCAGCGGATCCGCGTTTTCTTCCAGCATCGACCGCGCGCCGGAAAACTGTGCGCCGTACATGTGGGTCACCAGCGCGTACAGAATGGCCTCCTTGTCCGGATAGGCGCGGAGCACGGCGCTCTTCGTGCGGCCGGTACACGCGGCAATCTGCTCGACGGTCGTCTCTCGATAGCCCTGCTCCAGAAACAGCACAACCGCTTCACGCAATACCTGCGCCCTGGTCTCCTCCGTACGCTGATAGCGCTTTCCCTGTTTCATCTGACGCCTCCGATGATAAACTGACCATGGTCCGATTTTCAGTCCGGTATATGGTATATTATAACGCAAAGCGTCCATCCCGTCAATCTGATTCAGAATTTCATCACAACGCCGGTGCAGATCCGGTTTGAGCGCATTGCCTTTGCCTGACGCTTTCCGCCGGGGGATGCAATTCCGTTTGCGTACGGCGGCGGTTTGTGATATGATAAGGAGACAGACGACGGGAGGGAACGGGCATGCGCATCACCGAATCCACGGAAAACTACATGGAGGCCATACTGATTCTCCAGCAGCAGAACGGGGAGGTACGCGCCGTGGACATCGCCCACTACTTCGGCTTCTCCAAGCCCACGATCAGCCAGTACATGAAGCAGTACGCTCAGCAGGGCCTGATCGAGGTGGACGGAAACGGCCACATCACGCTCACCGGCGAGGGCAGCGCCATCGCCGAGCACATCTTCGAGCGCCACCAGGTCATCACTGCCGTGTTCACGGCGCTGGGCGTGCCGGAGGAGATCGCCCGGGAGGACGCCTGCAAGGTGGAGCACGATCTCAGCGACGTGACCTTCCAGTGCATGAAGGCCCACTATGAGCAATATCTGCATCATCGCGGCGCATCGCAGGACTGAAGCCGCCGCGAAGCGCGCGCTTGACAGTATCGGCGCGCGCTTGTTATGATCGTTTA
This sequence comes from Clostridia bacterium, assembly GCA_030537335.1. GTDB lineage: Bacteria > Bacillota > Clostridia > Christensenellales > Aristaeellaceae > SFTH01. The sequence goes on along the minus strand of JAUNNK010000082.1, from coordinate 752 downwards.
AATACGCTTATCGACTGCAAAAATGAAAGGGAGCCAAATGATGATGAAGAAATTTGTTGCGCTGTGCGTGCTGCTGGCGATGCTGTGTGCGTGGACTTCGATGGCCTGGGCTGCGGCGGAGTACTGCATTCCCGACCCGCGCATCTACTTCGGCGTGGAGGCGAATGAGAGCGGCGTTAAAACCGACGAGCAGTGGATGACCATCAAGTTTGAAACGGAGGAGGAGTGCAACCGCGCGTTCCGGGAGTATGCGGAGCTGCTCAAGGAGGACCGCTTTGGCTTCCGGGTCATCACGGACGACGAGGATCGCGTACTCCTGGATTGCTCCGGCAGCATCCGAAAGATGGCGGACAGCAAGAGCAAGAGCGATTACGTCATCAAGGTGATAAATTTCAGCGAATTTGGCGCGGCGATCCAGATCAACGTGAGCCTGGACGTGGCGCTGGAGGATACGGGGGATCGGCCTGAAACGGCCTACCGCACCGTCGCGCCGAAGAACAGCGGCTCCGGGTCGTCGGGCAGCTCCTCGGAGAATGATTGCAGCTGGTGCGGCGGCAGCGGCAATTGCAGAAACTGCGGCGGCAGCGGACGGGTGTACAACTGGCTGTCCGGCACGCGCGAGTATGTGAATCAGAATTGCCGGGATTGCTCCGGCACGGGTCGCTGCTTCTGGTGCAGAGGTTCCGGGAAAGGGTAATTCGGCTCTGTGTCAAATGTTGGGGTGTAAAGAGAAAGATAACAAAATTCTCTTA
>JAUNNK010000081.1 GCA_030537335.1 Clostridia bacterium | reverse complement strand
TGCCCGGGGTAAGGCCGGTCTGCTGTGCGCAGGCAGCGGAGACCGTGCCCGCAACGGCGGTGGAGTCGAAGCAGGGCAGGAACCAGCGGGGATCGAGCCCGAAGCAATCGCAGATCTGCCGGGACCAGCCGTGCGCCTCGAAGTCGTAGAACAGGGTCGCGGAGGCGTTGGAGTGATCGGTGCTGAGCTGGCCGGTGAGCTGAAGGCGCAGGTAGTCGCCGGGGGTCATCACCCAGCGCACCCGGGCGAAGTTCCCGGGCTCGTTGGCCTGCACCCACAGCAGCGAGGGCAGGCTCATGCCGTTTACGATGGGATTGTGGGTCAGACGCTCGCCGTCCGGGCCGAGTGCGGCGGAAATCTGCCGCATCTGCGCGCCGGTGCGGGCATCGTTGTGAAGAATCGAGGGTCGGATGGAGTGCAGCTCTCCGTCCAGCAGCACCAGGGAGTGCATCTGATTGGACACGGCGAGAGCTTCGATCCGAGCGTTCATGGCCTGCAGCTCCCGGGTCAGGCGCTTCAGCGCAGCGCTGCACGCCGCCCACCAGGTTTCGGGCTCCTCCTCCGACCAGCCGCCGTGGGGGCTGAGCAGGTCGTACTCCTCGCGGTGCATGCAGAGGACGTCCCCGTCGCGGTTCACGGCGATGGCCTTGGCGCTGGAGGTGCCGATGTCAATGCCGACAAAGCAATTCATGGTTTTTCCTGCCTTTTGCGGATGATATAAGGAAGCAGAGCCATTGAATCACGGCTCTGCCTTCGGTTTACTGTTCCATGGGGTCCAGAAGCGCCTCGACGGATTCTGCAATGCTGTGGAAGTAGAACAGATGGTAGGCTTCTGCAATCATGCATTCGTTGGTGTTGGCGGGCACCCATATGTCCACCAGGTCCTTCATCTTTCCGCCGTCCCTGGCGGTGAAGCCCACGGTGATGATGCCCTTGCGCTTGCATTCCTCGATGGCAAGCAGGATGTTCTTGGAGTTGCCGGAGGTGCTCAGGCCCCAGAAGATGTCGCCCTTGTTGCCCAGACCCTCAATCTGCCGGGCGAAGACGCGATCGTAGCCGTAGTCGTTGGTGAGGGCGGTGAGCACGGAGATGTCTGCGGTGAGTGCGATGGCCGGATAGGAACGGCGGTTCCAGTTGGTCATGTGGCCGATGAAGTCGTTGGTGATGTGGGAGGCGGTGGAGGCGCTGCCGCCGTTGCCGGCCAGGAGAACCTTGCCTCCGTTGGCGATGACGTCGCGGGTCGCCTCAATGCACTTCACGGCGTTGAGGATGTGCTCCTCCGGGAGGGTGGCGAGACTGTTCCGCAGCGAATCGATGTTTTTTCTGAAGATGGTATCTGTATTCATTTCTGATCTCCTCTGCAATCAAAGCAATCCATATATTTTGCGGCGGATTTGCCGATGGCTTCCCGCAGACTGACGACGTATTCGCGCACATCGCCGTCCTGGGGATGCACGGCGACGTAATCCTTTACGCCACGCATGTAGGCGGCGCGAATCTCCGTTCCGACGTTGACCTTGGTGATGCCCATCCGGATGGAGCGGCGGATGTCCTCGCCGGGAATGCCCGTGCCGCCGTGGAGCACCAGCGCCGTATCGGGAATGTTGGCGCGAATCTCCGCCAGCAGGTCAAACTGGATTTCGGGCTTGCCCTTGTAGAAGCCGTGCGCGTTGCCGATGGAGACGGCCAGGGAATCCAGCGTGGTGCGCTTCACAAAATCGGCCACATAGTCGGGGTTGGTGAACTCGCTGAACTTGCTCTTGACCGGGCCTTCCTCGCCGGCGATCACGCCCAGCTCGGCTTCGATGAACACGCCCTTTTTGTGGCACACGTCTGCGAGCCTGCGCGTCACCTGCACGTTGTCCTCATACAGGCCGTGCGAGCCGTCGTACATCACCGAATCGAAGCCGGCCTCCACGCAGTCCAGAAGCAGCTCGGGCCTGGTGCAGTGATCCAGGTGGCTGATGACGGGAATGGAATAGGCCTCGTCCAGCACCCGGCAGAGTTTGGCAAAGGTGGGGATACCAAAGAATTTGGCGGAGCTCATGCTGGCCATCATGATGACTGGCAGCTGCCGCTTTTCCGCCTCATCGGCGATTGCGATCATTTCATCGTAGGTGTTTACGTTGAACGCACCGATGGCAAAGCGGCCGGCCTTTGCATCGAGCAATATATTGGTACGCATGGTCTCACCTCGTATATAGCACTATATCGTTTGTATCATTTGAATCATGAACCGCACCCCCCCAAGCGGTCTGCGAGCCATAGCGGATCGCCGGGAGCGGGGGAAAGCGCCGCTTGCACCCCTGTACGGGGCGAAACAGGCCATAAGAATTGGAGGGTAAAACCCTCCAATTCTGTCAACGAAGAACGACTTACTTCAGATACTGATCGACGTTCTCGGCGGTCACAAGGATGAAGGGGATGTCATCCTTCTGCATGTTCACGCCCTCGGTCTCGCCGGTGAGCAGCGCACGCAGGATCACGTTCACAGCGTACTCGCACTGGCCTTCGCCATCCTGGAACACGGTGGCGCCCAGGGTGCCTTCCTTGACCATGGTCAGCGGGCCCTTGTTGCCGTCAACGCCGATGCACACGATGTCTTCGCGGCCGATGGAGTTGCAGTATGCCTGCACGGCGGAGGACATGTCGTCGTTGTCGCAAACGATGGCGTTCAGCTCGTCGCCATACTGGGTGATGACGTCGGTCGCGAAGCCAACGGCCTTCTCAGCCAGCCACTCGGCGGCGAAGTCGCCAACGCACTCCCAGCCGGACTCGGCATTCAGCTTCTCGGCAACGCCCTGGCCACGCAGGATCTGTGCGGAGGAGCCGACAACGCCCATCATGTGCGCGTACTTGCCGCCTTCGGGCAGCATGGACATGATGTAGTCGCCCATCATGTAACCGGCATCCAGGTCATCGGAGAAGGCATAGCCAGCAGCCTTTTCCATGGTGGAATCGGTGTAGGAGTTGATGACGACGCAGGGGATGCCCATGTCGTAGCAGGTGGTCACGACGGGGTCAGAGCCGGCGGCCTCGCAGGGCTGCAGCAGCACGTAGTTGGAGCCGTTGGTCAGGGCGTCCTGCAGGCAGCTGACCTGCAGAATGGGGTCGGTGGTGGCGTCATACATCTGCCAGTCGTCGATGAGGCCCTCCTCCTTCATGCCGTCCAGGATGGTCTTAACCTTGGCGTTCATGGTGACGTGAAAAGCGTCGACAACGTTCTTTGCCAGATAGGCGACGATGACTTCTTCTTCTTCAGCCATGGTCGGAACGGCGACCGCCAGCAGCATAACGACAGCCAGCAACAGGGAAACGAGTTTCTTCATGGGTATTTCCTCCTTTGAAATGTTATCTTAAGCCTTTGAGGGGCTTTAGATCGGGGTGACGGGGAATGCATCAGCGCTTCTTGTTCACGATCTTGTCGATCAGAACCGCGAGGATGATCAGAATGCCCTTGCACACGGTCTGCCAGTAGCTCTGCACGCCCAGCAGGTTCATGCCGTTGTAGATCAGGCCGATGATGATGATGCCGATGACCGTGCCGGGGATGGTGGCCACGCCGCCGGCGAAGGAAGTGCCGCCGATGACGCAGGCTGCGATGGCGTCGGTCTCATAGCCCACGCCGACGTTCGGCTGGGAGGCGTTGATCTTGGCGGTCATGATGATGGACGCGACCGCGGTGAACAGGCCGGAGATGATGTAAGTGGCGGTGCGGGTCCAGAACACGTTCACGCCCGCTGCGGTTGCCGCCTGCACGTTGCCGCCCACCGCATAGACGTAGCGGCCGAAGCGGGTCTGGTGCATCAGGAACCAGGCGATGATGATCAGTACGATGAGCATGATGGCCGGATAGGGAATCACGCCCCACAGGCGACCGAGGCCGAGCTGGGTGAACTGGGTGACGGGAACCGCGAAGGATGCGCCGCCGCTGAGCGCGGTGGCCAGGCCGCGGATGACCAGCTGCATGGCCAGCGTGACCACGAAGGGGAAGATGTTGAAGTAGGAGATCAGCACGCCGTTGATCAGGCCCATGAGACCGGTGCTGACGATGGCGATGATGATGGCGATGGGTATGGATTGCACCGTTCCGAAGTGCTGCAAGACCATGCCGATGACGACGGAGCCCCAAGCCAGCATCGCGCCGACCGTAAGGTCGATGCCGCCGGCGGTGATGACGAACACCATGCCCAGGGCGATGCAGCCGTTGATGGAAATCGTGTTGATGACGTTCAGGATGTTGTTCGCACTGAGGAATTTTTTGGTTGTGATCGACAGGATGATGATCATCGCAATCATGACCAAGGAGATGCCGTAGCGCTTGAACATCAGGCTGCGGTTATATGCTCTTTCCTCGGCGGTAAGGTTCTGTCGGTTGCTCACGAATTGGCCCTCCTTTTTACGCTCACTGTCCGAATTCTTTCGCCAGAATGGTTTCCTGCGTTACGCTGCCGTTGCGAATCTCCTCGCAGCTCACTTCGCCGTTGATCTTGCCCTCGTGGTAGACAATGATACGGTCGCTCATGCCCATGACCTCCGGCAGCTCGGAGGAAATCATGATGATTGCCATGCCCTGTGCGGCAAATTTGCAGATCAGGGAGTGGATTTCGGCCTTCGCGCCGACGTCCACGCCTCGGGTGGGCTCGTCGAGGATCATCACCTTGGGATTGGCCATGATCCACTTCGCCAGAACCACCTTCTGCTGGTTGCCGCCGGAGAGGGAGATTGCATCCGCGTTGATGCTGGCAGCCTTGACCGTCAACATCTTTGCGTACTCCTCATTCTCCTTCTTTTCCTTGTGCTTGTTCAGGAACAGGCCCTTCTGATGCACAGGAAGATTCGGCAGGGAAATGTTTTCGCTGATGGAGCGGTAGAGGCACAGGCCGTAGGCGCGGCGGTCCTCGTTGACCATGACGATGCCCTGCTCAATGGCGCTTCTGGGGGACCGCACCTTGATCTCCTTGCCGTTGAGATACATCTTGCCGCTGGTCAGCTTGTCCAGACCGAAGATGGCGCGCATGGTCTCGCTTCGACCGGCACCGGCCAGGCCGGTAAAGCCCAGAATTTCGCCGGCATGCACCTCAAAGCTGATGTTCTCAAAGCCCTTTCCGCACAGATTCTCCGCCTTGAACACCACGTCGCCGATCTCGCAGCCCACCTTGGGGAAGATGTTGGAGATCTCGTGGCCGACCATCATGGTGATCAGGTCGTTGGTGGAAACCTCTTCGATGCTCTTCGTGCCGATGTAGCGGCCGTCGCGGAATACGGACACCGTGTCGCAGATGCCGAAGATCTCCTCCATGCGGTGCGAGATGTAGATGACGCTGACGCCGTCCGCCTTCAGCTTGCGGATGACCCGGAACAGCTGCTCCGTCTCCTCACTGTCCAGGGAGGAGGTGGGCTCGTCCATGATGACCAGCTTGGCGTTTCGGGTCACGGCCTTGATGATCTCAATGACCTGCGCCTGCGCCAGGGTCAGGTCCTCGACCAGGTGGGTGGGACTGACCTTGAAGTCAAATTCCTTCAGCAGGTTCCGGGCCTTCTCGTTGGTCGTCTTCTTGTCCAGGATGATGCCCTTGACGTCCTCGTTGTTCAGAAAGATGTTCTCCGCCACCGTCAGATAGGGCTCAGGGTTCAGCTCCTGGTGAATCATGGTGATGCCGCGATTGATGGCCTCCGCCGGGGAATTGACCTTGTAGGGCTTGCCCTCAAAGACAATTTCGCCGCTGTCGGCCTTCAGTAGGCCCATGATGATCTTCATCAGGGTGGATTTGCCCGCGCCGTTTTCGCCGACAATCGCGTGAACCTCGCCGTGTCGGATGTGAAGCTCCACTTCCTTCAACGCCTTGCTTCCGCCGAATGCCTTGCTCAGGCCGGTACATTCAAGGATATACTCGTTGGGTTCTGCCATCTTCATATCAACTCCCGCTTGTCAATCGTTCTTCACTTGCTCTGGGCAGATTCTTGTTGCGCATCCCGTGGGACGCTTTACATCACTTCTCACATGCGGCTGTCGGAAATGACCATCTCCAGACGGTCGGACAGGTCGCATCTGGGCACAATATAGGTAAAGATGCAGTCGATTGCGCTCATCAGGTACACGTTGCTGTCCGGCGCATCCTCGGGCGAGATGCCGGCGGACAGGGTGAGATCCGCAATCTTGCTCAGCGGGCTCTTGTCCACGCCCGTGAGCGCCAGCAGCTTCAGACCCCGGCTCCGGGCGATCTCCGCCGCGCCGATCACGCGCCGCGTCTCGCCGGATTTCGATATGCACAGCAGCAGCTCGTTTTCCGAGGCCAGCATCAGGTCGGTCACTTCGGATATGTACTCGCCCGCACCCACCGCGCGGATGCCGTAGTTGTTCAGCCGCATGATGATGTCGGAGGCCAGCGTCTTGGAAAGTCCGCAGCCGAGGACGTGGATGATGGACGCGCTGTTGATGCATCCGGCAAAGCGCTTCACGCTGTCGATGTTCAGATGCTGGGCCAGCCCCTGTATCCGGTCGGCGATCTGCATCAGCTGCTTTTGTCCGGAGCTCGCGTCCTTTCCGCTGGAGCCGGAGGCGCCGCGCTGCGTCTGGCCGATGTCGTGGGAGAGCTGCAGCTTCATCTGATAGAAGCCGCTGTAGCCGATGTGCTTGCAGAAGCGCACGATGGTCGCCTCGGACACGCCGCACAGCTCCGCCGCTTCCGATATATTGGCCTCGACCATGGCGATCGGGGTGCTGATGATCTTGTCCGCAATCTTTTTCTCTGCGGAGGACAGGGAATCGGTCGTGCTGGAAATCAGGGCGCGCACGGAGTCCTTTGCCTGTATGGAAAATCCTGCGCCCATATCCGGGACACCTCCTCCATGAAATGAAATTTTATTTCATCCGATGCGTACAGTATACAACATGATTCTGGACTTGTCAACTGCCATGATGATTTTTTGATTTGTTTTAAGCGCAAAGGTTATGAAAAACCGAACTTGCTGCGGATAGCATACAAAAAAGGAAGCGCTTTTTTGTGGGCAGCCCGGCGCGGGAAAAATCAATTCTTAATGAAATATCCGGGCGGCGAATTCGGGGCGAAGAAATATTTTTTCATTAAGGCCGTTTTTTGTATTGACAATTCGCGGGGTGACGATATAATGATGGTAAATATGTGAAAATTAATTCAATGAGGAGGCTGGGACTTATGAGCTTGATTCAGTATGGTTGCCAAACCTATCCGTGGCAGATGAACGTGGAGAAGTTCCACGGTCAGGTGCCCCACTTCACCGATATGCTGCTTCAGGCCGGCTTTACCGGCATGGAGGCGGAGATCGTCATGCTGGGCGAGTATTACACCGATTGGGCGAAGCTCAAGGAGCTGCTGGACGAGAAGGGCGTGGCCCTTGCGGCGCTGGCGTTCCACCTGGACTGGCTGCACGCGCGGGAGACCGACGAGGAGTTTGAGCAGGCCAACATCGCCATCGACTTCCTCTCCCACTTCCCCACGGCCAAGCTGCTGCTGGGACATGTGGCCGCTGATCCGGAGCGCGAGCATTGCCTGCGGGAGAAGCAGGATGCGCAGATCGCCTGCGTGGATGCCATCGCACGGCGCGCGATGGAGCGCGGCGTGGTGAGCGTGTTCCACCCCAACTCCGCGCCCAACTCCATCTTCCGCTATACGGACGACTACGAGTACCTGTGGGACCGCCTGGCCAAGAGCCCGGTGGGCTTTGCGCCGGACGTGGGCCACATGATCAACGGCGGCATCGATGCGCTGGCCATGATCCGGAACCATCGCGAGAAGGTGGCGCACGTGCACTTCAAGGATATGGATGCAAGCCATGAGTGGGCGACCATGGGCCATGGCGTCATCGACTTCAAGTCCATCATCGACTATCTGAACGAGACGGAGTATCGCGGCTGGATCATGACGGAGGATGAATCGCCGGATGCGGTCAACGATTCCGACGCCGTGGTTCTGGCGGACGGCGAGTTCATTCGTGCAAACCGGTAAGACTTAAACAATTACATTGTATTGATGAAAGGGAGGATTTCACATGAAGCATACCGTAGCCGTCATGGGTCTGGGCGTGCGCGGGAAGACCCATCTTAAGGCGCTGTTGGAGAACGGAGACCGCTATGAGGTGGTCGGCCTGTGCGACATCGACGAGGCCAAGATGAAGGCCGTCGCGGAGATGAACGGCCTCTCCTGCCCGCTGTTCACCGATGTGGAGGAGATGCTGAAGGCGACCCATCCGGAGGTGTTCGTATTTGTCACCTATCCGAACCTGCGCCTGTCGATGATCGAGCTGGCCATCAAGTACGGCATCAAGGCCGTGTCCCTGGAGAAGCCCATGGCGGAGTCCATGAAGGAAGCCAAGGCCATGACGGACCTGTGCACCGCCAACGGCATCAAGGCCATCGTGTGCCACCAGCAGAAGTATCTGTCCCAGATGCAGCGCATGAAGCACAAGATCGAGCAGGGCGACATCGGCCAGGTGCTGAAGATTCACGCCGAGACCCAGCCCTGGCTGGCGCAGCTGGGCACCCATTACACCGATTACATCATCTGGGCCAACGGCGGACACCGCGCCAAGTGGGTGGTGGGCCATGTGCACGGCCCCGCGACCCTGAAGGACAACCATCCCTCTCCGGACTACCTGCTGGGTGAGATCGGCTTTGAAAACGGCACCCGCGGCTACATCGAATGCGGATACCTGGCGGAGCGCCACAATCCGGAGATGTACGCCGACAGCGACAACCGCCTGTCCGTGTACGGCACCAACGGCTGGATGTGGGCTGAGACGGACGGCTTCTGGGGCGAGTGCAGCAAGGCGACCAAGGGCGAGTACATCACCGGCAAGGATCCCGGCTGGTACCACCATCAGGAGAAGCAGATTCAGACGCCCTACTACGCCGAGTATGCCGACTGGCTGGACGACGACAGCAAGGTGCATTCCTGCAACATCCAGACCGCATATCACGGCTATGAGATTCTGGAGGGCATCTGCCTGAGCGCGCTGAACAACACCCGCATCGATCTGCCGCTGACGGACTTCGATTACGAACCCGTCTTTGAGCGCATGGAGCGGGAGCTGCCCGAGTGCGGCACCGTGCTGCGCAAGCTGTACACCGGAGAGGAGCCGAGAGAAGAGCGTGATTAAGAAGTGCAATTCCAATGGCGTGACCATCGCCTATCGGGACTACGGTCAGGGGGAGCCCCTGGTGCTGATCATGGGCCTGGGGGCCTCCAGCCTGAAGTGGGAACCCCACATTCAGGAGTATGAGAAGCACTTCCGGGTGCTGGCTCCGGACAACCGGGGCGCGGGGCTCTCTGACAAGCCTCTGGCGGAGCAGTACAGCATCGCGGACATGGCGGCGGACGTCATCAGCGTGCTGGATGCGGAGGGCGTCTCGTCCGCGCATGTGAACGGCATCTCCATGGGCGGTGCAATCGCGCAGTATCTGGCGGTGCACTATCCGGAGCGGGTCCGCTCCGTGGTGCTGACCAACACCTTCCCACGCTGCAACGTCAGCTTCCGCCGGAGCATCGAATTTCTGCGGGACGCCTGCGATCAGCTGGACGGACGCACCTTCGGCCGCATCGTGCAGTGGATCGTGTATTCCTTCGCCTTTCAGGACGCCCACGAGGATGAGCTGCTGAAGGCGGAGGCCAACGATGCGGACGCGGGAAATCCCATGCCCGCCTACGCCTACAAGGCCCAGTGCAACGCCATTTTGGGCTTCGATGAGCGCACAAATCTGGGGAAAATTGCTGCGCCTGTGCTGGTGGTGGCCGGAGATTCCGATCTCTTCGTGCCGGTGCCGCTGACAGATGAGATGGTGCAGTCCATTCCCGGCGCTGAGCTGTTCATGGTCAGGGGCGGCGGACATGTGCAGCACTGGGAGCAGCTGGAGCAGTACAACCGTGTGACAACAGATTTCATGTTGAAACACAGCGGCAAATAAATGGATGGGCGCCGGCAGCGGAGATTCGCTGCCGGCGCCTATGGAGGAGTAGCAATGGCCAAGCAAATCTATATCGATCCCAATGAGCGCCGGAAGCCCTCGATGGAGCACTTCCAGGATATTCCGGTCAACCAGTATCAGAAGCGCATGGCGGAGGTGCGTGGGGAGTACAGCGATGCTGAGCTGAAGGCGATCTATCACGACATGTATGCCATCCGCACCTTTGAAAACATGCTGCAGGATCTGCGCCTGACGGGCAGCTACAACGGCGTGGACTACAACTACTCCGGCCCCGCCCATCTGTGCATCGGCCAGGAGTGCGCAGCGGTGGGCCAGGCCTTTGCGCTGGACGAGAACGACTTCATCTTCGGCACCCATCGCGGCCACGGCGAGCTGATCGCCAAGGGCCTGAGTACGGTGCGGCGGCTGGACGAGGCGAGCCTCAAGCGCATCATGGAGGAATCCAGCGGCGGCGCGCAGCTGAACGTGGTGCAGAAGGGCTTCAGCGGCGATACCCGCGCGCTGGGCGAGCGCTTCTTCCTGTACGGGGTCATGGCGGAAATCTTCGGCCGCAAGACGGGCTTTGCCGAGGGCCTGGGCAACTCCATGCACGCCTTCTTCATCCCCTTCGGCATCTATCCCAACAATGCCATTGTGGGCGGCTCCGCACCCATCGCCACCGGCGCCGCGCTGTTCAAGAAGGTGCAGAAGAAGCCGGGCGTGTGCGTGGCCAACGCCGGCGACGGCTCGACGGGCTGCGGCCCCGTGTGGGAGGCCATGAACTTTGCTTCCATGGACCAGCTGCACACCCTGTGGGACGAGAAGGGCGGCCTGCCGGTGCTGTTCAACTTCGTCAACAACGGCTACGGCATGGGCGGTCAGACCTGCGGCGAGACCATGGGCTTCAACGTGCTGGCGCGCATCGGTGCGGGCATCAACCCGGATCAGATGCACGCGGAGCGCGTGGACGGCTTCAACGTGTTCGCGGTGATCGACGCGGTGCGGCGCAAGAAGGCGCTGTTGCTGGAGGGCAAGGGCCCGGCGCTGCTGGACGTGATCAGCTACCGCTTCTGCGGGCACTCCACCTCCGACGCCAACCCCAACCGCACCAAGGAGGAAATCGACGCCTGGATCGAGCAGGATGCGCTGGCAGACTACGAGCGCCAACTGGTGGAAAACGGCGTGATGACGCAGGCGGAGATCGAGGCGATGCAGCAGGAGATCCGCGCGCTGAACTTCGAGATGTTCCGCCTAGCGACGGATACACAGCTCTCGCCGCGCATGGACCTTCTGGCGCAGCACGATGCCATCGAAAAGCACATCTTCTCCAATCAGCACATTCCGGCGCTGTCGGTGGAGAAGCCGGTGGTGTGGGGTAAACTGGAGGACAATCCGCGCTGGAAGCAGGTGCAGAAGCGCGGCCGCTTTGCCATCAAGGACGGCGTGGAGCTCTCGCCCGGCGCGGTGTATCAGATCCGCGACGCCATCTTCGAGGCCATGCTGGAGGCCTTCTATCGGGATCCCACGCTGGTCTCCTTCGGCGAGGATCTGCGCGACTGGGGCAGTGCCTACGGCGCCTACAAGGGACTGGAGAAGTCTGTGCCTTACGAGCGCCTGTTCAACGCGCCCATCTCCGAGGCGGCCATCATCTCCGCAGCAGTGGGCTACGCCATGCTGGGCGGCCGCGCTGCGCCGGAGCTGATGTACTGCGACTTTCTGGGCCGTGCGGGCGACGAGGTGCTCAACCAGCTGGCCAAGTGGCAGGGCATGACGGCGGGCCAGCTGAAGATGCCGGTGCTGGTGCGCATGGGCGTGGGCTCGAAGTACGGCGCGCAACACTCTCAGGACTGGTCGTCGCTCTGCGCACATGTGCCGGGCCTGAAGGTCATCTATCCGGTGACGCCCTACGACACCAAGGGTCTGCTCAACTCCGCGCTCACGGGCACCGACCCGGTGATCAGCCTGGAGTGCCAGTCGCTCTACGGCAAGGGCGAGTTCTTCCACGAGGGCGGCGTGCCCACCGATTACTATGAGATTCCCATCGGCGAGCCGGACATCAAGCGTCCGGGCAAGGATCTGACCATCCTGACCATCGGCCCGACGCTCTACCGCGCGCTGAAGGCGGCCGACCTGTTCAAGGAGAAGTACGGCATCGAGGCCGAGGTGATCGACGCGCGCAGCATCGTGCCGTTCAACTTTGAGCCGGTCATCGAATCGGTGAAGAAGACGGGCCGGCTCATCGTCGCCAGCGACGCATGCCAGCGCGGCTCCATCATCAACGACTTTGCGGAGAACATCTCCCAGATGGCCTTCGACTATCTGGATGCGCCGCCGGTGGTGCTGGGCGCGCGCAACTGGATCACGCCGGTCTATGAGCTGGAGAAGGATTTCTTCCCCCAGGCCGAGTGGTTCCTGGATGCGTATCATCAGCGCATCTGCCCGCTGCCAGACTACACCCCGACGCGCGCCT
>JAUNNK010000223.1 GCA_030537335.1 Clostridia bacterium | reverse complement strand
GTGGGCATGCTGGCCGGCACCTATTCCTCCGTTCTGCTGAGCGGCCAGGTCTGGGCCATGTGGATGGAGAAGCGCAATGCGCGCAAGGCACAGAAGAAGGCCTAATTTTCCCAGGTTTACGCAATCAGGAATCGACCCTCGCGCCGGTTCCTGATTTCGTTATTCACACTTCACTTACGAAAGGCAGGGATGGACATGCTGCGCTATGTGCAGAGATCGCTTGCGCGCTGCGATTTTCCGCGCCCGGAGGGCGTGTCCCCCGTGCTACACCGCCTGCTGATGCAGCGCGGCGTGGCCTCCGCAGAGGAGGCGCAGGCCTTCCTGCATCCCGGAAAGGATCAGCTGCACGATCCCCTGCTGCTCAGCGACATGCCCGAGGCGGTGGAGCGCATCCGCGCCGCCATCGACGGGGAAAAAAGAATCTGCGTCTACGGCGACTACGACGTGGACGGCGTGTGCGCCTCGGCCATCCTCTCCGGCTATCTTCGCGAGGCGGGCGCGGATGTGGAGGTATACCTGCCCTCCCGCCACAGCGAGGGCTACGGCCTGAACGAGGGCGCGATCCGGGAGATTGCGGAGCGCGCGGAACTGCTGGTCACGGTGGACTGCGGCGTGGCCTCCCACGAGCTGATCGAGCTGGCGAAGTCGCTGGGTCTAAACTGCATCGTCACCGATCACCACCGCCCCGGCGAGCTTCTGCCGGAATGCCCGGTGGTCAATCCTCTGCGCAGCGGCTATCCCTTCCCCTGGCTCTGCGGCGCGGGCGTGGCCTTCAAGCTGGTGCACGCGCTGGGCGGCGAAGAAGCGGCCATGGCGCGCATCGATCTGGCGGCCATCGCCACCGTGGCGGACGTGGTTTCCCTCACCGGCGAGAACCGCGCCATCGTGCACTTGGGCCTGAAGCGCATCAATTCGGGCCATGTCCGACCGGGACTTGCGGCGCTGATGGAGAGCGCGCGCATCGAGCCGGGCACGCTCACCAGCGAGGGCGTCGCCTTCCGCATCGCGCCGCGACTGAACGCGGGCGGGCGGCTGGGCTCCGCGCGGCGGTCGTTTGAGCTGCTGACCCAGGAGGATCCCTTCCTGGCCGTGGCCCAGGCCGACGAGCTGGAGCAGGAGAACGCCCGCCGTCAGAGCGTGGAGCGCGAGATCCGCGCCGCTGCCGAGGAGCAGCTCCGGGACTTCGATTTCTCCGCCCACCGCATCCTGATGGTGCGGGGCGAGGGCTGGAACCCCGGCGTGATCGGCCTGACCGCGTCGCGCCTGCGGGAGGAGTACAACTTCCCAACCATTGTGTTCTCCGAGAGCGACGGTGTGCTCACCGGCTCCTGCCGCAGCATCGAGGGTGTGGACATCTACGAGACCCTCTCTTCGGCAGCAAATTTGCTGGAGCGCTACGGCGGACACCGCCAGGCGGCGGGACTTACGCTGCGGGCGGAGAACTTCGACGCGCTTCAAGCGGCGCTGGACGCATACCTGTTCCAAAACGCCCCCGCCGAGGCCTACCTGCCCATGGCGGAGTACGACATCGACGTGTCGCTTACTGAGTGCAGCGAGGCCTTTGTCCGCGAGATGCAAGCGCTGGAACCCACCGGCTGCGGCAACCCCGAGCCGGTGTTCCGAACCGGCGTGCAGCTGGTCGAGGCTCGCGCCATCGGCGCGCAGGGCGCGCATCTGCGGCTGGTGGCCTCGGAGCACGGCGTGCGGCGCACGGGCGTTTTCTTCGGCGCGGGCAACCGGGCAAATCGCCTGGGCGACGCGGCGGAGATCCTGTTCACCCCCCAGCTCAACGTCTGGAACGGGCGCACAGACGTGCAGCTTCGGCTGTGCGCGCTGCGCGAATCCGATATTGCCGCACAAATTGCAGCCAATCTGGACTCCGAAGGCGAGAAGCAGCGCAGATTCTTAACAGAATTGCTCTATAATAAAGGGTATCATCGCATGGACTGTCCGCAGCACACCGACGTGGATGCCCTGCGCAAGCTGCTCCACGGCAGCGTGCAGGGAACCTGGATCCTCTGCGCCAGTCTGGATTCCGCGCGGCAGCTTCGCGCCGCGCTGGCAGACTGTCCGCTGGATCTGTCCATCGGCGCGCTGCCGGAGGACGCGCGTGCATTCAACGCAATCGCAGTCTTCCCGGAGCGCCTGGACAGCTTTCCGAGGGCGCTGCGACATCTGGTGTTGGTGGGCCTGCCTGCGCCGGAGGCCGAAATCCCCGGCGTGGAGGTGCTCAGCCTCGACTGGGAGGAGAACCTCTGGCGGGAGCTGCCGGACGTGGATCAGATGCGCGAGGTTTACC
>JAUNNK010000080.1 GCA_030537335.1 Clostridia bacterium | reverse complement strand
CCTGTGCAATGATGGGAAGAATACAAGGGTCAATGGCGACATGAAGCTGGGCCTGAGCAACAGCTTCATCATGCCATACTGCACCATTGAAGCGCCCGATGGGCTGCTGGCGGGTTCCACGGTGCGCGCCAGCGTGCAACAGGCTGCCTATGACGATCTGGGCTACAGCTGGCGTGTTGGCGACTCAGACCTGGGCAGCGGGGCTACGGCGGTGCTTCCAGACATAGCGGCGGGTACCACTGATGAAGTCACGTTGCATGTGTATGTGGATATAATGCTCGATGGCGGTCTCGATTCTTTGGTATTATCTGCGTCGGCAACCTTCTCCGGCGTCGCGTATGACGTGGCCGTGGACTACGAAAACGACAACCTCGTCATCACCCCGCTCGGCGACGTGACGATAGACGGCGCTTTCGCGCAGGCGGGGAAATACCAATCTGCGGGAGCGCCCGTCGGCGGCAAATGCACCCTGCCGCTGTCCTTCATCGAGGAGGATCGCTTCGATGCAGAACTGTACGTATATAACAATGACAGCGGTCAACTGGCAGGCCCCACGAGCCTGTCCCTCAGCCGCGTGACGAATACCGTCTCCGCAGAGGAACTCAGCTTCTCGCTTGCGAACACCGCCAATGCGGACGGCTCGCGCGATGCGACCATCCTCTGGAATTCCGATGCACCGCTGGATATCCGGGTTGGAATCTCCGGCGAGGTCTACAAGGGCCTGCGCAGCGGAGCTGTGGTTCCGGTTCCCGCCGGTAAGACGGTGACGCTGTACGCGCGCACCCCCGGCAGCGCTGCGGAGAAGCTGCTGCCCTCCTGCTGGGTGGAGTTTGGCTCCATCGATGCGTCGGATTGGCTGTATCTGAACGTCAGCAGCCAGAAATTGCTCTCGTCGGACGCGCTGTTCTGGGGCGAGTTTCTCAAAATCGAAGCCAGTCCGAATGCAAGCCTGACGTGGAAGATCAACGGCGAGGACGTGGTTGCGCCTGTGCTGAAAAGGAACACGTACGTCATCCCTGCGGGCGTCAGCAGCCTGTCCATCACGGCTACGGACGAAACCGGCAGCGTCACATGGAGTGAATCCGACATCACAAGTCCGCTGCTTGTGTCGCTGGATTACGATAATGAACAGCTCGTTCTCAGGAAGGACAGTCGCTGCAATCTGAGCTTGACGGTCAGCAGCGGTTCAAATCATAACATGGTGGGAAGTATTAACCCGACATACTGGAAGCTGAGCGATTTCGACTATCCGACGGCTCAGGAGAATGTGCTGACGCTTACCGTGTCACACGACGCAGGCAAATTTGACATGCCGGTGACGATTCCCGCGCGCTTTGCTGGGTCTGCGTCCTACGGCAGCGTCGGCTATGATTGCCTGTCCTTTACCCCCCGGAATTTCAGGATAGCTGGCAATATGCCGTCACGACGACGGACAGCGAAGGCGTGCGGTACGCAGATGTGAAGCTCGTGGACTCCTCTGGAGCAGAGACTCCCTACAGCTATCACAGCGC
The DNA here is from genome assembly GCA_030537335.1 of Clostridia bacterium. GTDB lineage: Bacteria > Bacillota > Clostridia > Christensenellales > Aristaeellaceae > SFTH01. The sequence goes on along the minus strand of JAUNNK010000080.1, from coordinate 10,965 downwards.
AACTGGTAAGTGGTATCCCGTCATAGATAATGGTCTGCGCGGCGACAGAGACTACAGCATCTATGCGAAGCAGTACAGCGTCGATGCGGAGGGCAAGCAGAACAGCTTTGCTTCCGACTGGTTTGACACCGGCGTGCGCTTTGCCCCCTGTACGCTCGGACTGAGCAACACCGAGCCGCTGGTCGGCGACACCGTCACCGCAACGATACCGGACAATGTTCCCCTCGAAGATATTGTAGGCCTGTACTATAAATGGTACTATGTGGACGACAGCGGGGCTCGTGCGGAGATCACCGGCGAGACCGGCGACAGCCTCACGATTCAACCGGGCAGCGGCTATGAGAATTGCCGCCTGAGAGTGGAAGCGTGGTTTGCTAAAAATAAGGCGCTTGGCTATGCGGAAACCGCGGTCATTCCCGCGCCGGAGATCATCGTCAAGTGCGACGGCGAGGAGCTGGAGAAGTATGCGAACGGCAATTACATCGCCTATCTCGGCGACACGATCACCGCTGAGGTGGCAAACGTCTCGCAGACCTTCCTGAATGGTGCAGATGATGTGATCTGGCAGTGGGTCATCGGAAATGACACCATAGTTTCTCCTTCTCTGGAACTCAAAAAGGATCGTTTCGGGAATACTACCTTCTGCGATGTCAGTGTCGCACTGGAAAAAGGGACGACTGTGATCCAGCTTTCCCGCCAGGTGCGCATCTATGTGGCGCCTGCGCCGGATGTGACCATCGACTACGAGAACGAGACACTGGTGGTCATGAAGCCGGAGAACCCGCTGCCTGAGGGGTACCTGTTGTATGTGGATATCGCTGATGGGGAGATCCTCTTCACTTCCGACGACGTAGACAAAGAGAATACGGTTCCGATCGCCAGCGTGAAATCGGGCTGGCCAAACAACATCAGTCGAGCTGTGTTGGTGTACTGGGCGGACGGAACGGATCTTCTCTCCAAACCCCAAAGCATATTTGCGCTCGTCACCATCCCCGCGCGGCCCACGGTGCAACAGCCGACGATCGCCCCCGCCGCCTTCGCCATCAGCGTGGAGGACGTGTCGCTGGCGGACTACGAGATGAAGCTGGTCGCGAAGGGCGGCGCTGTGACCGACGAGAGCGTCGGCACCTGCACTGAGGATGCAAGCAACGGCAACGTCAGGTTCTCGGGACTTGACGAGAGCACGGAATACACGCTCTGGATGCGCAAGAAGGCAACAGCCAGCGCGTTCAGATCGGCCTGGAAGAGCTTTGACGTGGCGACCGGCACCGCCCTTGAGCTGGCGCCCAGCCTGAACTGGACGACGGGCTACGATCCGAAGGGCTTCTCCCTGAGCGCGGAGGACGTGCTGGAGCATGTGCGCTTAACGGAAAAATCCAGCGGGAACACTGTCAGTATCGCCGAGGGGGACGTGACGCTGAGCCGGGTCGACGGCAAGCCGTTCCCCATCACGGAAGCAGGCACGTACAGCCTGAAGCTGACGCTGAACGGCGATCTTGCGGACAGCTATTACATGATCACCGATGCCGTCAGCCTGACGGTGCAGCCGTATGAGGTCAGCGCTTACGATTTTGCAGGCCGAAAGACCTACAAGGGCGCGGCGTATGATCCGTATGACTTCACGCTCAAGGTCGAGGGCCGCGTCCTGACGAAGGATGACTATACCATCACAGTGGACAACGGCGCAGTGCTGCGCAATGTGGGCGAGTACACCGTGCATATCGCGTTCAAGGGCAACTATACAGGCAAGCTCGACGGCGAGGTGCATCTCACGATCGATCCCTACACGCTGCGCGCGACCGCAAGCCCGAAGAGCCGCGTATACGATGGCACGGTGAACGTCGAATGCAGCGCAAGCTGGGACAAGTGCGCGCCCTTTGCCGGGGACGACGTGACGGTGAAGGCCAGCGGAACAATGGCGGACGCGAGCGCCGGAACCGGCAAGACCGTTGCGATCACGCTGTGGCTGGAGGGCGCGCAGAGAGGCAACTACCGCCTGACAAGCTCCTCACTGACCGGCAGCGTGACCATCGCGAAGGAGAAGGCCCCGGATATCGATTGGCCGACGGCGGGCGACATCAGCTACGGCCAGCGCCTCGCCGATTCCGTGCTGAGCCACACCCGGGATGCAAACGGCAGGTTTGCCTGGGAGAATCCGGAACATGTGCCGGCCAAGGCCACGGAATGGGCCTTCACGATGATCTATACGCCCGATGACGGGGTGAACTATGCCTACGAGGAAAGCAAGCTGAGAAAGGCGGTCACCATCCGGGTCAACAGGGCGGCGGCTCCGGAGATTCAGTGGCCCAGTGCGGGCGACATCAGCTACGGCCAGCGCCTCGCGGACTCCGTGCTGACCAGCAGCGACCTGCACGGCAGCTTTGCATGGGTGAATCCGAATCAGTGGCCCAACGCGGGCGAGCACAGCTTCACCGTGCGCTACACGCCTGACGATACGGAAAACTACGATTACAGCGGCGTGACGCTGGAGAAGGACGTTTCCGTGACGGTGCTCCCCGCAGATGCGCCGGTCATCCTGTGGCCCACCGCCAGCGACATCACCTACGGCGATTCGCTGCGCGCATCCGTGCTGATGAGCGCGGATACGAACGGCACGTTTGCCTGGAAGTACCCGGATGAGAAGCCCAACGCGGGCACGCCAACTGCGTGGTGGTCTACGCGCCCTACAATTCGAGCGATTACGACTACGGCGCGGGCGCTGCAACGGTGGAGCAGGCAATCCCTGTGACAGTGCACAAGGCGAAGGGCGAGATCGACGTCAGCGGCATGCAGACGCAGTACAGCTACACCGGCGAAATGCAGTTTGTGGACAGCGGCGCGACGCTGAACCACAGCGAATGCGCGCTGGTCTATTCCAACAACAGCTTCACCACCGTCGCGGAGGGCGACGGCCTGACGGTGAAGATCACCGCTGCCGAGACGGCGAACTATCTGGCGGCGGAGGCCGAGGTGACGATTCATGTCGCCAGAGCGGAAGCGCCGAAGTTCATCCTCCCGGCGGCGTCCAGGCTGACCTACGGCCAGAAGCTCTCCGAGAGCGCGCTCACCGGTGGCGATGACGTCGGCAGCTTCGCCTGGGAGGACGGCAGCATCGTGCCGCCCGCTGGTCTGAATACCTATAATGTGGTGCTGACCCCCGACGATCCCGACAACTACGCCTGGAGGCAGGAGATTCTGGTGCAGAAGATCGAAATCATCGTGGATCAGAGGATTGCAAACCTGACCGTTGAAAATGCGTCCAAGACCTACGGCGACGCCGATCCGGCGGTGAAGCACTCTGTTACGAATGTGCTGGACGGCGATTCGCTCGATTACACGATCTCCCGCAGGGAGGGCGAGGACGTCGGCGCGTATGCCTACAACGTGGAGGAGGGCAGCAATCCCAACTACAAGCTGAATCTGCTGCTGGGTACGCTGACCATTCAGCCGCGCGACATCGCGGACGGCTCCGTCAGCATCTCCGCTGTCGGCAGGCAAACGTACACCGGGCGGGAAATCCGGCCGCAGCCGAGGCTGCGCTTTGGCGGTGCAAGGCTCGTGCGGGGAACGGATTATGTGCTGAGCTACTCCAACAATGTCAGGCTGGGCCGCGCAACCATCACCATCACCGGCATGGGCAACTTCAGCGGCGCCTGCGATCTGGAGTTCAAGATCATTGAGGCTCCCGTAGAGACGCCTGCGAACGAGCCGACCATCGAACCTATCCGCGACGAGGCACTGCTGAAATACCTGAACGGCAAGGTTTCCCCGTTGTTCGATGCGGCGTATGAACCTGTCGACTTTGTGCAGCTTCCGGTGCTGGTCAGCGACGGGGAGATGGAGGAACGCATCCTGCTGATCTGCGCATCCCGGGAGGAGGACGGCGAAGCTGCGCAGCGCAGCCTGATTCTGAACGCCGCGCAGCTGGTCAGGCTCCAGCGGACGCTGCAGGAGTATGGAATCGGCGATCTGATCTTTGAAAACGGCAGTGCGGCTGCGCGCATGAATCTCGCGGAGCTGACCGGCGGCAACATGGCAAAGCTGATGGCGCGAATTCTCTCCGGCGAGGAGATCACGGACGAAATCCTGCAGAGCGACTGGAACGCGATGGAGGACGCAGCGCTGAGCGAAGCGGCGTATGAGCGCTTCAATCTGGAGGTGCGCATCGCGCCTGTGACACAGGAGGATGGCGAACAAGGCTTTGAAATCTCCATCTGGCTGCGCTGTGATGGGCTGGAGCTGAACGTCTCCGACCTGATGGATAAGTTGTGCGTCGTGCTGGATGTGAACCGGCTTGCGACGGAGGAGAACGCCGAGGCATTCGATGAGCTGTATGCCATCTCGCGGAGGAACGGGGAGGAAACCGAACTGCTGGACAGCATCCTCGTTCTTGTACCGACGGTCTCCGTGGACGGCAGTGCAGAGGCGGCTCCGACGATTTTCGGATACTATGCGCTGACGGCGTCCTATGCGGGCGATGGCGCGTACCGTGTTGCGGAAACTGAACTCAGGTAAATGGGCAGCATAAATATGCGGTTCGACCCGACAGTATGCGCAGCCCTGGAACTTGATCCCTTTGAATTGGTATGCATGTATTCGGGGGATTGATGGGTAGTCCTATTATGAAGAAAATGCAAACACCCAGCTTGCTACAGTGAGATACTGAGGCGAGCTGGGTGTTGATCTTCCTGTACGGGGAATTGTTGTGCGATTTCCTGTTCCAGATGCATGCCGTTTCAATGTATGCCCAGAACATTGCGCCCGGAATAGAATCGGTATCCTAAGAATGAAAGTCAGGCGTATGCACCGCTGCATAGGCACTGCGCTTTCGGAGGTATTCGTCCACGCACATCACATGCCTGAGATTGGTTTGCGTGATAATCCCTCTGATCGCGGGAGGATTGCCGGTGGGTGATGGAACAGTGGAATGACATCGAGATCGTTTTCACACTGCATCATAACCAAGGCTTCGGGATATGCTCTGTGCGGTCCGTTTTAGCTGCGCGACAAGATATTCCTGATCGTTCTTGCTCTCCCGCTGGGCTGCGGTGCTGATCGCCGCGACAATACTTCCGCGGTAGTCATATACAGGTACAGCCACGCAGCATACCTCCGCCTCATGTTCGCCGTCATCATGGGTGAAGCCATCAATACGCGCCTGTTGCAGCTGCGCAAGGAGTGCGTCCGGGGTGGTAAGCGTGTATGGCGTGAAGCGCTCCATGCCAGCCTCTGCGAGCATAAGCTGAACCTCATCGTCGCTACGATCCAGCACCAGCGCCTTGCCGATGGCAGAGCAGTGGATGGGAATGCTGCGCCCGATGGCGGAGTACATGCGTATGGTATTCATTACATCAATTTTGTCAATAAACACAGCGCTGTTCCGGTTTAGGATTCCAAGGTGCACTGCCTGATGGATTTCCTTAACCAGTTGCAGCAAATGTGGCTTGGCCTCGGTGAGTATCTGAACATCGTTCAGGCGCGTGCTCGCGAGTTGCACCAGTTTCATCCCCAGACGATAACTTCTGCCATCCTGCATGCGCTCCACGTAACCAGCATGCTCCAAGGTATAGAGCATACGATGCAGCGTGCTCTTGTTCAGATCGAGCTGCGCAGCGATTTGTGCGGGCTGCATCGGTCTGTCTCCGAGTAGGTTCATGATGTCGATTGCTTTGAGCAGTGTGCCGACCATGTATCGCTCGTCCAGTTGCTGATCTGTGCCCATCCTGCTACCTCCTCCGACTGATACTGGATCTATTATAGTCGGATTCATAAAAAAAAGCAAATTCTCCCGGATGCATGCGTTGACAGTGCTTATTCATTGTGCTATACTGAATTAAAGTTCAATATTTAAAATATAGTTTTAAATATTGAAACTAAATATCCCGAAACACGGCGTGACCGCCGTTCGTGGATACTTTTCGGAAATGTATTCGGTTATGTAAACAACGAATCACCTGCGGATACGGTTTAGCACCACTGAGGAGGTATGATTATGCGCACAGCCAGGCTGATTGCTCCCGAACGCATCGAACTCATCGACACGCCGCTTCCCCCAGCGCCTGCTGCGGGCGAAGCCATGGTAAAAGTAAAGGCCGTGGGCATCTGTGGAACAGATATGCACATTTTCAAGGGCGAACGTGCCGACGTGGCGCTTCCCAGAGTGATGGGACACGAACTCTCTGGCGTCGTACATCAGGTTGGCGAAGGCGTTACGCATCTTGCACCCGGGGATCGGGTCGTCTTTGATCCGGTCATGGCATGCGGAAAATGCTCCGTCTGCCGAAAGGGACGTCCGAACGTGTGCGCGGAGGTGCGTTGCTATGGCGTACAGATGGATGGAGCGTTCCGGGATTACATTACAGTTCCGGCAAACCAGCTGTACGTGCTGCCGGAGGGCATTGAGTTGGATCACGCCGCCCTTGCAGAGCCGTTTTCCATTGCTGCCAACATTCTCTCCCGCGCTGATGTACAGTCCGGCGAATCTGTACTGGTTATGGGTTCCGGTACCATCGGCCTCTGTCTCGTGCAGGCGCTGAAGGGCATCGGCGCCCGTGTACTTGTGAGCGATGTGGTGGCCGGAAAGCTGGAAACTGCCCGCAGCTTTGGCAGCGATGCTACCGTGAACTCTGCAACAGAGGATCTTGTTGCTGCGGCGCAGACCTTTGCGCCGGATGGACTGGATGTAATCATTGAAGCTGTCGGCATCACACCGCTGACCCAGCAGGCGATTCTGGACCTGGCCACGCCCACCGCGCGTATTGTCGTGCTGAGCTTTGACAATCGCCCTATGCAGATTCCTCCGGTGTGCATCACCAAGAAGGAGCTTTCAATTCTGGGTTCCCGCATGAACGCCGGCCGTTTCCCGCTCGTGTTGGAGTGGCTTGAGAAACGCATGATTCACCCGGAGAAGATGATCTCGCGCGTTTACCCCGTCGAGCAGATTCAGCAGGCATTTGAAAACGCGCTTGCGGATTCCACACTGATGAAGACCCTGATCACGTTTGATTGATCGGCAAATGCAATTGAGGAGGTAGAACCATGAATGTACTCGACACTTTCCGTTTGGACGGCAAAATCGCCTGGGTAACCGGCGCAAATTACGGAATTGGCATGGCCATCGCAACGGCACTTGCACAGGCGGGTGCAACCATCGTATTCAATGGAGTCAATCAGGAGCACATCGACACGGCTCTTGCACAGTATAAAGCGCAGGGCATCCGTGCCTATGGCTTCCGCTGCGATGTGACCGACGAGGAAGCGGTTCGCGCACTCGTCGCAGAGATTGAGGAAAAAGTGGGTGTGGTGGACATTCTGGTGAACAACGCCGGGATTATTCGCCGCATTCCCATGACCGAAATGCCTGTGGATGAATTCCGTAAGGTTGTGGACATTGACTTGGTTGCGCCCTTCATCTGCGCGAAGGCGGTCATTCCGGGTATGATCCGCAAGGGACACGGCAAGATCATCAACATTTGCTCCATGATGAGCGAGCTAGGGCGCGAAACCGTCTCAGCATATGCTTCTGCAAAGGGCGGATTGAAGATGCTCACCCGGAATATCTGCTCCGAGTTTGGCGAGCACAACATTCAGTGTAACGGCATCGGCCCTGGCTATATCGCCACGCCACAGACCGCGCCGTTGCGCAAACGCCAGGCCGATGGTTCTCGCCATCCCTTTGACCAGTTCATCGTTGCCAAGACGCCGGCGGGTCGCTGGGGCGATCCTGAGGATCTGATGGGCCCGGCAGTATTCCTTGCCAGCGATGCTTCCAATTTTGTCAATGGACACGTGCTGTATGTGGACGGCGGTATTCTGGCCTATATCGGTAAGCAGCCCTGATCTACCAAGATCTCCTCAATGGGGTGTTGGCAAGCGACTGCTGTTGCGTTGGAATTGTCTCATAAACTAAACAGCAAACCACATAGAGGGGTAACTCAATACCTATGTTGAAAAATGGAGAGGCAATGGATCTGCCCATGGACTCACAAGAGTTTTACACGCACTGTTGAGTCAGCCAACAAGCCATCCGCTCTATGCAACGTTCGATTCATGCAGGTTGGGCGTCCGGCAAAATCGATCGAGTAAATATTGCAACGAGATTGGCGATGACCCTCCACCATATCAAGCAGATACTCCAAGACAGCATCATGCGCACGCGCGATGCTGTCTTTCCTATGCAGAACGGCAGCGCCATGCATGCCACCGACCACAAATTGACACGCGAAAGGGCTTCGTATTGTTTGCTACGGCTTGCTTTCTTTTTTTGGTCTTATTTCGTTTTACAATCAACCAAATAACACTGATTTCTTGACAAAAAATGATCAACTAAGGTATAATAAATAAAGTTTACGTATTTGGATGGAGGCATTCCTGTTGGAGAAACTTGAACTCATTCGGACAAAGCAGTATATCGCGGATCTCCTTCAGGCAGAAATCCTCAGCGGACAGCTGGCAGATGGTCAAATCCTGGTGCAGAGCGAGATTGCCCAGCAGATGAACGTGTCCCGCATTCCCGTCCGCGAGGCGTTTCAGCAGCTCGAGCAAAGCGGTTTTCTGGTGCGCATCTCTGGGCGGCACGTTTGTGTTTGTGGTCTCACTTCCCGAAGACTTCGTCAGCTGGTGAGTTTATTCTGGCAGTTGGTGTCAACTCTGTTGCAAGACATTCCCGTCGCCGCCGGCGAATATCTGGAGAGCGCAACATCCGAGGAAGAATTCTTCTTGCGCCTGACAAAGATCATTGACAACCACCACGTGACGGTACATCTGATGCGCACCTGGCGTGATTACATCCGATTGCTCTCCCCGGAGCGCGCGGAGGAGCGCGCGAAGCTGCTCTGCGAAGCGGGCAGCGCCGTAAAGGACGGGGATCTGGCGCGCATACAGGATCGGATGCAGCAATTCGGTCTGCTGCTGATCCATGATATTCCCGACGAGGACACCCCGAACAAATGAAAGGAGACTGTGAACGATGCAACTCAAGCCCGTTGTGCTGCTTCCCGCCAGAGAACGCATCGCATCCGTGCTGCGCGACGCGATTATGGACGGGAAATTCCAGGAAGGTGAAGCTCTGACGCTGGATCAGATCGCTACCCAGCTCGGAGTCTCAAAGATGCCGGTGCGCGAAGCATTTCAAATTCTGGAGCGCGACGGGTTGATCACTTTGAAGGCCAACAAGGGCGCGGTGGTGCGGGGCGTCACAGCCAACACCCTCTGGGAACACTATCAGGTGCGCGCGGCGCTGGAGTGCGAAGTGGTTCGCTTAATTTGCGAAAACGGCGCTGACCTCCGAGAGCTTCAGGAAATGAACCGTGACTTCGCCGAAGCAATTGAACAGGATCGCCCCCACGACCAGAGCGATTACAACATCAACTTCCACACCAAGCTCTGGGATCTCTGCGGCAACAGTTATCTCAAGGCGCTGCTTCAGCAGGTCACTGTCGGCGTATGCCTCGCCAAGCGGGATTACCTTCGCTCGATGGATCAGGATGTGCTGGACTATCATCAGCAGATCATTGATGCGTGCATCAATCGTGATGCGGAAAGCGCGATGAAATACATGCGGGAACATCTTCTTGTTAGTTGCACGAATCGCGTGAATGAGTTTTATGCAAATGGTCAAAGATTAAAATAACACTTGACAATAATTGAGAGAAAGTGTATTATATTCTCGAATTGGATACATAATCACAAATCACAAATCAAATATAGACAAACTTGAACAGTGAAGTTCACTGCCAATGGCAGTTGAATAATACACAAGGGAGGTTCCACCAATGAAGAAGATTCTTGCCCTGGCCCTGGTCCTGCTCATGGTTATGAGCGCAAGCGCATTCGCAGCCGAGTATCAGCTGCGCTTTGCGACCTCGTCTACGCAGACCGGCATCAAGTACGAAGCCATTGACCTGATGCTGAACTACATCGAAGAGAAGTCCGACGGCCGCATCGAAGTTACCCGCTACATCGACGGCGACCTGTACCAGAACGCTGAGGACATGCTGGCCGGCCTCTCCACCGGCGTTATCGACGCCTGCTTCGAGGGCGATATGAGCCTGAGCTGGGTTGCTCCGGAATGGATCAGCTACACCTCGATTCCCTTCGCCTTTGACAACATGGATCACATGCTCGCCTTCTTCAACAGCGACGTGGCCAAGGGCATGAACGATGAGCTGATTTCTGATTACGGCTATCGCTTCCTGGACGCTGTCTGGGCACGCGGCGGTCGCATGCTCACCGCCAATGAGCCGATCACCAATCCGTCCCAGATGGAAGGCCTGAAGTTCCGCGTGCCCAACGTCATCGGCACCGTCACTTCCTGGGAGGCCATGGGCGCAACTGTCATCGGCGTGCCGTGGAGCGAGCTGTTCACCTCTCTGCAGAACGGTCTGGTTGACGCGCAGGAGAATCCCTATGCCGAGATCGAGTCCGGCGGATTCTATCAGGTGCAGAAGTACATCATGGAGACCGCGCATCAGTATGGCCCGCAGCTGATCTTCGTCAGCGAAGCTTGGTATCAGAGCCTGCCGGATGATCTGAAGCAGGTCATGCAGGACGCCAACACCACCGCTTCCGAGTTTTTCAATGCAGGCGTGCAGGCCGACGAGGATCGCATCCGCGAAGTCGTTAAGGCAGCTGGCACCACGATCATCCCCAAGGAGGAGATTGACATCGATGCTTTCCGCGCTGTGATCGAGGAGAAGGTGATTCCGCAGTTCGAGAACAATCCCGAGGCCTTTGCCGAGGGCGGCTGGGAATACATCCGCAATCTTGAGTACTGATACCTTACAACAGCGAAGAGTCTGTCAAGAGAATGCTGCCGCAGTTCATCTGCGGCAGCATATAAAATAGGGAGGTGGTACTCTTTGAAGACGTTTGAGAAGGTATTCGATACAATTTGCCTGATCCTGGAGAAATTCCGGCTCTGTGTCAAATGTTGGGGTGTAAAGAGAAAGATAACAAAATTCTCTT
>JAUNNK010000079.1 GCA_030537335.1 Clostridia bacterium | reverse complement strand
GTCAGTGTCAGTGCCAATGCCAGTGCCAATGCGATGATCTTTGCAAAACGCTTCATTTTCATTTCCTCACTTTCATTCGATTCCCGAATATCTCGGCCCATAGCTCCGGGGCCGGTTGTCAATCTATGTCTGAATCCATTCCTTCATTCGCAGCGCCGACATTCGTCGGTCGCTCGCATCGGATTGCGGTATTTCATGCCGCGACCACACCCTTTCCGGATTTGTTCTGTCGTTTCGTGCACAAAAAGCGGGATGAGACTGCGCTCATCCCGCCACGGAGGGTAATTCCATCATGCAAGGTGCACGACGAAACAACTTCGGAGAGATGAACGCCGAAGTGGACAACACATGCACATCATCGTCTGCTTCATTGCGCTTCCCTCCTTGTTTAATCCGTATTTCCTATCGGATTGATGTGATTATAAGCCCTCTCACCGATTTCGTCAAGGGGTGCTGGCAAAAGTTAACAAATTTCTTACTTTGCTTCGTAGTCGAAGGATTCCAGGAATTGCCGGGCGCGGTCGGTGCGGGGGCTGTGGAAGAATTCCCGGGGCGCGCCCTCCTCCACGATGTTTCCGCCCTCCAGAAACAGCACGCGATCCGCGACGGCCTCGGCGAAGCGCATCTCGTGGGTGACGATGAGCATGGTCATGCCGTCGCGGGCGAGGTCCAGCACCACGCCCAGCACCTCGCGCACCATCTCCGGATCTAGCGCGGCGGTGATTTCGTCCAGCAGCAGCATCTCGGGGTGCATCAGCAGCGCCCGCACGATGGCCACGCGCTGCTTCTGGCCGCCGGAGAGCTGACGGGGCAGGGCGTCGCGCTTCTCAATGAGCCCCACGCGCTTCAGCGCGGCCTCCGCCTCGGGAATCACCGCGTCACGTGTGCGCCCCAGCGCCTTCGTGGGGCCCAGCAGCAGGTTTTCCATCACGTTCATGTGGGGAAAGAGGTCGTAGCTCTGAAACACCATGCCGATGCGCTGGCGAATCCGGTGCAGGTTCTTCGTCTGGCCGCTGATGACCTCGCCGCGCAGCAGAATCTCTCCGGAATTGATGCGCTCCAGGCCGTTGATGCAGCGCAGCAGCGTGCTCTTGCCGCAGCCGGAGGGCCCGACGACGACCACGACCTCGCCCTGGGCCACGTCAAAGGAGATACCGTTCAAAATCTGCGCCTGATCGAAGCGCTTGGTGAGCTTGCGCACCTCCAACAGCTTTTCCGCCATAGAAACCCCTCCTAATTCTGCCACCTCGCCTCCAGCTTCCGCGCCAGGAGGGAGATGGGCCAGCAGATGAAAAAGTACAGAAAGAAGATCACCGCGTAGATCCAGATCGCCGCGCCGGGCGAATCGTAGCGCGAGGCGTCGATGATCTGCTGGCCCACCTTCAGCACCTCGATCACGCCGATGAGCATCACCAGCGACGTGGTCTTGATCATGCGGGTGGCCAGGTTGATGGACTGGGGGATCAGCCGTCGCAGCGTCTGGGGGATCAGGATGTGGCGGTAGATCTGCAATTTGGTGAGCCCCAGCGCCTGTCCGCTCTCGATCTGATGCCGGGGGATGGAGGTCAGCGCGCCGCGCACCAGATCGCCCATCTCGCCTGCGCCCCAGTAGGTGAACACCAGCACCGCCGCAGTCTCGCCGGAGATCTGGATGTCGAAGGCCTTCGCCAGGCCGAAGTAGCACAGAAACAGCAGCACCAGCTGGGGCACGATGCGGATGATCTCCAAATGGATGCGGCATAGCAGCCGGATCAGCGGGTTCTTCAGCGTCATCACCATGCCCAGCATAAGTCCCAGAACGATGGAGAGCGCGATGGACGCCGCCGAGAGCTCCAGCGTCACGCCCAGGCCGCCCAGCAGGCGCACCAGGTTCTTGCCCTTAAACAGTACGCGTATCCCCAAATCCTGCATAGCGCAGCCTCCTTTCAATCCAGGAAAACAGCAGCGACACCGGCAGCAGCAGCACCAGATACGCCGCCACCAGCATCATCAGCGCCTCGTCCGTCTTGTAGTACATGCCGATCAGATCCTTGGCCACGTACATCAGATCCGCCAGCGCCACGGCGCTGAACACGCTGGTCTCCTTGATCAGGAAGATCACGTTGGCGCACAGCGCCGGAATGGCCGTGGCGAGGGCCTGGGGCAGGATCACGTAGCGCAGATTTTGCAGATTCGTGAGTCCGATGCAGGCGCCGGCCTCCCGCTGGGAGAGCTCCACCGCCTCCAGACCGCTGCGCAGCGCCTCCGCCATGTACGCACCGCCCAGAAAGGTCAGGCCGATGATCGCGCAGGACTCCGAATTCAGCTTGATGCCCACCTTTGGCAGGCCGAAGTACAGAAAGAACAGCTGCACCAGCAGCGGCGTGTTCCGGGCCAGCTCAATGTAGATGGCCGCGATGCGCCGCAGTACCGGTATGCGGAGGCTCTGCACGATGCAACACAGCAGGCCCACCACCATCGAGAGCACGATGCCGATTGCCGCGATGCGCAGCGTGAGTCCCGCCGCCTTCACGTACATCGGCGTGAATTTTTGAACGAACGTCCAATCCATGCAGACACCTCCTCTGCCAAAGTATGCGATGCGGATTCAAATTGGATCGGTTCCCTCCGGCGCAGGCTTTGGCAGCACCTCGTTCATGCTGCCCGTGCGGTAGCCGGCCAGATCCAGCGTGACGTAGTGAAAGCCCAGCTCCTTCAGGCGAGCGTACACCTTCAGGCGGGTGGTTTCTTCCATGAACCTTCCGAACTCGGCGGGAAGCAGCTCGATGCGGGCAATGTCGCCGTGGATGCGCACGCGCAGCTGATGGAAGCCCAGATCCAGTAGAACCTGCTCCGCCGCGTCCACCATGTGCAGCTTCTCCTCGCTGATGGTCTCGCCGTACACGAAGCGCGACGACAGGCAGGCGAAGGACTGCTTGTTCCAGGTGGGCAGGCCCAGCTCCTTCGAGAGCGCGCGGATCTCCGCTTTGTTGAGTCCCGCCGCCCGCAGCGGACTCTTCACGCCCAGCTCCCTGACCGCGATCAGCCCGGGGCGGTAGTCGCCCTCGTCGTCCAGGTTGGAGCCCTCCGCCACTGCGGTGAGGTTCCGCTCCCGTGCGATTCTCCAGATCTTTTCGAACAGCTCGTGCTTGCAGAGGTAGCAGCGGTTCGTGGGGTTTTTGCGGAAGCCCTCGATGTCCAGCTCCTCCGAAAGGCACACCACGTGCTCGATGCCGTTCTCCCGGCAGAAGGCCTGCGCCTCCCGCAGCTCCCGCTCTGGGAAGGAGCAAGAAGAGGCTGTCACGGCGATGGCGCGCGCCCCCAATACGTCGTGCGCAACCCGCAGCAGGAAGGTGGAATCCACGCCGCCGGAGAAGGCCACCGCCACACTGCCCAGATTGCGCAGGAAATCCTGCAATGCCTGATATTTCTCCTCAATCGTTCGATTGCTCTGCATCGTATGCATGCTCCTTTGCGTTGTCTTTTGTCGCCGAATCCACGATCACGCCGCCCAGGCAGACCTCGCCGTTGTAAAAAACTGCGGACTGACCCGCCGTCACCGCGCGCTGGGGTGTGTCAAAGTCCATGCGAACATTTCCGTCCTTTAAGGTAATGGTGCAATCCTGCAAGGGCTGCCGGTGGCGCAGGCGAACCTGGCAGCGCAGCGGCGCGCCATCTTCAACCGGCGGATGGCCCGCCAGCCAGGTGCATTTGCTGCCAACGGCGCTGTCGCTGAACAGCAGCGGCGAATCCTCGCCCTGATCCACGACCAGCCGGTTGCGCTTCAGGTCCTTCTCCACCACGAACCAGCGCCTGCCGTCCCCGCTGCCGCCGATGCCCAGGCCCCGGCGCTGGCCCGGCGTGTAGTACATCAGGCCGTCGTGCCGGCCCACGACCCTGCCGTCCACCGTCACGATGTCTCCGGGCTGCACGGGCAGGTAACCGGAGAGGAACTGCTTGAAGTTGCGCTCGCCGATGAAACACACGCCGGTGGAGTCCTTCTTTTCACTCACCGGCAGACCCGCGTCCCGAGCGATCTGGCGAATCTCCGCCTTGGTCAGGTTTCCCACCGGAAACATCGCCTTGGAGAGCGCGCGCTGATTCAGCATGTACAGGAAGTAGGTCTGATCCTTGTTCTCATCCTTCGCCCGCAGTAGGCGGTATTCCCCCTCGGATTCGTCCAGCCGGGCGAAGTGGCCCGTGGCCAGCTTGTCCGCGCCCAGCTTCTCCGCGAGGTCAAGAAACACGCCGAACTTGATCTCCCGGTTGCACAGCACGTCCGGATTGGGCGTGCGTCCCTTGCGATACTCCTCCAGGAAGTGGGCGAACACCCGCTCCCGGTACTCCCGGGCGAAGTTCACGCTGTAACAGCGGATGCCGATGGCGTAGCACACCCGGCGCACGTCCGCCCAGTCCGGCTCCGACGTGCACACGCCGCACTCGTCCTTCTCCTCCCAGTTGTTCATGAACACGCCAGTGACCTCGTGCCCGGCGCGCTTCAGCAGCAGCGCGGCGACCGAGGAATCCACGCCGCCCGACATTCCAACTACGATCCTGGCCATGTGCGCCTCCGAATAACCTATTAAACAGATATGAAAAACAAAGATATAATACCATGCGCCCGGGCGGCTGTCAATCGTCCGAAGGGGAAGATTGCAAAGCTTTAACAGGCGGCGGGGGAGGGATCGGAGTGGAAACCCTTGCGCGGAGGCGGGAAAACGAATATAATGTTATCATACCTATATCCCTACATATTGTAGTTCTGGAGGATTCACATGGAAAAATCGAAGGTTTATTTTTCGGATTTTCGCGTCGCCGTCGGCAGCAGCGGCCTTGTCGGCAAGCTGAAGAAGCTGATGGAGAAGGCGGGGATCGGCCAGATTGACATGGACGGCAAGTTTGTCGCCATCAAGATGCACTTCGGCGAGCTGGGCAACCTGAGCTTTTTGCGCCCGAACTACGCCCGCGCGGTGGCGGATCTGGTGAAGGAGCTGGGCGGTCATCCCTTCCTGACCGACTGCAACACCATGTATCCCGGCAGCCGCAAGAACGCCCTGGAGCACCTGGAGTGCGCCTGGGAGAACGGCTTCACGCCGCTGACCGTGGGCTGCCCGATCCTCATCGGCGACGGCCTGAAGGGCACGGACGATGTCGCGGTGCCGGTGCAGGGCGGCGAGTACGTCAAGGAGGCTTACATCGGCCGCGCCATCATGGATGCGGACGTATTCATCAGCCTGACCCACTTCAAGGGCCACGAGATGACCGGCTTCGGCGGAACCATCAAGAACATCGGCATGGGCTGCGGCTCCCGCGCGGGCAAGAAGGACCAGCACAGCAGCGGCAAGCCCACCGTCAGCGCGCCCCTGTGCCGCGGCTGCCGCCGCTGCCAGCGCGAGTGCGCCAACAACGGTCTGGAGTTCGACGCAGAAACCACGAAGATGCGCGTCAATTCCGACAACTGCGTGGGCTGCGGACGCTGCCTGGGCGCCTGCAACTTCGACGCAATCCACTTCGTGCAGAACAACGCGCCCCGCGACCTGAACTGCCGCATGGCGGAGTACGCCAAGGCCGTGGTGGACGGCCGTCCGAGCTTCCACGTCTCCCTGATCATGGATGTGTCTCCGAACTGCGACTGCCACTCCGAGAACGACGCGCCCATCCTGCCGGACATCGGCATGCTGGCCTCCTTCGATCCCATCGCTCTGGATCAGGCTTGCGCCGACCTCTGCCAGAAGGCCGCGCCCTTGCCCAACAGCCAGCTCTCGGACAACATGAAGAAGAACGACTTCCACGATTTCTGCGACCATTTCACCAACAACAAGCCGGAATCTGAGTGGAAGAGCTGCCTGGAGCACGGCGAGAAGATCGGCTTGGGCTCCCGGGAGTACGATCTGATCGTGGTCAAATAAGAGCAGCACGATTCATGCCCTGCAGCCTCCGTTGCTGCGGGGCTTTTCTGTGCTTCATCTACAAAATTGACACATCCGGCACGAATCTCCCTCTATTCAGAATGCCGCGAATCATATATAATGAAGGAACAGGGGTGATCGGACATGATACGGATGGAAATTGCCTTGTTTCTGGTGCTGGCGTTTGTGGCGATGAACTACTTTACCGCGGAGCGCAGGTACAGCCAGTTGCACCGCACCTTTGCGCTGCTGCTGGTGACGGTGCTAGTGAACCTGGTCTTCGACGGCGTGACGGTCTACACGGTGAACCATCTGGACGCTGTGCCGGAGCTGTTGAACGAGATCCTGCACCGCATCTTCATCGGCTCAATGGTGCTCGCAATGTACCTGTTCTACGAGTACATTTCGCTGCTGGTGGAGGAGGAGACGGGTCGGCCTCGGCGCTTCAATCTGGCGGCGCGGATCTATCTGGGCATTGCCATGCTGGGCGTGCTGCTGCTGCCGGTGCACTACGCCGTCACGCCCCAGGGCAACTACTCCGACGGCATTCACATGCAGGTGTGCTATGTCTCGGTGGCGGTGTATCTGATCCTGTGCACGGGCATTCTGCTGCACAATTGGGGGAAGATCGATCGAAAGAAGCGGCGCACCATTTCCATGGCGCTGGCCATCGAGCTGCTGGGCGCGGTGCTGCAGGGCTTGAACCACACCTGGCTGATCAGTGGCATGGGGCTTACGCTGATGACGATTTCCTTCTATCTGACGCTGGAGAACCCCGACATCCTGCGGGCGGAGCTTACGGAGCAGAAGATGGGCATGCTCTACCTCAAGAGCCAGGTCAACCCCCATTTTCTGTACAACACGCTGGACACCATCCGCATACAGGCGCAGCTCAACGGCGATCGGAAGGTTGCCGACCTGCTGATGCGCCTGGTGGACTTCTTCCGTCTGAGCGTGAAGGTGAACCAGCAGATGGTGGCGCTGGACGACGAGCTGGAGCTGCTGGAAGCCTACATGGAGCTGATGTGCCATCGCTATCCCGAGCTGCTGGTGCGCTACGACATCGATCCCGACCTGGGCGGCGCGCTGGTGCCCAACTTCATTTTGCAGCCCATCGTGGAAAACAGCCTGCTTCACGGCCTGAAGAACCGGGGCTACAGGGGCGAGGTGGCCATCTCCGCCCGGAGAATGGGCAAGGAGAGGTTCGAGATTCAGGTGCGCGACACCGGCAGCGGCTTCAGCGAAGAGAGCAAGGCGCGCGTGGACGAGTTGCTGTTGCACTACGACCGCCAGGCGCCCAAGCTGGAGGGCAACAGCATCGGAATTCTGAACGTGCAGAAGCGCATCAAGCTGCTCTGCGGCAGGGACTGCGGCCTTTCCTACACGGAGAACCCGGACGGCGGCGTGACGGCGCATCTGCTGCTGCGCATTGGCAAGGAGGAAGAGCGATGAAGAAGCTGCGTGTGCTGCTGGTGGACGACGAGATCATGATCCGCGAGGGCTTCAAGCGCCTGTTCGATTGGGAAGCCCACGGCTGCGAGGTGGTGGGCGAGGCTGCCGACGGCATGGAGGCGTTGGGACAGATCGACGCGCTCCGGCCCGACATCGTCATCATGGACATCAACATTCCCATCATGAACGGCCTGAAGGTGATCCAGACGGCGCGGGTGAAGCACCCGCAGACCGCCTTCGTGATCGTCTCCGGCTACGACGACTTCTCCTACTGCCAGCAGGCGCTGCGGCTGCAAATCACGGATTACATCCTCAAGCCCGTGAACTACGAGGAGTTCGGCAGT
The DNA here is from genome assembly GCA_030537335.1 of Clostridia bacterium. Taxonomy (GTDB): domain Bacteria; phylum Bacillota; class Clostridia; order Christensenellales; family Aristaeellaceae; genus SFTH01. Next base: position 4,819 of record JAUNNK010000079.1, on the reverse strand, counting down.
TGCATCGACAACCTGAAGATTTCGCTGTTCGAGCAGAGCGTCTCCCGTGAGGCCGAGCAGCAGGAGGAGCGGCTCATCACCCGCATGACCCGCTTTTTGCAGGCGCACCTTGCCGAGGAGCTGAGCCTGGGCGTGCTGGCGGAGGAGTTTCACCTGAGCGCCCAGTACGTGAGCCAGCTCTTCAAAAACGAGATCGGCGTGGGCTTTCTGGCCTACCTGACCAACATTCGCATGGAGAAGGCCAAGAAGCTGCTTTTGTCCACGCAGCTGTCCGTGGCCGAGGTCGCCGAGCGCGCGGGTTATGCGGACTATCGCGTGTTCACCAAGTCCTTCAAGAAGGCCGAGGGCGTGACCCCCTCCCAGTACCGGCGGGAGTTCCTGGACGGCGCGCACTGAAGCAGGAGGAAGTATGCAGATCGGAGAGCATATGAAACGAAACTACATTCCCAATATTCTCACGGCGCTCAGGATGCTGGGCGCAGTTTTGCTGCTGCTGACCGAGCCGCTCACGCTGCCGTTCTACCTGCTCCACATCTTCTGCGGGCTGACGGACGCGCTGGACGGTGCGTTTGCCCGGGCGCTGCATGCGTCGAGCCGGCTGGGCGCGCAGCTGGACAGTATCGCCGATTTGATGTTCTACGGCGTGATGATGGGCAAGCTGATGCCGATCCTGCTGGAGCGCATGCCGGCGAGCCTGTGGTGGATCGTGGGCGCGGCGGTGGTCATCCGCCTGTGCGCCTATGGCGTGGCCGCAGTCACCCAGCACAGGTTTTCCGCGCTGCATACCATACTCAACAAGCTTACGGGGCTGCTGGTGTTCCTGGTTCCCGGGATGCTGGCGCTGCCCATTGCCGTGCCGCTATGCCATGGGGTCGCGGTTTTGGCTTTGATCTCGTCCGCGCACGAGCTGTGGCTGCACATCCGCGCGGCGGGAAATTCAAAGGGGGAGTGAAGTGTGAAGAAGTGGTACGACGAGGAGTATGCCTGGGAGATCGAGGTCATCGGCTTTCTGCGAGGCGAGCGCACGGAGCACTACTGCCGCAACGGCGAGGAGATCGGCGACAAATACCGCTGCACCTACGGCTGCCCGGTCAATCAGGACGGCCAGGGCGTCTGCTCGAAGGCGATGATGGTGATGTTTCCCATCATGGAGGCCGTGCGCAGCGGCGGCGATCTTCGAAACATCGGCGGCAGCGGGAAGTACTGCAAGGACGTGGTCTGTCCCGACGGCTGCGTGCTGTTCCGTATGACCGCCACACCGCTGGGCAATGAAAACTTCTTCCGGGGCCGGTTCTATGAAGCCCCGGAGGAATGATCTGGAAAATTGACACATTTCCCTGCAAAACCGGACTATCGGCTGCGGGGATTTTGCCTTACAATGGGTATCGTTGAGAGAACGAAGACGAAAATCCATTGGAGGAGAAATAACATGAGCAAGCGGCTTTACAGATCCAATCGAAACAGGATGCTCTGCGGCGTGTGCGGCGGCATCGCCGGATACTTCGACATCGACCCCGCGCTGGTGCGTCTGGGATGGATTCTGTTCTGCATTCTGGGCGGCAGCGGCGCGCTGGCCTATCTGATCGCAACCATCATCATGCCGCGCAGGCCGCTGGGCTGCTGAGCGCGCATCGGGAGGAAACCATGGAAAACGTACTGGAAATTTCCCATCTCTGCAAGCGCTTCGGCGACGTGCAGGCGGTGCAGGATTTGAGCTTTCAGGTGCGGGAGGGGGAGCTGTTCGCCTTTCTGGGCGTGAACGGCGCAGGCAAGTCCACTACCATCAACATCATCTGCGGCCAGCTTGAGCGGGACAGCGGCAGCGTGCGCATCTGCGGAACCGAGCTGGACGCGGGCGATCGGCAGCTGCGGAGCAAGCTGGGCGTGGTGTTCCAGAGCTCCGCGCTGGATAAGAGCCTGACGGTGCGGGACAATCTGGCCAGCCGCGCGGCGCTGTACGGCATCACAGGACGGGAATTTGCGCAGCGGCTCGACGAGCTCGCGGAGCTGCTGGACTTCGGCGATCTGCTGAAGCGCACGCTGGGCAGGCTCTCCGGCGGACAGCGGCGACGCATCGACATCGCCCGGGCGCTGGTGCACGATCCGAAAATCCTGATTCTGGACGAGCCCACCACCGGATTGGACCCCCAGACCCGCAAGCTGATGTGGGACGCGGTGATGCGCATGCGCCGCGAGCGGCAGATGACGGTGTTCCTCACCACCCACTACATGGAGGAGGCCGCCGACGCGGACTACGTGGTGATCCTGGACAGCGGCAAAATCGCCGCCGAGGGCACGCCGCTGATGCTGAAGAACGCATACACCGGTGACTTCATCACCCTATACGGCGCCAGCGAGGAGGAGGTGCGGTCGCTGAACCGGCCCTTCACCCGCCTGCGGGACGCGTACCGCATCGCTGTGTCCGACACGGCGGCGGCTACGGAGCTGATCCTGCGCAGGCCGGAGCTGTTCCGGGACTATGAGATCACCAAGGGCAGGATGGACGACGTGTTCCTGGCCGTGACCGGCAAGAAGCTGACGGGAGGTGCGGACAAATGACCCAGCTCTGTGCGCTGATCCGGCGCAATGTGAAGCTCTATTTCAAGGACAAGGGCATGTTCTTCACCTCACTGATTACCCCGCTGATCCTGTTGGTGCTCTACGGAACTTTCCTCTCAAACGTCTACGAGGACAGCTTCCGCGGCGCGCTGGAGGCCGCCGGGATGACCGTGCCTGACAAGCTGATCGGCGGCTGCGTGGGCGGTGAGCTGGCCTCGTCGCTGCTGGCGGTGTGCTGCATCACCGTGGCGTTCTGCTCCAACTTTCTGATGGTGCAGGATCGGGTCGGCGGCGCGCGGCGGGATCTGACCGTCTCCCCGGTGGGACGCGGCACGCTGGCGCTGGGCTACTACATCGCCAATCTGATCTCCACGCTGCTGGTGTGCTTCAGCGCGGTGGGGCTCTGCCTGATCTACGTCGTCCGGGTGGGCTGGTACCTCACGGCGCAGGATGTGCTGCAGATTCTGCTGGACGTGCTGCTGCTGGTGATCTTCGGCTCGGCGCTCTCCAGCGTCATCAACGTATTCATTCGCAGCCAGGGCCAGATGTCGGCGGTGGGAACCATCGTCAGCGCGGGCTACGGCTTCCTCTGTGGCGCGTACATGCCCATCTCCCAGTTCTCCGAAGGTTTGCAGAAGCTCATCTCCCTGCTACCGGGCACCTACGGCACCTCTCTTTTGCGCAATCACTGGCTGGGCGGTACCTTTTCTGAGATGGCGAGGCAGGGCTTCCCGGAGCCGGTGGTGGAGGCAATCAAGGACTCCATGGACTGCAACATCTACTTCTTCGGAAGCAGGGTGGAGATCGGAACCATGTATCTGATTCTTGCGGGCGCGGCTGCGGCGCTGATCGCGGTCTACGTGCTGCTGAACCTGGTGCAGCTGCGCAAAAAGCATGGATAATCGCGAAATATATATGGAAAGGCTTGGAAGGAAGGGATAGCTGTGAAACCCAATGCGATTGTATACACGTCCAACACCGGCTACACCGCGCAGTACGCGCGCATGCTGGAGGAGCGCACCGGATGGAAGGCCTATTCGCTGGACGAGGCGTGGAGCGCGCTGGAGGAAGGCACGCCTGTGCTCTATCTGGGCTGGCTGATGGCCAGCCAGGTCAAGGGGCTGAAGAAGGCGCAGAAACGCTTTCAGATCTGCGCGGTCTGCGGTGTGTGCATGGGAAAAACCGGATCGCAGCTCGCGGAGGTGCGCAAGGCGAACGCACTTCCGGCGGAGCTTCCCGTGTTCACCATGCAGGGCGGCTTCGACATGAAGCGGCTGCACGGCGTGTATAAATTCATGATGACGATCATGGGAAAGACCATGGGCAAGCGCCTCTCGCAGAAGCCGAATCTCAGCCCGGAGGAGCGGGAGATGCTGCGCCTGCTGAACGAGGGCGGAAGTCGCGTGTCCGAGGAGAACCTGTCCGGCGTGCTGGCCTGGTGCAGGGAACAGAAATAGAGACTGGCGAAAAATTGCGCCGCAATTCAAAAGAATTGCGGCGATTTTGTATGGATTCAAGCCCTTTTTGTGCGCTGGAGCCGCCGGATGGTGGGGCTGGAGCTGAACCCGGCGCGCCGCTTCGGAGGCTCCGGGCAAAAATCGGGCGGGCTGAATTGTACTGAAAATGCGTAAATTTGCAGATTTTCAAACATTGGGAGGTGAAGAATGAACGATTTTTTGAACATTAACGTTGCGGTATTCCTTTAATGAATTGTTATCGGCAAACCGATGTTTGCAGCGTTCACATGGCATTTTGTGGCATTGGATGGCGCATATTTTATGCAAAACTGCGTCTTTGAAAAAATAATTGACAAAGTGACAGTAAAAGGATAAAATAGAACCATGTAATATTATGGGCGCGTGCATGAGGAATTTCCGTCCAGATTGTACCGCCGTCGTAGAGATCCAACTGTAAATAGCGCCGGGCGGCGCAGTAGCGAGGGAGGAAGGGAATTGAATGGCAGAGAATAATCTTTCGCACGAAGTCATTCTGACGATGGAAGGAATTGACAAATCCTTCCCGGGCGTGCACGCGCTGGATCATGTCAATCTGGAGGTTCGCAGGGGCGAGGTACACGCGCTGATGGGCGAGAACGGCGCCGGCAAGTCCACGCTGATGAAGGTGCTCACGGGCATCTACACCAAGGATTCCGGTACCATCACCTATGAGGGCAAGGAGGTCGAATTCCACGGCCCGAAGGAGGCGCAGGAGGCGGGCATCGTCATCGTTCACCAGGAGCTGAACATGATGAACCACCTGA
>JAUNNK010000078.1 GCA_030537335.1 Clostridia bacterium | reverse complement strand
ATGCCAAGAAGACCTACGGCAAGAAGGGCGACGAGGTCGTCAAGAAGAACTGGGATGCCATCGACATCGCCATCTCCGGCCTGGTCGAGGTCAAGGTTCCCGCTGAGTGGGCCAACGCCACCACCGGCGCTGTTCCGATGAAGGTCGAAGCCACCGAGTACTTCGAGAAGTTCGTGCATCCGATCCTGGCCCAGGAAGGCAACAAGCTGCCCGTGTCCATGATCGACGCTCAGGGCCGCGTCCCGGTCGGCACCACCAAGTACGAGAAGCGCGGCATCGCCGTCATGGTTCCCCAGTGGAACATCGATGCCTGCGTCGGCTGCGGCACCTGCTCCATCGTGTGCCCGCACGCCTGCATCCGTCCCTACCTGGTTGCTGACGGCGCCGAGGTTCCCGCGGGCTTCGAGGTCAAGAAGGCCGTCGGCAAGAACTTCGCCGGCTACAACTATCGCGTTCAGGTTTCTCCGCTGGATTGCACCGGCTGCGGCAACTGCGTTGGCGTCTGCCCGGTCAACCAGAAGGGCGTCAAGGTCGCTCTGGAGATGAAGCCCCTGGCCAGCCAGAAGAATCAGGAGGCCAACTGGGAGTTCGCCCAGACGCTGCCTGAGTTCAAGGGCGAGCTGAACCTGAAGCTGGTCAAGGACAGCCAGTTCAAGAAGCCCCTGTTCGAGTTCTCCGGCGCATGCGCAGGCTGCGGCGAGACTCCCTACGTCAAGCTCGTTACCCAGCTGTTCGGTGATCGCATGATCGTGGCCAACGCCACCGGTTGCTCCTCCATCTATGGCGGCTCCGCACCGACCTGCCCCTACACCGTCAACGAGGAAGGACACGGCCCCGCTTGGGCGAACAGCCTGTTCGAGGACAACGCTGAGTTCGGCTTCGGCATGAACCTGGCCATCAACCAGCGCCGCGACAAGCTGGCGGAGAACGTCCGCAAGCTGGTCGAGACCACCGAATGCGCCGACGCCAAGGCTGCCGCCGAGAAGTGGCTGGCTGGCATGAACGACGCCAAGGTGTCCAAGGAGGCCGGCGAAGAGCTGGTCGCCAAGATCGAAGGCTGCGATTGCGAGCTGTGCAAGGCCATCGTTGCCGACAAGGACCTGCTGACCAAGAAGTCCTTCTGGATCTTCGGCGGCGACGGCTGGGCCTATGACATCGGCTACGGCGGACTGGATCACGTGCTGGCTCAGGGCGAGAACGTCAACGTTCTGGTTCTGGATACCGAGGTGTACTCCAACACCGGCGGACAGGCCTCCAAGTCCTCCCCGCATGCAGCAGTTGCGAAGTTCGCAGCCGCCGGCAAGCGCACCAAGAAGAAGGACCTCGGCATGATGGCCATCTCCTACGGCTACGTCTACGTCGCCCAGGTCGCCATGTCCGATCCGGCGCAGGTGCTCAAGGCCATGACCGAGGCCGAAGCCTATGACGGCCCGTCCCTCATCATCGCCTACGCTCCCTGCATCAACCACGGCATCAAGATGGATCAGGCCCAGGCCGAGATCAAGCGTGCCGTTGCCGCCGGTTACTGGCAGACCTTCCGCTACAACCCGGCCGCCGAGGGCAAGAAGTTCACCCTGGATTCCAAGGATCCCACCGAGGACTATCAGGCTTTCATCAAGGGCGAGAACCGCTACGCCTCCCTGCTGCGTCAGTTCCCGGATGTCGCTCCGGAGCTCTTCGCGCAGAGCCAGGCCGACGCCGCTGCCCGCCTCGAGTCCTACAAGAAGCTGGCCGACTGAGGTTGTCGCCCCCGCCGCGCCTGAAGCGCGTCGCGGGTACGCGGCTGCGGTACAGTGGTGTCCTCGCCGCTAGTCGGCTGACGCCTCCCTCCGCGCCGCCTCTGGCAGTAACTGCCGTGTTTAACTGACCGGAGTCCTGCCCCCACTGATTCAAGGGGCAGGACTCCTTCTTTGCTTTCCTGTTGTATTGGTAGCGGGAAGCACGCAAACCGACCCGGAAGGAATGGGTCGGTTTGCTTACGTTTATTTGACAGGCTGTATCGCTGAATGCTATAATGCCCATGGAGCCGCGAGGCTCCCCGGCAGGAAGGAAGAAGATGGCGCTTGGCTTTAACCCTCTTTTTCACAAAAGGGGGTGATGATCATGACCGATTACGAAATTCTCGCGATTGTGCTCCTGATTGTCACTTTGGCGTTTACCGTACATAACGGAACCCATAAGTAAAAAAGCACTGCCGCCATCCAGCGACAACTGTATGGCGGCCCATTCTATACGGAGGGGATAAGCCATGCAGAAGCGTCATCCCTTCCTGCCGTTATTATAGCACGCTGCGGACGGCGGTGTCAAGCCGGGTTCCTGTCCGTTCCACTTGTCAGAAGTCGCTTTTTCCCGTATAATACCCTCAGGAGGCGATACCATGGCGAAGCGCGACAGCCGGAACACACGCGGGCGCATCATCAATGCGGCCTGGGCGCTGTTCTACGAGCAGGGCTACGAGGACACCACCATCGAGGAGATCATCGAGCAGTCCGGAACCTCAAAGGGCTCCTTTTACCACTATTTTGAGGGAAAGGATGCGCTTTTGGGCACGCTTTCGGATCTGTTTGATGAGAAGTATGCGCAATTGCGGGAGATTCTGCCGCCGGACATGCACGCCTTCGACAAGCTGATGTATCTGAACCGGGAGCTGTTCCGCATGATCGAGGATCGCGTGTCGCTGGATCTGCTGGCGCGGCTGATCTCCACGCAGCTGATCACCAAGGGCGAGAAGCACCTGCTGGATCACAACCGCATGTACTATCGCCTGCTGCGCAGCATCATCTCGGAGGGCCAGCGGAGGGGCGAGCTGCGCGCGGAGTCATCGGTCAACGACATCGTCAAGACCTACGCGCTGTGCGAGCGTGCGCTGATGTACGACTGGTGCCTGTGCTCCGGGGAATACTCGCTGGCGAACTATGCCCAGAAGATGCTGCCGGCGTTCATGGGGATGTACCGGGCGGATATTTAACAGAAGTTCAATAATAGGAATAGAATTTGTTTTGATTCATGTATAGAATCAGTTCTATATTAAATCTTCTGTAATAGCAGCAAAATAGGCAAATATATGGACTGAAGTGCAGAACATAGTACAGACTGTGTTCTGTATTTCAGTCTATTTTTATATGTGTTATAATGAACAACAGTTTTCGGAAGCGGGCGCATGTGCGGCGCAACCGGCGAACGGGGAATGCCGATGGGGAAATATGCCGGTATTCCCCTACAAAAGAGGGGGATTGGAACTATGACGACTGCAAACCTGTTGATGCTGATTGCCATCATCATCTATCTGGCGGGCATGATTGCCATCGGCTGGATGTATTCCAAGCGCACGTCCAACGTGGGCGATTTCTACCTGGGCGGACGCAAGCTGGGCCCGCTGACCACGGCGATGAGCGCCGAGGCCTCGGACATGTCGTCCTGGCTGCTGCTGGGCCTGCCGGGCGTGGCCTACATTTCGGGCGTCGCGGACGCCGCCTGGACGGCCATCGGCCTGGCTGTGGGCACCTATCTGAACTGGCTGATCGTGGCCAAGCGCATCCGCGCATACACGGATCACGTGAACGCCATCACCGTGCCGGACTTCTTCTCCAAGCGCTACCATGACAAGCGCAACCTGCTGAGCTGCATCGCGGCGCTGGTCATCATCATCTTCTTCGTGCCCTACACGGCCTCGGGCTTCGCGGCCTGCGGCAAGCTGTTCAAGAGCCTGTTCGGCCTGGACTACACGGCGGCGATGCTCCTGAGCGCGGTGGTTATCGTGGGCTACACGGTGCTGGGAGGTTTCATGGCGGCCAGCATGACCGACCTGATCCAGTCCATCGTGATGACGATTGCGCTGATCGTGGTGTTCGCCTTTGGCATCTCCGCGGCGGGCGGACTGGGCGCGGTGATGGAGAATGCGCGCGCGCTGCCGGGCTACCTGAAGCTGACGCAGAGCTATGACATTGCAGGCAACGCCGCCTCTCCCTACGGCTTCCTGACCATCGCCTCCACGCTGGCCTGGGGCCTGGGCTACTTCGGCATGCCCCACGTGCTGCTGCGCTTCATGGCCATCGGCGACGCACAGAAGCTGAAGCTGTCCCGTAGGGTGGCCAGCGTGTGGGTGGTCATCTCCATGGCGGCGGCAGTAATGATCGGCGTGGTGGGCAACGCGCTCTCCAAGGTGGGCGCGGTGGAGAGCTTCACCACCTCCTCCGAGGCCGAGACCATCATCATCCGCATCGCCGACCTGATCGCAAGCCACGGCTGGCTGGCGGCGCTGGTGGGCGGCATGATTCTGGCGGGCATCCTGGCGGCAACCATGTCCACGGCGGACTCCCAGCTGCTGGCGGCGTCCTCCAGCGTGTCCCAGAATCTGTTCCGCGACTTTTTGCACATCCGCATGAGCAAGCGCACCGAGATGGTGCTGGCCCGCGGCAGCGTTGTGGTGATCTCCATCATCGCGGCCTTCATCGCGGCGGATCCCAACAGCTCCGTATTCAACATCGTATCCTTTGCCTGGGCGGGCTTCGGCGCAGCCTTCGGCCCGGTGGTGCTGCTGGCGCTGTTCTGGCGGCGCTCCAACCAGGCCGGCGCGCTGGCGGGCATGGTTGCCGGCGGCGCGATGGTGTTCATCTGGAAGTACCTGGTGCGTCCGCTGGGCGGCGCATGGAACATCTACGAGCTGCTGCCCGCGTTCATCATCGCCTGCGCGGTAAACGTGCTGGTCAGCCTGCTGACCCCCGCGCCGGAAAAGGCCGTGACCGACGAGTTCGACGCGGTGAAGGCAAAGTATTGATCGCGCGCAGCCTTAGAGGATTGCACGCAATATCGGCATAAATGCTCGGAAGAAAAGCCGCACGTTTTGTGCGGTTTTTCTCATAATTTAAAACTGCTGTAATAATTCTTCGATATAATGAAACCGGTAACCAAATTCAAATATGGAAAGGCGGTACTACCCATGCTTAAGAAATTGCTGGCGGTTCTTCTGGTCGTTTCCATGCTGATGACCGGCCTTGCCTTCGCCCAGGAGGCGGAGACGGTGGTCGAGCACCAGCCCGTCGTGGTTCTGTACACGAACGACGTGCACTGCGGCATCGAGGACGCCATCGGCTATGCCGGTCTGGCGGCCTATGAGAAGGCCTACGAGAAGCTCGGCTACGAGGTGATCCTGGTCGACAACGGCGACGCCATCCAGGGCGGCCCCATCGGCACCCTGTCCAAGGGCGAGTACATCATCGACATCATGAACGCCGTGGGCTACGACGTTGCCACCATCGGCAACCATGAGTTCGATTACGGCATGGACGTGTTCATGTCCCTGCGCGAGAAGGCGGAGTTCCCCTACATCTCTGCGAACTTCTGCGATCTCGAGGGCAACACGATCCTGGATCCCTACGTCATCAAGGAGCTGGGCGGCTGGAAGGTCGCGTTCGTCGGCGCTTCCACCCCTGAAACCTTCACCAAGTCCACCCCCACCTTCTTCCAGGATGCGGAGGGCAACTACATCTACAGCTTCTGCCAGGGCGAGGATGGCGCGAACCTCTACGCCGCCGTGCAGAAGGCCGTGGACGCTGCCCGTGCAGAGGGTGCTGAGATCGTTGTGGTCATGAGCCATCTGGGCACCGACGGCTCCAGCGTTCCCTACACCTCCAGCGACCTGATCGTCAACACCACCGGCATTGACGCTGTGCTGGACGGCCACTCTCACTCCGTTTGGGAGATGGAGCTGGTGCAGAACGCCGCGGGCGAGGACGTGATCCTCTCCTCCACCGGCACCAAGCTGAACAACGTCGGCTCCCTGGTCATCGAAGCCGGTGAGGATCAGACCCCCGTGCTGACCACCGCGCTGCACAGCGAATCCCTGTTCCAGGACGAGGAGGCCGAGGCCTACATCGCCACCGTCAAGGCCCAGTATGAGGAGACCCTGAACCAGGTCGTGGCCACCACCGCCGTGGATCTGACCACCAAGGATCCCGCCACCGGCGAGCGTGCGGTGCGCACCGCGGAGACCAATCTGGGCGACCTGTGCGCCGACGCCTATCGCGTGGTGCTGGGCGCTGACGTAGCCTTCGTCAACGGCGGCGGCGTGCGCGCGGACATCCCGGCCGGCGACATCACCTACGGCCAGATCCTGAGCGTGCATCCTTTCGGCAACATGGCCTGCTTGATGGAGGTCACCGGCCAGCAGATCCTGGATGCCCTGGAGATGAGCTCCCGCGCGCTGCCCGATGAGTGCGGCGGCTTCCTGCAGGTCTCCGGCCTGAGCTACGAGATCAATGCGGGCGTCGAGTCCAGCGTGGTCGTGGACGATGCGGGCAGCTTCGTTGAAGTTGCCGGCGAGCGCCGCGTGCAGAACGTGCTGGTGGCTGGCGAGCCCATCGATCCCGAAGCCACCTACACCCTGGCTTCCCACAACTACATGCTCAAGTCCGGCGGCGACGGCCTGAATATGTTCCAGGGCGACACCCTGCTGCAGGACGAGGTGCTGATCGACAACCAGGTTCTCATCAACTACATCGTCGATACCCTCGGCGGCGTGGTCGGCGAGGAGTATGCCGATCCCTACGGTCAGGGTCGCATCACCATCGTCGAATAGTGGCGTGGCGCCACAGCCATATCGCTGGCGGCGGCAGGCTGGGCCTGCAGCCGCATCGCTTCGCGGTATAATCAACGAACCTCTGCCCCGGCACGAATGGGGCAGAGGTTCTACGCTTCTTTTCTGCACATCGTTCTCTGTGAATCCGAAATCTGCCTCGTCAAGAATGAGGCAGATTTCTTACGTCTGGTTTTGAAAATAATGCCCGGATTCGCCCAGCTCCGTAGGGCGCGCTGCCCTCATCTCGCCGTCAGAGAATATCAACGACGGTCAATTGCTTCCCCTCCACCCGGAAGCGCAGCTCCAGGCCCGCGAAGGGGAAGCCGTAGATGCGCTCCGGATCGTCCTGATAGGAGGGCCGGGGATCCTGGGCCAGCACGCCGGTGAGGGCCTCGCGCTTGTCCCCGGGCACGCGCTGAAGCAGCTCCTCCGGGATGCCCACCTCCAGGTGATGGGAGACTGTCCGCTCAGTGAAACCGCCGGAGGCCTCGGGGTGGGAATCGGCGTAGGGAATGTAGGGCTTGACGTCCAGGATCGGCGTGCCGTCCATCAGATCGGCGCCGGACACGATCAGCACCGGCCCGAGCTTCGGGTCGCGCTCCACGCCCTCCAGCCGCACCGAAGACAGGCCGATGGGGTTCGGACGGAAGGGCGAGCGCGTGGCGAACACGCCCAGCCGGGTGTTTCCGCCCAGTCTGGGCGGGCGCACCGTGGGCGACCAGCCCTTGGATTCGGAGAAGTTCCAGATCAACCACAGGTGGGTGAACTGCTCGATGCCCCGCAGCGCGTTCTCGTCCCGGTACTCCGGCTCGAACACGATGCGCGACTTCAATTCCTGCACAAGTCCGCTCTGGCGCGGAATGCCGAACTTCGTGGGAAAGTCGCTGTGAATGTGCGCGATGATGTGAAAGGAAAGCTCCTCTGCCATGCCTGCCTCCGGAATGCTTGTATTCTACCGGAATTGTACCACAGAAGGGCATGTTTGTCGATGATCTTAGATATGAAAACCGCCGCCCGGATTGGGACGGCGGTTCAGGAGAGCGTTTACTCCCCCACCACATATCTTACCTCTTCAGCGCGGCTTCGGGCTTCTTGTCGAAGTAGTCGCGGATCAGGCGGATGGCCACCGGGCTGAGCAGCGCCACGGCGATCAGGTTCGGAATGGCCATCAGGCCGTTGAAGGTGTCGCAGATGTCCCACAGCAGGCCCAGATCAATGGTCGCGCCCACAATGGCGACGAGGGAGTAGATCAGCAGGAAGGGCTTGTTGGCCTTGGAGCCGAAGAGGAACTCCACGCAGCGCATGCCGTACAGGCCCCAGCCCAGGATGGTGGACAGGGCGAAGCTGCACATGGCGACGGCGGTGAGGATGGATACCCAGCCGCCGTAGGTGGCGGTGAAGCCGCTGATGGTTAGGCCAGCGCCGGCCGCCTGGCCGTAGTTCACGGTCACGCCGCTGCACAGGATCACCAGCGCGGTGAGGGTGCAGATCACGATGGTGTCGGCGAAGACCTCGAACACGCCGAACAGGCCCTGCTTCACCGCATTGTCGGTATCTGCGGAGGCGTGGGCGATGGATGCGGTACCCAGACCGGCCTCGTTGGAGAAGATGCCGCGGGCCACGCCCTTCTGAATGGCGGTGAACATGGTACCGATCACGCCGCCGGTGATGGCTGCGGGATTGAACGCGCCGCGGAAGATCATGCCGAACACGCCGGGCACGTTCCTGATGTTGATGGCGACCACGCCCAGGCCCAGCACCACGTACAGAAGCGCCATGAAGGGAACCAGGCGCTCGGTCACGCGGCCGATGCGCTTGATGCCGCCCAGTAGCACTAGGCCCACCAGGATGGCGATCAGAACGCCGATGCCCAGGTTGATGGCCTTGATTCCACCCTCGGGAGTCAGGCCAAAGCTGGACAGCGCGGAGTTGATGGAGGTGATGATGGCGTTGACCTGGGTGGCGTTGCCGGTGCCGAACACGGTCAGCGCGCCCAGCGCGGCGAACACGCAGCCCAGCCACATCCACTTCTTGCCAAGGCCGTTCTTGATGAAGTACATCGGACCGCCCACCCAGTCGCCCTGGGCGTTGCGCTCGCGGTAGTGCACGGCCAGCGTGACCTCCACCAGCTTGGTGCACATGCCCAGCAGCGCGGAGACCCACATCCAGAACACCGCGCCGGGGCCGCCGATGGCGATTGCGCCCGCCACGCCCGCGATGTTGCCGGTGCCCACGGTGGCGGCAAGTGCGGTGCACACCGCCTGGAAGGGGGTGATGGCGCCCTTGGAGGCCTCGCCGCGCTTGAAGATGCGGCCGATGGTCTCGCGCATGGACGTGCCGAACCTGCGAATCTGGATGCAGCGGGTGCGCAGCGTGAGGTACAGGCCCACGCCGATGATCAGGATCATGGCGGGCACGCCCCAGACGAAGTTGTTCACGGCCTTGTTGACGTTGGTGATGAAGTCCAGCATGGTCAATCCCTCCGGTTCTCGTGTTGTGCACCCTTGGAGGGACAAAAAAAGCCCCGTCCTCATGATGCCTGCATAAGGACGGAAGCTGTGTTCCGCGGTACCACCTTACTTTGCCTGCACCTCGCGGCGCAGACCTTTTTGAGTCGATGACTCCTACGCTTTATCGGGCGAACCCGGCGACGCTTAGTCGGACGTGCCTTTCGCGCGCTGCTCCGGGAGGGCTGCACGTTCCTGCCCCTCCGCCTCGCACCAACCGGCGGCTCTCTGTTCGGGCGACGGTACGCGCTCGTTCCCATCGACGCAATGTAAAAATTATAGCGTATATGGATCGATTTGTCAAATGTTTTTGTCGATGGAAGAAATTTTTGCGCTGTAATGCGGGGCCGCAGAATCCGGCTGCGGATTTGCCGTTGCGCGCTTGCATATCGCAGCGCCTTGTGCTATGATAAATCCAAATGGGAAAGGAACCGATAAGTATGAATGCGACTGTGCCGGAACAGGAGGAATATCTGCCGACGGATGCGCCGGAGACCGGGGAAATTGCCGGAGAAGCGCAGGAAATGCCCGCAGAGCCGGAAGGGGAGCAGAAGTCCCCGGAGGATGCGCCGGAAGCCGCTGCGGCGGACGAGCCGCCGCTGGCCTGGCACCGCTTCCTGACGAACTTCGGACTGTGGCTGGCGGCACTGTACCACGCCTTTCAGGCCGGATGGCTGCTCCTGGGCAAGCAATACTATACCACAGAGATCCGGGAGACGGTCTATGTCGGGCTGCCGAAGCTGCGCATGCTGGACTGGGCGCTGGCGGGGGTGGCTGCGGTCGCCGCGCTGCTGTGCGTGCTGTCCGCCCTGAAGCTGCGGAAGCGGCGCAGCGCCGGGCCGAGGCTGCTGTGCTGGGTGTACCTTTTGCTGCTGGCCGGACAGCTCGGCTTCGCGGCGGGGCGCTGGTTCATCGTCGGACTTACGCCGCTGTCCGTCTCCACGCTGGGGCCGGTGGCGGTCTATCTTGCGCTGCTGCTGGTGAACGGCAGCTACTATCGCAGGCGGCGCGGCTGCTTTTCGCCGCTGAATCAAACGGAGGGACATTGATTTATGAGATCGGATAATACGCTCTATGTGGTTGTGCCCTGCTACAAGGAGGAGGAGGTGCTTCCGGAAACCTCAAAGCGCCTGAAGGCGAAGCTCACGGCGCTGATCGCCCAGGGCAAGATTTCGCCGCGCAGCCGCATCCTGTTCGTCAACGACGGCTCGAAGGATCGCACCTGGCCGATCATCGAGGAGCTGCACGCCAAGGATCGCATCTTCTCCGGCGTGAACCTGTCCCGCAACCGGGGACATCAGAACGCGCTGCTGGCGGGACTGATGACCGCCGTGCAGTATGCGGACATGATGGTGTCCATGGACGCGGATTTGCAGGACGACATCGACGCGATGGATCGGATGATCGACGCCTACCACGAGGGCTATGACGTGGTCTACGGCGTGCGCTCATCCCGCAAGACCGACAGCTTCTTCAAGCGCTTCACGGCGGAGAGCTTCTACAAGCTGATGAAGGCCATGGGCGTGGACATCGTGTTCAACCACGCGGACTACCGCCTGATGAGCCGCCGCGCGGTGGAGGGTCTGAGTCAGTTCAAGGAGGTCAACCTGTTCCTGCGGGGCATCGTGCCGCAGATCGGCTATCCCTGGACGACGGTGGAGTACGAGCGCGCCAAGCGCTTCGCCGGGGAGAGCAAGTATCCGCTGAAGAAGATGCTGTCCTTCGCCTTCGACGGCATCACC
Source organism: Clostridia bacterium (assembly GCA_030537335.1). Classification (GTDB taxonomy): domain Bacteria; phylum Bacillota; class Clostridia; order Christensenellales; family Aristaeellaceae; genus SFTH01. Next base: position 1,785 of record JAUNNK010000078.1, on the reverse strand, counting down.
TCCTTCAGCGTCAAGCCCCTGCGGCTGATCCTGTTCCTGGGCGCGGTGATCTTCGCGCTGAGCCTGGTCATGCTGCTGTGGACGCTGATCCGGTGGATCGCCGGGGCCACGGTGAGCGGCTGGGCCTCGCTGATGTGCTCGATCTGGATGATCGGCGGCATACAGCTGCTGGCGCTGGGCGTGATCGGCGAGTATATCGGCAAGGTCTACAGCGAGGCCAAGGCCCGCCCGCGCTTCATCATCGAGCGCGTGCTGAATGATAAGGACAACGACTGAATATAGAAATGGAGTGAACGAACCATGGAACGCAAGAACGTGTGGAAGGAATACGATGCGCAGGCGCTGGATCGCCTGGAGGCCTTCTCCCGGGACTACCGGGCCTTCCTGGACAATGGCAAGACCGAGCGCGAGTGCACCGCGATCTGCTGCGCGGAAGCTGAGAAAAAGGGCTTTCTGAATCTGGACAAGTGCGTCGTGGAGAAGCGGCAGCTCAAGAGCGGAGATAAGGTGTACTGCAACTGGATGGACAAGGTGTTTCTGCTGTTCGTCATCGGTGAAAAACCGATGGAGCAGGGCATGAACATCCTGGGCGCACACATCGATTCCCCCCGCATCGACGTCAAGCAGAATCCCCTCTATGAGGATGCGGATCTGGCCTATCTGGACACCCACTACTACGGCGGCATCAAGAAGTATCAGTGGGTGGCCCAGCCGCTGTCGCTGCACGGCGTGATCGTGAAGAAGGACGGCACGCGCGTGAACGTGGTCATCGGCGAGGACGCGGACGATCCGGTGTTCTGCATCTCCGATCTGCTGCCCCACCTGGCGCAGGATCAGATGAAGCGCGACGCGAGCAAGCTCATCGAGGGCGAGGAGCTGAACCTGATCGTGGGCGGCCGCCCGGTGGCCGACTGCGATAAGGAGGCCGTGAAGCAGGGCGTGCTGAACATCCTTCAGGAGAAGTACGGCGTGGAGGAGGAGGACTTCCTCTCCGCAGAGCTGGAGATCGTGCCCGCAGGCAAGGCCCGCGACATGGGTCTGGACCGCAGCATGATCCTGGCCTACGGTCACGACGACCGCGTGTGCGCCTATCCGTCCATGCGCGCCGTGCTGGATCTGGAGGGCACTCCCGAGCGCACCGCCTGCTGCGTGCTCACCGACAAGGAGGAAATCGGCAGCGTGGGCGCAACCGGCATGGATTCCATGTTCTTTGAAAACATCGTGGCCGAGGTCTATGCCCTCACCGCCACTTACAGCGAGCTGGGCCTGCGCCGGACGCTCAAGAACAGCCGCATGCTGTCCAGCGACGTGTCCGCGGGCTTCGATCCCAACTTCGCAGCTGCCTTCGAGAAGAAGAACGCAGCCTTCCTGGGCCGGGGCATCTGCTTCAACAAGTACACCGGCGCGCGGGGCAAGTCCTCCTCCAGCGACGCCAACGCCGAGTACGTGGCCGAGGTGCGCCGCATCATGGACGACGCGGGCGTGGCCTTCCAGACCGCCGAGCTGGGCCGCGTGGATCTGGGCGGCGGCGGAACCATCGCCTTCACCTGCGCCAAGTACGGCATGAACGTCATCGATGCGGGCGTGGCGGTGCTCTCCATGCACGCCCCCTACGAGGTCATCAGTAAGGCCGACCTGTACGAGGCCTACAAGGGCTATCTGGCTTTCATCCAGGCGTAAATTGATTCAGAAAAGAGCCTCCCGCCTTGCGGACGGGAGGCTCAATGCGTTTTGGGGATCGCCAAAACGTTGAAAGCCCCGCCTGGGTTCGGCAGGGCTTATATG
>JAUNNK010000077.1:1629-12692 GCA_030537335.1 Clostridia bacterium | reverse complement strand
AGGACGTGGATCTGAAGGTGCTGGCCCGCCGCACCCCCTACTTCACCGGCGCGGATCTGATGAACGTGATGAACGAAGCCGCGCTTCTCACCGCGCGCAACGACCTGCCGGAGATCACCATGCCCACCATCGAGGAGGCCATCACCCGCGTCATGGCCGGCCCGGAGAAGCGCTCCAAGCGCGTGACCGAGCTGGATCGCAAGCTGGTGGCCTATCACGAGGGCGGCCACGCCATCGTCGCCTACTACATCCCCGAGTGCGACAAGGTGCATGAGATCACCACCATTCCCCGCGCCCAGGCCGGCGGCTACACCATGTATCTGCCCCAGGAGGAGTTCAGCTACGTGACCACCGCGCGCATGAAGGCCCAGATGGCCAGCGCCATGGGCGGCCGCGTGGCCGAGGCCATCGTCTTTGGCGACATCTCTACCGGCGCGTCCAGCGACATCAAGCAGGCCACCGAGATCGCCCGCAGCATGGTCACCGAGTACGGCATGAGCGACAAGCTCGGCCCGGTGTTCCTGGGCACCGAGCACGAGGTGTTCCTGGGCAAGAGCTTCAGTCAGCAGAACTCCGGCTTCTCCGAGAAGGTCAACGAGCTGATTGACGCGGAGGTCAATGCCCTGCTCACCGCCGCCTACAAGCGCGCGGAGGACATCCTCACCGAGCATCGCGACCAGCTTGACGGCCTGGCCAGCCTGCTGATCGAGCGCGAGAAGCTCAACGACGTGGAGTTCGACTGCTTCATGAAGGGCAAGGAGCTGCCCGAGGCGGAAGAACCCGCAGCGGTCAGGCCTGCGCCTGTTGAAACCCCCGCTGCGGAGAGCGAAGCCGCGCCGGAGGAGGATATCGAGGAGCCCTCCGATTTCGAGGAAACGCAGGATTGATTTCCTTAAAACCCGCATCCAAATCCAAACTTTTCTGCGCCGCCGGCCCTGTACCGGCGGCGTTTTGCATGCATTCCTGCAAGTTTTACATCATCTTCCCATTTTCATCGCAGGAATTCACCGATTTTTCAATCATATAAAACGAAATACGCTTTATCAATCCCCCGCGCTGTGTTATAATATTGGTATATCAGTTGAGGAGCAAATGCATGATGGAACGCAAACCCAACACCGGTGCAGGTTCCCGCAGCAGAACGACTGCCGCGCCCGGCCGGTCCGGTTCTGCCGCACGTAGCTCCGCATCCCGCAGCCGCTCCGGCGCTTCCGCCCAGGCGGGCGGACGTTCCTACGATCCGTACCGGCCATCTGAACAACGTCGAACGGATCCCTACGGCAGGACAGAGGAGAGGCGCAGCCCTTCGGGCGCTGCAAGCCACAACAATACGCCTACGCGGCGCACAAACGCAGGCCGCTCAAATCGCAGGAGAAGGTCCTCCCGGGGCCTTGTCCCGTTTCTTGTGCTCGTCTGCCTCGTCGTCGCTGCGGTCTATTTCGGTAAGATCTATTTTACCGTCGCGGCAGACCGCGATACCTTCTGCGCGAACATCAGCGTAAACGGCATTCTGCTGGACGACTTCACCCTGGATGAGGGCGTGCAGGCCGTGCACGATGCGCTGGATGCGCGCATCAACACTCAGTACACCCTCACCGCAGGAGATCAGAGCTGGACTTTCTCCCCGGCGAACTTCAACGCCAGCATCGACGCCGATTCCTACATCCAGCGCGCCTGGAACATCGGCCATGTGGGTTCGCTGTTCGACCGAAAGAAGGACATCGAGAGTCTGAAGCAGAGCAGTGTGGAATTCAACGCGGAGCTGCAGTACGACGCGGAGCTGATCGATGCCTTCCTGCAGCCCATCTACGACGCGCTGTACGTGGAGCCTGTGAACGCCACGGTGGTGGTTGCCTCGGACAAGCCCTACCTATCCGGCGAATCCCGCCAGGGACAGGAGCTGGATCTGGAGGCCGCAAAGGCGCTGATCGTGCAGCTGGTGGAGACCGGCAACGGAGACACCGCGCTGCCGCTGCTGTCCATCGAGCCCAGCATCAGCTCGGACACTGCCAAGGGTGGCTTCAATGTGATCGTGGAATACGCCACGGACACATCGTTCCGCGGCTCCGCCTCCCGCTCCAACGTCTCAAAGGCGCTGGGCTACTTCAACGGCTTTACCGTGCACCCGGGCGACACGGTGGACTTCAACGCCATCGTCGGCCCCCGCACTGAGGCGCGCGGCTGGCAGCTCGCGCCCGAATACGCGGGCAACACCTCCCAGAACGGCTACGGCGGCGGCGTGTGTCAGGCCAGCTCCACGCTCTACGGTGCGGTACTGCTGGCGGGCATGGACATCATCGAGCGCTCGAACCACTCCATGACCGTCTCCTATGTCGAGCCCAGCCTGGATGCGGCCGTGACCGACACCGGCTACAAGAACTTCGTGTTCCGCAACAACTCGGAGCACACGATTTACATCTATACCTCCGTCACCAAGGAGTACGCCACGGTGACGATCTACGGAAACCGCCCGGCGTACCGCTACCAGCTGTATTCCAACGTCATCAGCAAGGACAGCAGCTGCAAGTACGTCAGCTACAAGCCCGACGTGGACGGCAAGTACTGCTACTACACCACCGAGACCAAGCTGCGCACCCAGGGACATCCTGCCTGCATCAGCGAGGGCTGGCTGATCGCCTACGACTGGGACAGCGGCCTGGAGATCTCCCGGAAGCAGCTCTCCTACGACAGCTACGGTTCCGGCACCGACATCTATTGGCGCGGCATACACGATCCCGCAACGGGCGAAATTGTCGCGTATGAGCAAGAAGAATAGGAGCTTGAAAAATGAAGAAGTGCTTTTTCACGGAAAAGGGCCCCAAGGCAATCGGCCCGTACTGCACCGCCACGGTCAACGGCAGCGTGGCCTTCCTCTCCGGTATGCTGGGCATCGACCCCGCCACCGGAAAGCTGGTTGAGGGCGGCGTGGAGGCGCAGGCGCGCCAGTCCATGCAGAACATCTGCACTGTGCTGGAGGAGCTGGGTCTCTCCGCGAAATCTGTTCTGAAAACCACCGTTTTTCTCAAGGATCTGAACGACTTTGGCAAGGTCAACGCGATCTATGCGGACTTCTTCGGCCCGGACTATCCCTCGCGCAGCTGCGTGGAGGTGGCCCGACTGCCCATGGATGCGCTGGTTGAAATCGAGGCTATCGCCTCAGTGGAATGAGGTTTGTATATATCCTGGAATCAAGTTCGGTAAGTGAGCAAATGATAAAAGGAGTGTAGGGACTTATGTTTGACAGTGCGAATGTTTCCATTTTCGCGGGCAGCGGCGGTCAGGTCTTTGCGGAGCGCATGTGCAAGTACATGGGCAAGAAGCTGGGCTCATCCGAGGTCATCACCTTTTCGGAAGGCAACACGTTTGTCCGCGTAAATGAGTCCGTCCGCGACCGCGACGTTCTGCTGGTGCAGCCCATCGGCCTGCACGCCAACGACGAATTCGTAGAGATCCTGTTTTGGATGGACGCATTCAAGCGTGCCAATGCCCATTCCTGCACGCTGGTCATGCCCTATTTCGGCTACGGCAAGGGCGACAAGAAGGATGAACCCCGCGTGTCCATCCGCGCCCGCGTTTGCGCCGAGTGCATGGAGCTGGCCGGCGCCGACCGCTTCGTCACCATGGATCTGCACGCGCAGCAGCTGCAGGGCTTCTTCAAGCGCCCGATGGACCACCTCTACGCCACCTTCATGCTGGCCGAGGTCGTCAAGAAGCTGGACATGAGCAACATGGTGGTGGTCTCCCCCGACGCGGGCTACGCCAAGCAGGCCCGCAAGTTCGCCTCCATGCTGAACCTGCCCATCGCCATCGGCGACAAGGAGCGCGTGGATCACACCGAGAACGCCTCCATCCTGGAGGTCATCGGCGAGGTCAAGGACAAGGACTGCCTGATCGTGGACGACTTCACCATCTCCGGCGGTACGCTGGTCAACCTGGCCGACAGCCTGGTCGCGCGCGGCGCACGCAGCATCCGCGCCATGCTCAGCCACAACATCATCTCCGCCTCCGGCGTGCGCAAGATCAACGCCAGCCGCATCGAGTGCGTCTACTCCACCGACACCGTCTCCAACCCCAACATCATCGGCGAGGAGAAGTTCAAGACCATCTCTGTGGCCCCGATGTTCGCGGAGACCATCATGCGCTACTACAACTACGAGTCCGTCAACGACATGTTTAACAAGCTGCCGGACAAGGTGGTGCAGGCGGGCTTCGAGCTGGCCGGCCTGAAGCTGTAAGGCTGCACAAATCAAAAATTCAATGCCAACCGATCTTTTTTCGGTTGGCATTTTCATTTCCGCTCTGGAATTCCGGCGGCATTTTTTCAGCACAAAGCATCCATCCCACAATCGGGACGGATGCTTTGCATGCATAGGATTTACTTCGCCACCTTGGCCCAGCTGTCCTTCAGGCCCACGGTACGGTTGTACACGGGCAGCTCTGCGGTGGAGTCCTTGTCCTTGCAGAAGTAGCCCATGCGGAGGAACTGGAAGCTCGCGCCCACCTCGCTGTTGGCGATGTAGGGTTCGCAGAAGCCGCGAACCACCTTCAGGCTGTTGGGATTGATGCGGTCCATGAAGTCCGCGGGCGCAGCCTCGGCGGCGTCCTCGTCCTCGATCTCGGGTGCTTCGACCTCCTCCGGCTCCTCCAGCAGGATGGGCTCGTAGAGACGGAACTCGGCGGGACGCGCGTCGACGTCGCTCAGCCAGTGCAGCGTGCCCTTGACCTTGCGGTTGGCGCCCTCGCTGCCGGAGCGGCTGTCCAGGTCGACGGAGCAGATCAGCTCCACGATCTCGCCCTCTGCATTCTTCACAACCTCGTCGCAGCGGATGATGTAAGCGCCCTTCAGGCGAACCTCCTTGCCGGGGGCCAGGCGGAAGAACTTCTTCACCGGCTCCTCCATGAAGTCCTCCTGCTCGATGTATGCGTGCCTGGTGAAACGCACGGTACGGGCGCCCATCTCGGGGTGATCGGGATGGTTCTCCACGGTCAGCTCATCCACCTTGCCCTCCTCCCAGTTGGAGAAGGTGAGCTTCAGCGGGTTCAGCACGGCCATGGCACGGGGTGCGCTGTCTGCCAGAGCCTCGCGCACGCAATGATCCAGCAGGCTGCCCTCCACGGTGGAGTCGGCCTTGGCCACGCCCACGCGGCCCATGAAGTCCAGCACGGCGCTGGCGGGATAGCCGCAGCGGCGCATGGCCACCAGCGTGGGCATGCGGGGATCGTCCCAGCCGGACACCACGCCCTCCTCCACCATGCGGCGCAGGTAGCGCTTGGACATGACGGTGCGCTCGATGTTCAGGCGGGCGAACTCGATCTGGCGCGGCGGCTGATCGGTGACCTCGGCGTGGGTGACGAACCAATCGTACAGCGGGCGATGAATCTCATACTCCAGGGAGCACAGGCTGTGGGTGATGCCCTCGATGGCGTCCTGCACGGGGTGCTGGAAGTCGTACATGGGATAGATGCACCACTTGTCGCCGGCGCGGTGATGGTGCATGTGCTTGATGCGGTACATGGTGGGGTCGCGCAGCAGCACGTTGGGGGAGGCCATGTCGATCTTGGCACGCAGCACGCGGCTGCCATCCGGGAACTCGCCATTCTTCATGCGCTCGAACAGGTCCAGGTTCTCCTCCGGCGTGCGGTCGCGATAGGGGCTGTTTACGCCCGGCTGGGTCAGCGTGCCGCGATTCTTGCGCATCTCCTCCGGGGACTGGTCGTCCACGTAGGCAAGGCCCCGGCGGATCATGCTGCACGCGATCTCGTACAGGCGATCGAAGAAATCGGAGGCGAAGTAGAGGTTGTCCCACTTGAAGCCCAGCCATTCGATGTCGGCCTGAATGCCCTCGACGAAGGCCTTCTCCTCCTTGGCGGGGTTGGTGTCGTCAAAGCGCAGGTTGCAGGAGCCGCCGTACTTCTGGGCGATGCCGAAGTCCACGCACAGCGCCTTCGCGTGGCCGATGTGCAGATAGCCGTTCGGCTCCGGCGGGAAGCGGGTCTTGACGTGGTCAAAGCGACCGCTGGCCAGATCCTGATTGATGTTTTCCTCGATAAAATTGCTTGCGCGTCTTGCTTCGTTCTCCATTTTCAGTCCCCCCAACATTCAATTCCAGATCTATGTTTCACAGCGAAGCGTCCGATCCGGCGGCCTCCGCCGCCGGGCCGATCTTCGCATCGGCTGTCACAATTTGGTTCTGCACAACGTAGCTCTCCGGCATCCAGATGGTGCTCTCCTCCGTGAGGTTCGACACCTTCGCAACCTTCGCCAGCAGCTCCGCGCCCACGTCGCCCTCCAGGAAGATGGGCTGGTAGTCGTTGGACTTGGTGCTGGTGGACACCTGCGCCGGGATCAGGTTGATACCCGCATCCTCCACGCCGCCGTCCGGCAGCAGTTTGAAGCGCTGCTGGAAGATGATGCACTGGGGATCCGTGGGCCGCTTGTTGCCGCCGAAGCAGAAGTTGCCCAGGCTGTAGATGATGTACTTGCCCTGGTACTGCTCGATCTCGCCGTAGACGTGGGAGTGGCCGCCGATCACCAGATCTGCGCCCGCATCCACGATGGCATAGCCCAGCTTGTCCGACGCGCCGCTGCGCTTGTAGGTCAGTTCCTCACCCCAGTGGATGCACACGACCAGCAGATCGCACTTCTCCCGGGCGCTGCGCACGGCGCTCTCGATCTCTTTCTGCTCAAAGTTCCACTCGGTGAAGCCCAGGAAGCCCACCGTGCGGCCCTTGATCTCCAAGTAGTGCTCCAGGCCGAACCCGCACGCTCCGACGCCCGCCGCCTCAAGCACCTGTGCGGTCTCCTCGAAGCCCGCGGTCTTGAAGTCATAGGCGTGGTTGTTGGCCAGGTTGCACACCTCCACGCTGGAGCCGGTGAGGATGTTCACGTACTCCGGATCGCCCCGGAAGTTGAACTGCCGGTTGCTGCGCTTGTCCGTGGCCGTGGTCAGCGGGCCCTCCAGATTGGCGACGGTTACGTCGTCGCTCTCGAACAGGCCGCGCACATTCTGCAAAAAGTAGTCTGCGCCGTTCTCCTCAAAGCAGGACGCGAAGCGCTTCTCCCCCTCCGCGCCGCTGTTGGTATTGCCGCCGAGGGTGCAGTCCCCCACCGCAGTCAGGGTGATGTACACTGGCTCGGGCGCGACCGTGGGCGTGGGTTCAACTGTCGGCGTGGGCGTGGGTACGGCGGTCGGTTCCGCCGCTGCCGTCGGCTCTGATGTGGCCACAGGCTCCTGCGTGGGCACGGTCGTCTCCACCGGCGGCGGCTGCACGGTGTCCACACGCCTGCCCAGGCCCACGGCCAGCATCCAGACAATCGCAGCGATCAGCAACGCGCCCAGCAGACAGAGTGCAAGAGCAATCAGGCGCTTCTGACGCTGCATGCGCCTGCGCTGGGCCTTGCTTATTCGCTTTTTTCCGCCCGGTTTGCTCTGATCTGGCACACGTATCACCTGCCGCTTTCGCGCCCTTCAGCGCGGTTTTTTCCCGATTCATTGATTTTCGCACACCTGTGCGCGGATCATCCATGGAAAAAACCTTCCTATTCCATATGATAATCTCTTACATTGTACCACGCAGGCCCCGATTTGTAAACGTCCGGCTCTGTAAATTGTGGCGCTTCACCATCCGCAATATGCAAAATGGCCCCCAAAGCATGTGCTTTGAGGGCCATTCCATCAAGCTCAGATGGGCATTGCGTTGTTCTTCTCGTCGCGCACGGAGTTATCCAGCTTGAGCTGGGACGCCTGACGGGCGATGAAGAACTTCTCGGCAACCTGCGGGAACAGGGCGTAGGAGAGCACGTCCTCCTCCTGGGTATAGTACTGGCCGATCTCCTTGCGGAACTCGTCCAGGTGCTTTGCGCCGTAGTGCGGATCGTCCACGGGGCGGCAGGTGATGACCTTGCGATCGCCGATGACCTTCTTGCGAACCTCCTCGTTCACAGGCGCCGGCAGCGTGCCGTACTCGCCAGCCATCAGGCCCTGGGACTCCTTCGGGTTCATCTTGTAGCGCTCGCCGGTGATGACGTTCATCACGGCCTGGGTGCCCACGATCTGGGAGGTGGGGGTAACCAGCGGCGGATAGCCGAAGTCCTTGCGGACGCGCGGAACCTCTGCCAGCACCTCGTAGAGCTTGTCAGACTTGCCGGCCTGCTTCAGCTGGTTGATCAGGTTGGACAGCATGCCGCCGGGAACCTGATACTTCAGGGTGTTGACGTCCACCTTGAGCACCTTGGGATCCAGGATGCCCTGCTCGGTCAGCTTCTGGGCAACGCCGCGGAAGTGATCGGTGGCCTGGGTCAGCAGGTTCAGATCGATGCCGGTGTCGTACTCGGTGCCGCGCAGGGTGGCGACCAGGGACTCGGTGGCGGGCTGGGAGGTGCCGTTGCCCAGCGGGGACAGCGCGCAGTCCACGATGTCCACACCAGCCTCGATGGCCTTCAGGTTGACCATGTCGCCGGTACCGGTGGTGTTGTGGGTGTGCAGGTGCACCAGCGTGGTGGGACGCAGCGCCTGCTTCAGCTTCTTCACCAGGGAGTATGCGTCGTAGGGCAGCAGCAGGTTTGCCATGTCCTTGATGCAGATGTTGTCCGCCCCCATCTTTTCCAGCTTCAGGGCCAGCTCAACGAAGTACTCCTCGGTGTGCACCGGGCTGATGGTGTAGGACATCGCGACCTCGCAGATTCCGCCGTACTTCTTGGTGGCCTTGATGCAGGCCTCCAGGTTGCGGGGATCGTTCAGCGCGTCGAAGATGCGGATGACGTCGATGCCGTTCTTGATGGACAGGCGGACGAACTCGTCAACCACGTCGTCGGCATAGTGGCGGTAGCCCAGAATGTTCTGGCCGCGGAAGAGCATCTGCAGCTTGGTATTCGGCAGGGCCGCCTTCAGCTTGCGCAGGCGCTCCCAGGGATCCTCGTTCAGGAAGCGCAGGCAGCTGTCGAAGGTCGCGCCGCCCCAGCACTCCAGAGAATAGTAACCAACTTTGTCCAGCACATCGCAGGCGGGCAGCATGTCCTCGGTGCGCATGCGGGTTGCGGCCTGGGACTGATGTGCGTCGCGAAGGATGGTTTCGGTAATCATTACTTTGCCCATAATGTTTTCCTCCTTGCGTTCAAACGGGAAACCTATCCGGGAACCGGTGCGCCGCCGGGAAGGGGCAGCGCCCGGTGATACTGTGGTTTGAATCTCTCTGATTCCATCGCAGCTTACGCTTGCTATGCCGGTTCAAATGGACTCGGCCTTATGCAAACAGCGAGATGAACACGCCCGCAGCAACCGCGGAACCGATGACGCCGGCCACGTTGGGACCCATGGCGTTCATCAGCAGGAAGTTGCCGGGATCGTACTGCTGGCCGACCTTCTGGGAGACGCGGGCCGCCATGGGAACGGCGGACACGCCTGCGGAGCCGATCAGCGGGTTGATCTTGCCGCCGGTGAGCTTGTTCATCAGCTTGGCCAGCAGCACGCCGCCGGCGGTGCCGCAGCCGAAGGCGAACACGCCCAGCACGACGATCTTGATGGTATCCAGGGTCAGGAAGGTGGTGCCGTTGGTGGTGGCGCCGACGGTCAGGCCCAGGAAGATGGTGACGATGTTGCACAGTTCGTTCTGGATGGTCTTGCTCAGGCGCTCGACCACGCCGCAGACGCGGCAGAGGTTGCCGAACATCAGGCAGCCGACCAGCGTCGCCGCGTCAGGCAGCAGCAGGGACACCACGATGGTGACCATGATCGGGAAGATGACCATCTCGGTGTGGGACACGGGACGCAGCTGCGGCATGCGAATGACGCGCTCCTTGTTGGTGGTCAGCGCCTTCATGATGGGCGGCTGAATGACCGGAACCAGCGCCATGTAGGAGTAGGCCGCGACGGCGATTGCGCCCAGCAGGTGCGGCGCCAGCTTGGTGGTGACGAAGATGGCCGTCGGGCCGTCCGCGCCGCCGATGATGCCGATGGAGCCGGCCTCCGCAGCGGAGAAGCCCATCAGCTTTGCACCGAGGAAGGTGATGAAGATGCCCAGCTGTGCGGCAGCGCCCAGCAGCAGGCTCTTCGGGTTGGCGATCAGGGGACCGAAGTCGGTCATCGCGCCGACGCCCATGAAGATGATCGGCGGGAAGATGCCCAGCTTGACGCCCTGGTAGAGGTAGTACAGCAGGCCTGCGTTGGAGGTCTGGAGGCTGTACTGCATCATGCCCGCGGCTTCGTTGTAGCGCAGGATGATGTCGTTTGCATCCTTGCCCAGCGCCTCGGCGGCGACGGCCGCGTCGTGCAGGGTGGGATAGAAGCTGTACTTGACGTGCTCCATCATGCCCGCCGCCGGCAGGTTCGCCAGCAGCATGCCGAAGGCGATGGGCAGCAGCAGCAGCGGCTCGAACTGCTTGACGATGGCCAGATACAGAAGCAGGCAGGCCACTGCGATCATGGCGTAATTGCGCCATTCAAAGCCGTTCTCGGTGAAGCTCTGGGCAAAGCCCGTGGACTGGACGATGCGCTTCAGGCCCTGGAGCACATTGATTTCCGGATCCTTCGACGCATTGCTGGCCTCCTCCACGGACGCTGCGACCGCCTCGGGATCGGTAACCTCCTGCACCATGTACCTGGTGTCGGAGCCATCGACCGGAGTGGTCTCCGCGAACGCCCATGCGGTCAGCAGAGTCATAAGGATCAGCAGGCACACGAAGGCGCGCGTGCCACTTACCTTTTTCAGTTTGAACATTCGTTAACCCTCCTTGCCGTTTCCGGGCAATCAGTTCAGGGAAACGAGCAGGTCGCCGGTGTTGACGGAAGCGCCCTTGGTCACGTTCACAGAGGCAACCACGCCATCGCGGGGAGCCATGATCTCGTTCTCCATCTTCATAGCCTCGAGAACGACAAGCACATCGCCCTTCTTGACGGACTGGCCGCCCGCGACCTTCACGGCGTTGATGGTGCCGGGCATGGGCGCGGTAACGCTCTCCGCACCGGCGGGAGCTGCGGCAGCGGGCACGGGGTGCTGAGCCGCGTCGTCCGCGGCGGCGGCTGGAGCTCGGGCGGGCCGCGAGGAGGGCTCGTCGTGGGGCGCTC
>JAUNNK010000077.1:0-1619 GCA_030537335.1 Clostridia bacterium | reverse complement strand
GGGAGCCGGAGCAGCGGCCTTGGGGGCGGCGGCAGGAGCCGGAGCGGCCACGGATGCGGGCGCGGCGACGGGGGCTGCGACGGGAGCTGCGGCAAAGACCGGAGCGCCGCCGATTTCTTCAACTTCAACTTCGTAGGACGTGCCGTTAACGGTGATCGCGAACTTGCGCATGGTGATATCCTCCTAAATCTTCAATTCAATTGAGAACCGGTATCCGGGACAAGCCGGAACGCGAATTAAAAGTGATAGATCTGCTCGCTGCGGGCGGCGTCCTTCCAGCCGGACACGCGGCGAACCTTGCGAACCACGAGGTTCTTGCCGGAGTTGTCGAAGGCGGCGATGGCGGCAGCGATCACGGCGATCAGCTCCGCGTCGTCCACGGCAGGCGCTTCCTCGACGACAGGCGCCTCAACCACCGGCGCGGGCGCGGGTGCGGGCGCAGCAGCGGCGGCTGCGGCGGCCTTCTTCGCTTCCGCCCGGTTGACGAGCTTCTGTATCAGCTTGCCCAGGGCCCACACGAATGCGATCAGGATGGTCAGCATCGCGAACACGACCGCGATGCCGATGACCGCAACGATCAGACCATAGGCCACAGGATTCATCGTATTCATGGACTTGCCTCCTTACAGCGGCATGTTGCCGTGCTTCTTGGCGGGCTTGTTTTCGCGCTTGCCGGCGAGCATCTCCAGCGCGGCGGCGAGCATCTGGCGGGTCTGGGCGGGCTCGATCACGTCGTCCACATAGCCCTGCTTGGCAGCGTTCACGCCGTCGGCCACGTCGTCCATGTAGCGCTGCTCCAGCTCCGCGCGCTTGGCGAAGGGATCGGCAGCGTCCTTCATCTCATCCGCGTAGTTCAACTGCGCGGCGATCTTCGGGGTTACGGCGCTGATGCATGCGCCCGGCCATGCGTAGACCACGTCCGCAGCGGTGCGGGAAGCCAGCGCGGCGTAGGCCATGCCCACCGCGTTGCCCGCGACCAGCGCGATGCGCGGCGCGGAGGCCTCGGCGTAGGCGAACATCAGCTGTGCGCCCGCGCGGGACAGCTCGCCCTGGGGAGCGGCGCTGATCTTCATGCCCATGGAATCCACCACGGTGATCACCGGGATGGAGAAGCAGTCGCAGAAGGAGACGAAGCGCGCGGCCTTCTTGGAGCCGTACACGGTCAGGCGACCCTCGTCCTTGCTGGCCTGGTTGGCCACGAAGCCCACGGTGGTGCCGCCGATCTTGGCGAGGGCAGTGACCATGGACGGCGCGAAATCCGCGCCCAGCTCGACGATATCGTTCATGTCGGCCACGCGGGTCAGCACGTCGCGCACGTCGTCCAGGCTCTGAATCGCGTTCAGGTCGCCCAGCTCGCGGTTGACGTCATCCTCGCAGAAGCCCTCCGCGTCCGCCATGTTGTTGGCGGGGAGCATGGAGATGACTTTGCGGGCCTTGGCAATGGCCTCCTCGTCGGTCTCGGCGGTGAGGTGGGCCATGCCGGACTTCACGCTCGCCTGCGCGCCGGCCAGGGTTTCCATGTCAACTTCCTTGCCTGCGACGGCGGAGACCACCATCGGGCCGTTGACGAACAGCGCGCCGTTCTTGCTCATGACGGTGATGTCGCTCATGCCGGCGAT
>JAUNNK010000076.1 GCA_030537335.1 Clostridia bacterium | reverse complement strand
TGGGCGAATAGGCGCTGGGCTTGACCACCGCCGTGTTGCCCGCCGCGATGGCGTCCACCAGCGGGTCCAGCGTCAACAGCAGCGGATAGTTCCACGGGCTCATAATCAGTGTCACGCCGTAGGGTGCGGGACGCACATAGCTGCGGGAGGCGAACTGCGCGAGCGGCGTGGCGACGCGCCGCTCCCGGGCGAGGGAGCGGATGTAGCGCAGCATGTAGCCGATCTCGCTGCACACCAGCCCGCTCTCGCACATGTAACTCTCAAATGCAGACTTGCCCAGATCGGCGCGCAGCGCCTCCGCAATGCGCACCTCATTCTGCTGAATCGCACTTCGAAGGCGCTTCAGCGCATCGATGCGAAAGTCAATGGGCAACGTCGCACCGCTCTCAAAATAGCCGCGCTGTGCAGATACGATGGACGAGATCTCCTCCGGATTCATGCTTCTTCCTCCATGACGTCGTAGTAGAACTGCTCCAGTTCCCCGCAGGTCATCAGCTTCGGCACCGGATAGAGCGGATTGGCCTCGGCCTCCGCGCGTGCGGCCAGCCCCGGAATGTCCTCCCGACGGATGCCCGGCAGCGTCTCAGGCAGACCCATCTCGGCGTTCATGCGACGGATCATGGCGATAAAGCGATCTGCCCCCTCCTTCGCTGGAACGCTCTCGTCGCAGAGCTTCAGTGCGCAGGCCAGCTCCCAGAGCTTTCTGTGGGCGCTCTCACCGTAGGCCTCCAGCACGTGGGGCAGCAGAACTGCGTTGGCGAGGCCGTGCGGGATGTTGTAGCGCCCTCCCAGTGAATGGGCGACGGAATGGCAATACCCCACATAGGACTTGGTGAAGGCGCGTCCCGCATAGAAGGACGCGCGCAGCATGCTCCGGCGGGCCTCCATGTCGTCGCCGTCATTGTAGGCGCGCAGCAGATTGGCCTGGATCAGCTCCAGCGCCTGGATGGCGTCCGCGCGGGTGGACGCGGTGGTGGAGCGGCCGATGTAGGCCTCCACCGCGTGGGTCAGCGCGTCCATGCCGGTGGTCGCGGTGATTCTCGGCGGCAGGCTCCGCGTCACCTCTGCATCCAGCACCGCCGCGTGTGGAATCAGCGAAAAATCGTTGATGGTGAACTTGTGATGGGTCTCACTGTCGGTGACCAGCGCCGCGAGGGTGGTTTCGCTGCCGGTTCCCGCAGTGGTGGGCACCGCCACAATGAAGGGCAGGCGGTGCAGCACCTTCAGCACGCCCTTCATACGCTCCACCGGCTTGTTGGGCCGCACGATGCGCGCGCCCACCACCTTGGCGCAGTCCATGGCCGAGCCGCCGCCGAAGCCGATGATCCCCTGGCAGCCCTCCTTCAGATAGAGACTGCGTGCGTCCTCCACGTTGCGCACCGTCGGATTGGGCACGGTCTCGTCAAAGACCACGAAGCGGACGTCCGCCGCGCGCAACGCCTCCTTCAGAGGCTCGATCAGGCCGCAGCCATGAATGGATTTATCCGTGACGATCAGCACGCACTGGATCTTACGCGCGCGCAGCTGCTCCGGGATCTCCGCGCAGGACTCCAGCAGGATCGGGCTTCGATAGGGCAAAAATGGAATTGCAATTCTGAAAAAGAACTGAAACGTGCGGCAATAGGCCGCCTTCAGCAGGTTCATGGGCGTATCCTCTCATTCCAAGGTTTGGGATTATTATATTCCCTCGACGGAGGACAGCAAGTTCAGCAAAGTAAAGTGTTTGCAATCAATCCAGGCGCAGATCAGAGCCTCCAGGCCGCACGCAGCAGCTCCGCCGACGCTTCCAGCGCATCGTCCGGCACGCCGCCGTAGCCCAGCACGACGGTGGAGGGTCGCACGGGGTATTCGTGGGCATAGTCGCTCAGGCGGTGCAGGCGGATGCCGCTGGCCGTGGCCTGAGCGTACAGCTCCTCCTCGCTGCGATCCAGCAGGGTCAGCAGGAAGTGCAGGCCGCCGCCGTCGCCGCTGATGCGGATGCGCTCGTCCAGGCTGCGGATGCGCTGCGTCAGGCGCACGCAGCGCTGGCGGTAGAGGTTGCACATCCTGCGCAGGTAGCGCGCATAGAAGCCCTCGGACAGAAATCTGGCCAGCACGGTCTGCTCGTAGCGGGAGACCGTCGAAGAAAAGTGGCCAAACAGCGCCCGGTAGCGCTCCAGCAGCGCCTCCGGCAACACCATGTAGGCCACGCGGATCGACGGCGCAAGGCTGCGGCTGAAGCTGCCGATGTACACCACGCGGCCGCTGCGATCCATGCTCTGCATCGCGGGGATGGGATGCGCGCCGTAGCGGAATTCGCAGTCGTAGTCGTCCTCGATGATGTACCTGTCCGGCGCAGAGCAAGCCCAGTGCAGCAGATGAGAGCGCTGCACGGCGGGCATAGTCACGCCCATAGGAAATTGGTGCGAAGGGGTGATGTAAACAACACTCGCATCGCTCTTTTTCAGCTCAGATATGGAAATCCCCGCATCCCCCACCGGAATGAAGCGCAGCCTGCGCCCGCTGTTGCGCACGCTGTGCCAGGTAACCGCGTAGCAGGGATCCTCCAGTGCAAACACCGCCTCCGGATCGAAGAGCTGAATCAGCAGCTCCAGCAGATACTCCGTGCCCGCGCCCACCACGATCTGATCCGCGCTGCAGCGCACGCCCCGGTATTCCTGCAAAAACGCGGCAAGCGCGCTGCGCAGGGCGGGTTCTCCCTGACGGTCGCCGCGCTGGAGCAGCTCCGGGGAATTGTAGATGACCTCCTTGTTCAGCTTTGCCCAGGATGCGTAGGGAAATGCGGAGGTATCCACCACGGAGGTGGAGAAGTTCACCCTCGGCTGCGCAAGAACAGGTCGCTCGACCACAGCGGATGCAGCCGGCGTCGCTGTGCCGAAAGGAACCATATCGGCCACATAGAAGCCACTCTTGGCCACCACCTGCACGTAGCCCTCCGCCACCAGGATGGCGTAGCTATTCTCCACGGTGGAACGGCTCACACCCAAATGTGCGCACAGGCTGCGCTTTGAGGGTAGCTTCGTGCCCGCTGGGAGCCGTCCGGACTGAATCTCCTCTGCAAAGTAGCGGTAGAGCTGTTCGTACATGGGTATCCGGCTGCCGCCATCTAGGGTCAGGGTAATGTTGTACATGCGCCCGCCTCCAATCTGACCACATGAAATGTGCACAAACTGAGCATTGAAGTCATGCCAGTCCTGATTTATGATTATACCTGCAATTGGAAAGCTTGTCAATTGGAGGGAAACACAATGGGTGAAAAGAAATATTCCATTCAGAAGATCATTTATATCGGCGTGATGGCAGCCATCGTCTGCGTAATCACCTTCTTCCGCTTCCCGCTGCTGGGATCGAAGGTGCACTTTGCTAACGCCATGTGTCTGCTGTCCGGTCTGCTGCTGGGCGGCGTTCCCGGCGGCATCGCAACGGGCTTGGGCTCCTTCCTCTACGACGCCCTGTTCGGCGGCTACGATATCATTCAGTGCCTGATCACCTTCGTGAGCAAGTTTGCCATGGCCTTTGTCTGCGCGAAGATCGCCAATGTGAAGATCGATCGGGAAGCCAAGCCCGTGCGCATCGTGATCGCAAGCGTCATCGGCGCGCTGACCTATGTGGCGCTGTACATGCTCAAGACCTTCATCTATCAGAAGTTTGTCTATGCCTACCCCATGGACGCCGTCGGCGCGACCATGCTCTCGAAGCTACCCGCTTCCCTGATCAACGCCGTCGTCGCGATGATCGCCGCACCCATTTTCTACGGTGCGCTGCGCCCGGCACTGAAGCAGGTCACTGCCCGCATGACCGCGCACTGACGCACATTTTTGATTCAGCATGCCGTCCGGACGATTCCGTCCCGGGCGGCATTTATCGCATCGATGGAAATAACACCATGTGCGGCGCATTGCGGGAAACGGTGATCTGCAAAACTTGTCATGAGAAAGCGATTGCATCTCCAATGTACATGCGTTCGCCTCCAATCTGACCATATAAAATATGCACAATCTGAGCATTGATATCATGCCAGTTCTGATTTATGATTATACCTGCAATTGGAAAGCTTGTCAATTGGAGGGAAGATAAATGAAGCATACATCCACATTCAAGATTGTTCTCACCGCGCTGTTCGCCGCGCTGATCTGCGTCGCCACCATGCTGATTCAGATCCCGATTCCCGCCACCGGCGGCTATGCGAACCTGGGCGACGGCGTGATTCTGGTCTGTGCCTATCTCATCAGCCCCCTCTACGCGGTAATCGCTGCGGGCCTGGGCTCCATGCTGGCGGACCTGTTGGCGGGCTATGCGTCCTTTGCGCTCGGCACGCTGGTCATCAAGGCGGGCGTCGCGCTGATCTCCACGCTGATCTTCAACCACTTCGGCCGCAATGCCACGACCACCTCCCGTCTGGTCTCCATGATCGTCGGCGCGGTGCTGGCGGAGGCCTTCATGGTTCTGGGCTACTTCGTTTATGAGGCGGTGTTCATGGGCTTCGGTATCGGCGCTGCGGGCAGCATTCCCGGCAACATCGGCCAGGGCGTCGTCGGCGTGATCATCGGCTGCGTACTTGCGCCAATCCTCCAGCGCTCCCGCGAGGTGACCGAACTGATGGATCGCACCTGCAAATAAAATCGTGAAATTCTTGGGGCTCCGGCATTGTCGGAGTCCCTTCTTATTATTTATCACCGATGTCGCACGTCTTATCACAAAAAAAGCGGTTGCAATTTCAGGATACATGCGTTATAATCAACATGTTGTATTTTAAGTACAATTTTAACTACTATATATAGGAGCAATGGGGATTGCATATGCAGGTCAGAAAGAGAAACGGCAATATAGTTGACTATGATCGGGAATTTATCGTGCGCGCGGTGACGCTGGCTGCGGCGGCTGCGGGCGAGCACGGCGACGAGGCTGTGCAGCGCGTGGTGGACGACGTGGAAGCCAAGCTCGTTCAGTCCGGCACGGAAATCGTGGACATCGAGTCCATTCAGGACGCGGTGGAGGAGGCGCTGTTCGAGCAGGGCCGCTTTAAGACCGCCAAGGCCTACATCCTCTATCGCATGGAAAAGGAGAAGACCCGTGGCGTGGCGAACTGGAAGGAGGGCCTGCTGAGCCGCGAATTTCTTTCGAAGTACAAGCACGCGCCCAGCCCCATGGGCGAGCTGGGCTCCTTCGTCTATTCCCGCACCTACTCCCGCTACATACCGCAGCTGAACCGCCGGGAGTTCTGGTGGGAGACGGTGCGCCGCGCCGTGGAATACAACTGTTCCCTCGCCCCCACCACCCGCGAGGAGGCGGAGAAGCTCTACGACAACATCTACAACCTGCGTCAGTTCCTGTCCGGGCGCACGCTCTGGGTGGGCCAGACCCCCGTGTCCGAGGCCTATCCCATGGCGAACTACAACTGCGCGTTTGAGGTCATCGACGACTACCGCGCCTACCACGACCTGTTCTATCTTCTGATGGTGGGCAGTGGCGTGGGCGTGCGCGTGCTCAAGGACGACGCGGAGAAGCTGCCGCCGATCCGCACCAACTTGGAGATCATCCACAAGGCGTACAACCCTCGTAAAAAGGAAGATCGCCTGGAATACACCGGGGTCAGCTTCTCTGGCGACACCGTCACGCTGGCCATCGGCGACTCCAAGGAGGGCTGGGCGCAGGCCATCGACCGCTACTTCGACGTTCTCACCAACCAGGAATACAGCAAGATCCGCCGCATCGTGGTGGAGTACGACTCGATTCGCCCCCGCGGCGAGCGCCTGAAGGTTTTCGGTGGCACGGCCAGCGGCTACGAGTCCATGATGGCCATGCTCGATAAAATCCACCATGTGATCGCCTCTGCGGGACTTCGGGACGGCGCGGTGCGCACGAAGCTCAAGCCCATCGACCTGCTGGATATCGCCAACATCATCGGTGAAAACGTTGTCTCTGGCGGCGTGCGCAGGACCTCCGAGATTGGCCTGATCGACCAGGACGACGCCGAGTGCATCCAGGCTAAGAGCCAGCTCTACCGCCAGGTGAACGGCCGCTGGGAGATCGACCGGAACATCGCCCACCGCCAGATGAGCAACAATTCCATCTTCTACCGCCGCAAGCCCAGCCGGGAGCAGCTGCACTGGCACATCCAGCAGATGCGCCACTCCGGCGAGCCGGGCTGGATCAACGAGGCCGCCGGTCTGAAGCGCCGCCCCAACTTCTGCGGTTGCAATCCCTGCGGCGAGATTTTGCTGGACAGCCACGGCTTGTGCAACCTGACCACGGTCAATGTGATGGCCTACGTGAAGGATGGAAAGCTGGACGAGGCGGGCCTTCTGGAGGCCCAGCGCCTGAGCGCCCGCGCCGGCATGCGCATGACCTGCCGTGAACTGGAGATGCACCGCTGGAACGCCGTGCAGCAGCGCGACCGCCTGCTGGGCTGCTCGCTGACCGGCTGGCAGGACATGGTCAACGCCGTTGGACTGGATCACCAGGGCCAGGCAGCGCTGCTGGAGAAGCTGCGCGACGCCGCCCACAGCGCTTCCAAAAAGATGGCGGATTCCCTGGGACTCAACGCGCCGCTGCTGGTGACTACCATCAAGCCGGAGGGCACGCTCTCGCTGCTGCCCACGGTGTCCTGTGGCGTGCATTACTCCCACGCGCCCTACTACGTGCGCCGCATCCGCATCTCCGCCAGCGATCCGCTGTGCCGGGTCTGCGAGGATCTGGGCTATCCGGTGTTTCCGGAGGTGGGTCAGGACGCCGCAACCTGCCGCACGAAGGTGATCGAGTTCCCCGTCAAGGCCCCAGAGGGTCGGGTCAAGGCCGACGCCTCCGCCATCGAGCAGCTGGAAAACTACAAGATGTTCATGGAGCACTACGTGGATCACAACTGCTCCATCACCGTGCACGTGCGTGAAAATGAGTGGGATGAAGTCGAGGAGTGGGTCTGGAACCACTGGGACGACGTCGTCGCCCTGTCCTTCCTGAGCTACGACGAGAATTTCTACGAGCTCCTGCCCTACGAGGCCATCTCCGAGGCGGAATACGAGGCCCGCAGGGCGAAGATGCGCCCGTTCAATCCGTCGCTGATTTCCAAGTATGAGCGCGAAGAGACGGAGCTGGACGTCGGCAGCGCGGACTGCGCCAGCGGCGTCTGTCCGGTGCGCTGATTGCAAATCCATATTGGTCTGATCTTCATGACTGTTGAAAAGCGCCTTCTCAAAACCAACTTTGGTTTGAAATAGGCGCTTTTCTCATGATATTTCAGCCGTTCCAGGCCTCTGGATGCAAAATAAACCGACTTCGGTTGCTTTCCAGCACGCCGTCCGCGCGAAGTCTGCCGATTTCTGCGGAGAGCGCGCTGCGCTCCACGCCCAGGTAGTCCGCCAAGCCCTGCCGATCAAAGGGAATGGTGAAGCTGGCGCTGCCGCAGCGCTTGGCC
Source organism: Clostridia bacterium (assembly GCA_030537335.1). Lineage (GTDB taxonomy): Bacteria > Bacillota > Clostridia > Christensenellales > Aristaeellaceae > SFTH01. Next base: position 5,358 of record JAUNNK010000076.1, on the reverse strand, counting down.
TGCTCCAGCAAGTAGGTCATCAGCTTTTCCCGGGTAGTTCTCCGGGACAATATTGCGATTTTTTGATTGAAAGCCAGATTTTTTGCCGCGACAATTCGCAAAAGATTCAAAATCATCCGGCTGTGAAAGGCACAGGCGTTGCAGCAGGTGTGCGCGATGCGGCTGCACTCCAATAGCAGGATTTCGCTGGGCTCGATGGCCACGCAGCGCACGGGCATGGTTTCAACACCGGAGAAAGCGAAGGATTCTCCGAAAATCTGCGGCGGCGCGATGCGATCTACGATGCTGCGATTGCCATAAAAATCGATTTTTTCAATTTGCAGCGCGCCGGAGAGCACCACACCCACGCAATTTGCGGGGTCGCCCTCCTGAAAAATGGCCTCATTTTTTCCCTTAAATGCACGTTTTGCGTTCAGGCAGGCGAGCATTTCCTGCAAATTCCCCGCCTCAATTCCCTGAAAGAGCGGACAATTCCGCAAAATCTCCAGATCGTTTTGCATTCAGATCCTCCGTTTTGTTGGAATTCCAACATACATTCCGAGGATATTCTATTAGAATGGTGTTGCAAAGTCAAGAGAAAGGACTTGAATATTTCAGACAATTCTTCTTCGCGCTGTGAGAAGATTACAATGCACAGCATTTTTGAAACGGAGGTTGGTAATATGATTATGGACAGCTGTCAGGGCAAGCCCCGCACGCCGACCATTGAGGAGCGGCGCTGCCCGCAGTGCGGCAGCGTGATCGAAATCTTCTCGACGGACACGCAGGTTACCTGCGAGAAGTGTGGCTTCGTTGCCTACAACGACTCGCTGAGCTGCGTGCAGTGGTGCAAATACGCCCGGAAATGCGTGGGCGACGAGATGTACGAGCACATGATGGAGATCGCCGCGCAGCAGAAGGCGCGCGCGAAAGCGGAGCGCGAAGCGCAGAAGGGAGAAAAGGCATGATTCGCAAAATCATTCACATCGATACGGAAAAGTGCAACGGCTGCGGCGCCTGCGCGCGGGCCTGCCACGAGGGCGCCATCGGCATGGTGGACGGTAAGGCGCATTTGCTGCGGGAGGACTACTGCGACGGCTTGGGTGACTGTCTGCCGGCGTGCCCGATGGACGCGATTCACTTCGAGGAGCGCGAGGCCCCGGCCTACGATGCGGAGGCGGTGCGCAAAGCCCAGGAAGAGCGCGCAAAAGCGACCGAAGTCGATTTCAGCACAAAACAGACTTCGGTCGATAATCGTGCAAATGCGGACGTTCGGCTGAACAACTGGCCGATCCAGCTGAAGCTGACCCCGGTGAGCGCGCCCTGCTTCAACAATGCAGAGCTGCTGGTCGCCGCGGATTGCACCGCCTACGCCTACGCGGGCTTTCACGGAGAGTTCCTGCGGAATCGAGTCGCGCTGATCGGCTGTCCGAAGCTGGACGGTGCAAGCTACGCGCCGAAGCTTGCGCAGATACTGGGCGGGAACGACGTTCAGACGCTTACGGTGCTGCGCATGGAGGTTCCCTGCTGCGGCGGGCTGGAGTTTGCGGCGCGGCAGGCGCTGGAGGCGTGCGGCAGGGACATCCCCCTGCGTGTGGTCACCTTCTCCATCGATGGAAGCATCCTGGAGGACAAGTGATTCTCCGCAAAATCGCCAGAAATTGTCTGTCCCGCCTGTGCGTGACGCCCTTGCAAGCGCCGCGAGGCGGGACAGTGTGCTGTGATTGATGAAGGAGGGGATTCCTTCCATTCACAGAATACAACAGCTTCTTAAACTGAATATGAACCCGGGAACCGCGGTTGTCTCAAAACATCTTCAGGTTTCGAGACTGTCCTACAATTGTTATGCGGCGGGGTGAAGGCACCCCTCCCTACCTTTTCGTCGTTTTAGGCAGCACCGTCTCTATTTCTCCCGGACGGGAATGCGGATCACCGTCTTGAGGCGCTCCGGCGCGCACTTGCGCGTGTCGGAGAGGTAGATCTCGTGATGCCGCCGCACGTCGCCGCAGTCCGGCGCGAAGCCATTCTTCGCCGCGAAGTCCAGCATGGCGGCGATGGTTGCCCCCTCCGCGTCGTAGGGCCCGACGTGCATGCACTGCACGCAACGTCCTTCGTCATAATGAAAGTACTCCGCACGGGAGAAATCCAGCCCCTTCTTGCGTGCCGCCTCCGCCACGGCCCAGTCAAACTCCTGCCGAGTGACAAACTCCGGCAGGCGAATCATGTTGATCCACTGAAAGTGCTCCTTGTGCGCAAGGTCGAGCGCCGATTCGCCCTCCTGCCACCACAGGCCCTCCAGCGGCGGAACCACGTAGTCGAAGTAGCCCTCGATGCGGTGGTCGCCCAGCTTGCTCATCTTGATGGTGAAGGCCACTCCGTAGAGCAGCTGCATGGCGGATTTGTATTCGCCGCCCTCCGTGTTGGGATTGCCGCTGCCCCGTACCGCCACGAAATGCATCTCGGGGATCTCCACAATCTGCGGCTTTCTGGGCGGCAGATAGAATTCCTTGAATTCCTTCTTGTAATCAAAGGCCATCTTTGCACCTCCATACAGAATCAGGGCGCTTCCGTGTGAAAGCGCCCCGATGAACTCACTTGCCCCGGCCCATGAAGCCCCGCAGACGGTTGCGCAGGGAGCGCTTGCCGGAGACCGCGGATGCCTGCATCTGCACCGGATGCTCCATGTAGTAGCTCTGCACGTTCAGCGGCTCGCCGTCGTTGTGCACGGAGACGTAGTTGCCGTCGTTCTGCAGCCGCCGCGCCTTCAGGTTGTCCGACAGGATGCGATCCAGGTACTCCGACAGCATCTGCTTGATCTCCGAGCTGGAAACCGGGCAGGCGATCTCCACCCGGCGGGTCTGGTTGCGGGTCATGATGTCCGCCGAGGACAGGTAGCATTTGCGCTCCTCACCCTCGCCGAAGCAGTAGATGCGGCTGTGCTCCAGGAAGCGGCCCACGATGCTGGTGACGGTGATGTTGTCCGTCTTGCCCGGAACCCCCGGCAGCAGGCAGCAGATGCCTCGGATGATCAGATCGATCTTCACGCCCGCGCAGGAGGCCTCCGACAGCTTGTCGATCAGGTCGCGCTCGGTGACAGAGTTGGCCTTGATGATGATTCGGCCCTGGCTGCCCTTGGCAATCTCGCCGTCGATGAGCTGCATCAAGCGGTTCTTCATGGCGTTGGGCGCGACGAAGAGCTTATCGTACTCGTCGGACAGCGAGCCGATCAGGATGTTCTGGAAGAATGCCACCGCGTCCTGAGCCACGCCGCGATCTGCGGTCATCATGCAGAAGTCGGTGTAGAGCGTGGAGGTCTTTTCGTTGTAGTTGCCCGTGCCGATCTGGGTGATGTGGGACAGGCCGTTCTTCTCCCGACGGGTAATCAGGCAGATCTTGGCGTGGCACTTGCAGTTCTCAGGACCGTAGATGATGCGGCAGCCGGCCTCCTCCATCTCCCGCGCCCAGCCGATGTTGTTCTCCTCGTCGAAGCGCGCGCGCAGCTCCATCATCACGACGACCTCCTTGCCGTTCTCGGCAGCCTCGCAGAGGTACTTGGCGATGGCGGAGTTCCGCGCCAGGCGGTAGATGGTGATCTTGATGGACAGCACGTCCGGATCCGTGGCGCTCTCCCGCAGCAGCTTCAGGAAGGGATCGATGGACTGGTAGGGGTAGAACAGGAGCACGTCGCGCTGCTGAATCTGCGTGCGCATGGGCATTTCGCGATCCAGATACTCCGGCCAGACCGGCGCGTAGGGCGGGTAGTACAGCTCCGGCGCGCAGTTGTCCAGCATGTAGGCATAGCTCAGCTTCAGCGGGCAGGCGCAGCTGTACACCTGCTTCATCTCCAGCTTCAAAAAGCTCGCCAGCATCTTGGCAAGGCGCGGCGCATAGCCCTGCAGCTCCAGCCGCACCGGCGCGAGGCGCTCGCGCTTGCGCAGCAGGCGCGACATGTAGTTCAGGAAGTCGGGGTTGTCCTCGTCGAACTTTTCTTCATCGAGGCTGATGTCCGCGTTGCGTGTGACGGCGATCACCGCCTCCTCCTCGACGATGTAGATCTTGAAGATCTTCTTCAGATGCGCGGCGACCACGGCCTCCGTGCGCACAAAGCGCGTCGGCGTGCCCGGCAGCACCAGGATCGGCGGCACCGACTTGGGCACGTCCACGATGCCCAGCAGCATCTTGCCCCGGTTGTTTAAAAGTGCCGCCGCATAGAGATCCTTGTTTCTCAGATGCGGGAAGGGATGATTGCGGTCGATGATCTGGGGCGAGAGCACAGGTCGGATGTTGTTGCGGTAGTACTCATGAATGTAGTTGCGTTGGCTCTCGGTGAGTGCCTCGTAGGCGATCTCCGCCACGCCCTTCGCCGCCAGCTCACGCACCAACTCGCTGTAAATCTCATCCCGATGCACGATCAGCGGACGCACCGCCTCGAACACCTTATCCAGCTGCTCGGCAGGCGTCATGCCGCTCTTGTTCTCCACGTCGTCGGGCGCCAGCATGTTCAGATCGAACAGGCTGCCCACGCGAACCATGAAGAATTCGTCCAGATTGCTGGTGAAGATGGACGCGAAGCGCAGCCGTTCGATCAGCGGCACCGTCGGGTCCGCTGCCTCCAGCAGCACACGCTCGTTGAACTTCAGCCAGCTCAGCTCGCGGTTCTGTGTATAGCTCAAATCCCATCGATGGGCGTTTTCCACAGGTATTCCTCCCCTGCCCCGGATGATCTGCTTCCGGGCGCGTTCGAAAATTCTTCGGCGCTTCTGATTGCATGCGCCTCTGATTCTACTATTATAGTCAATTCTTACGACAAATTCAATCGCAAATCCACAACAATTGTAAAATCCGCGTGTGCAAATTCCGGTTTTGATGTTCACTTTTTCCCAAATTCCGCGCAGGCCCGCGTCAAAATTTTGATCGATCCGCCATTTTCCACTTGTATCTCGCCAGAGAATGGTATATAATGTAAACTGTAAGCGAATTATTCATTGAATATACGGCAACAATGCAGTCAGGGAGGTTTCAAACTATGATTCGTATCGGTATGCTGACCAGCGGCGGCGATTGCCAGGCGCTGAACGCCGCAATGCGCGGCGTGGCCAAGACGCTCTTCAACGCCAAGGAGGACGTGGAAATTTACGGCTTCCTGGACGGCTATCAGGGCCTGATTTACGGTAGGTTCCGCCTGCTGACCTATAACGACTTCTCCGGCATCCTCACCAAGGGCGGCACCTTCCTGGGAAGCAGCCGCACCCCGTTCAAGACGATTCAAGATCCCGACGCGAACGGCCTGGACAAGGTCGCCGCCATGAAGCAGAATTACTACAAGCTGCAGCTGGACTGCCTGGTGATCCTGGGCGGCAACGGCACCCACAAGACCGC
>JAUNNK010000222.1 GCA_030537335.1 Clostridia bacterium | reverse complement strand
TCGGCCTCCCCAAGGTGCAGTTCATCGGCACCGAGGGCGCGGTGCTGCTGGGCATGGTGTACAACTTCCTGCCCTTCATGGTTCTGCCGGTGTACACGGCGCTCAAGAAGGTGGACGGCGGCATCATCGAAGCCGCCGAGGATCTGGGCGCGAATCCGCTGCGGGTCGTCACCCGCGTGGTGGTTCCCCAGTCCATTCCGGGCGTGATTTCCGGCATCACCATGGTGTTCATGCCGGCGGTCACCACCTTCGCCATCACCCGCCTGCTGTCCAACGGCATGATCTATCTGGCGGGCGACATGATCGAGGAGTACTTCATCACCGTCAACAATCGCCCGGCGGGATCGGGAATTTCGCTGGTAATGCTGATCCTGATGCTGATCTCCACGCTGCTGCTGCGCATGATGAACCCCGACAAGGAAGGAGGCCGCGCATGATCCGCAAGAGCCGCGGCTCCGTCCGCGCATTCAAGGGAATCTATCTGGCCCTGGTGCTCGCCTTCCTGTATCTGCCGATTCTGGTGATGTTCGGCCTGTCCTTCAACGCCAGCGTCTCCCGCGCCGAGTGGACGGGCTTCACGCTGGACTGGTACGCGAAGCTCTTCCACGACCAGATCATCATCGACGCGCTGAAGGTCACGCTGTCCGTGGCCGTGATCGCCACCATCGCCTCGGTGATCATCGGCACGCTGGGCGCCATCGGCATGTACTCCATGAAGAAGGGCTGGTTCAACCTGCTGGCAACCATCTCCAACATTCCCATGACCATGCCCGACATCGTCACCGGCGTTTCGCTGATGCTGATGTTCGTGTTCGTGAAGATGCCGCTGGGCAAGGGCACAATGATCATGGCCCACATCGCCTTCGACATCCCCTACGTGCTGTTCTCAGTGCTGCCGAGGTTACAGATGATGAACCCCAACATCTATGAGGCCGCGCTGGATCTGGGCTGCCGGCCCGCACAGGCGCTGCCGAAGGTCATCATCCCGGAGATCGCCCCGGGCATCGTCACCGGCGGTCTGCTGGCCTTCACCATGTCCCTGGACGACTTCGTGATCTCCTACTTCACCTCCAACACCGACCAGAACCTGGCGATGGTGGTGTACTCCGCCGCCCGCCGCGGCGTGGAGCCCACGATGTACGCGCTGTCCGCGCTGATGTTCATCTGCATCCTCACGCTGCTGCTGATCGTCAACCGCAGAAGCGGCCTGGAGATCATCTGAGCCGCGCCCCCAACACTGTTTCCCAAGGCTAAACCCTTTTGGAATACACACAACCAAGGAGGAAATTGTTCAATGAGAAAGTTTGCCCTGATTCTGTGCATCCTGATCGCCTTCAGCGCCTGCGCCATGGGTTCCGCATCCGCCAGCGCCGAGGAGCTGACCGTGTTCAACTGGTTCGATTACATCGACCCGGCCGTGATCGACCTCTTTGAGGAGGAGACCGGCATCACCGTGAAGTACGTCAACTTCACCACCAACGAGGAGATGTACACCAAGCTGGAGGCCGGTGCGGGCACTTACGACGTGATCTTCCCCTCTGAATACATGATCGAACGCATGATCGCCCACGACATGCTGGAGGAGCTGGATCTCTCCGCCATGCCCAACTTCGCGAACGTGATGGATCGCCTGAAGGATCCCAGCTACGATCCCGGCAACAAGTATTCCGTTCCCTACATGTGGGGCACGCTGGGCTACCTGTACAACACCGAGATGGTGGACGAGGAGCTCACCAGCTGGGGCGCGCTCTTTGACGAGAAGTACGCCGGCAACGTGATCATGATGAACTCCATGCGCGACTCCATCGGACTGGCGCTGAAGTATCTGGGCTATTCCATGAACACCCGCAACGAGGCCGAGCTGAACGAGGCCAAGGATCTGCTCATCAAGCAGAAGCAGGACAAGATCCAGTGCGGCTATCTGCTGGACGAGACCAAGGACAAGATGGTCGGCGGCGAGGCTGCCATCGGCGTGGTCTACTCCGGTGACGCCCAGTACGCCATCGAGAAGAACGAGAACCTGGTGTACGTCGTGCCTGAGGAGGGCAGCAACATCTGGGTCGACGGCATGTGCATCCCCAAGGGCAGCAAGAACGTGGAAGGCGCGATGAAGTTCATCGACTTCATGTGCCGCGAGGACGTCGCCGCCATGAACTTCGACTACATCTACTACTGCTCCCCCATCCAGGCCGTGGTGGACGGTCTCGACGAGGAGGAGGCCGCGCAGAGCACCATCAATCCCAGCGAGGACGTGGTCTCCAGATGCGAGTACTTCAACGACGTGGAGGACGTCATGAACCTCTACGAGAACGTGTGGATGGAGATTCGTCTGGCACGGTAATTTGGTGGACGGGGGACAC
>JAUNNK010000075.1 GCA_030537335.1 Clostridia bacterium | reverse complement strand
CGACTGCTCTCCATCCCGCAATGTCGTGTCGAAGATTTTTATCTGGCTCATGTGTGTAACCTCCATATAATCCATGTTATGATGTACGATTTCATTTTCTGCGCACAAAAAACTGCAGTCTGAAAGTCAGACCGCAGTTTGAGATGACGCTCGATCCCGGCAGCGCAGCTCCGCGCAGCTCAGGTTCGCAGGCTCATTCCTCACACACCGTACAAGCGGACAAAACTTTCAGCACGATTTCCAGACTGCGTAAGTCGCAGGGAAATCCCGCCGAGTAGAGCCAGGTTGTTCAGTGCAGAGAAACGGTTCATGCGTATGTAGCCTCTTCTGCGCGCCGCGCACGATATTTACATGTCTATATATAGCACGTTTGCCGCATGCTGTCAAGCAAAACGGCGAAAAATTTATCGAAATCAGAAATATTATTCTGTGCAGGTCGGGAATGTCAGGTCAGGGGAGGGCGTGAGCGCCGAATAAAGACAGTTTCTCTGGCCGGAACATTCGGAAAGCGGCAGGAAATCGACGGCTTTCGACGGGAAATTGAGAATTCCTTTGATAAATTCTTGAAAAGGGTATTGACAAATCCTGCGTATGGTACTAAAATAGCCTCAATCGACCGAAAAAATTGCGTTGAAGGGAAAAAGTACACTGATGCGCATTCCAGAGAGCTGCCGGGTGGTGCGAGGCAGTGTGTAATTCAGCAGGAAGATCCTCCCAGAGCAGTTCGCTGAAGGCTTCGGCTGCGTAAGTGGAACCGGCTTGACGCCCCGTTACAGGCGTTTCACATTCGCGGAGATCCGCTGATGTGGCTGAGTGGCCGCGAAAAGCGGCAATTGGAGTGGTACCGCAGAAGCCGCGCTTCTGTCTCTGAAGGATGAGACGGAGGCGTTTTTTATTGCCCGCAGCTCCATTGATCTGCTTCAACCGCTCGAAAAGGGCGTTGAAAGATACAAAGTATTTTCAAGGGGGAAACCAAGATGAAAAAGATGTTTGCTCTGGTTCTGGCACTGGTTCTGTGCCTGAGCGCTTCCGCGATGGCGGAGACCGTGCTGCAGCTGGGCACCACCGTCAACGAGCAGGACTCCTTCCAGGTCTGCGCTGAGAAGTTTGCGGAGCTGGTTGCAGAGCGCACCAACGGCGAATACAAGATCGAGATCTATCCCAACGGCACTCTGGGCGGCGAGAGCGACATGCTGGACAGCATGACCATGGGCATGCTGGACATGGGCATCATCACCTCCGGCCCCTTCGTCAACTTCTCCGAGATGATGGGCGTTCTGGACATGCCCTACCTGTTCCTCAATAAGGAAGAGGTTTATGAAGTTCTGGACGGCGAGATTGGCAAAGAGCTGCTCGCAACCCTCGAAGAAGTCGGTCTGAAGGGCCTGGCCTACGCCGAGCGCGGCTTCCGCAACGTGACCAATTCCGTGCGCCCCGTAACCTGCGCCGCCGATCTGGAGGGCCTGAAGCTGCGCGTGATGGAGAACGAGGTCTACACCGCCACCTTCAACGCGCTGGGCGTCAACACCGTTCCGATGGCCTGGGCTGAGGCGCTGACCGCCATGCAGCAGGGCACCATCGAGGGCGAGGAGAATCCGATCAACGTCATCTTCTCCTACGGCCTGTGGGACTACAATCAGAAGTACGTGACTCTGGATCAGCACAGCTACTCCACCGCCATCATCACCATGAGCCTGGACGTGTTCAACGGCCTGGACGAGGCGACCCAGCAGATCTTCCTGGACGCCGCGCAGGAGGCCGCCGAGTATGAGCGCGCCTGGGTCGCCGAGCAGGAAGCCGGTCAGCTGGCCGAGATCAAGGCGCACGGCGTTGAGGTCGTCGAGAATCCCGACGTGGATTCCTTCCGCGAGGCCGTTCAGGGCGTCTACGACGCCTATCCGCAGTATGCGGACTACGTCGCCCGCATTCAGGCGCAGCTCGCTGAATAAGCGCGCACCTACGGCGCTCCGGCAACGGAGCGCCGCCACATGACGGTGCGGAGGGAACGCTCTCCTGTCCGTCTGAATCGAGCCTGAAACGGTTGAATGTCGATCCATACCAATGACGATTGATACGAGGGGGTATTTCGCTTTGAAAGTAAAGGCCTGTCTGGACAAGATCAGCAGCGCCCTGGACAAGATCTGCGGCGTGATGATCGTGATCATGATCGGCGCGATGGTCATTATCACAGCGGCGCAGATCGTCTGCCGCATTTGGTTTACGGCGCTGTCCTGGTCGGACGAGGTGACGCGCTATCTGCTGATCTGGTCCACGTTCTTCGGCGCGACCTGCGTCTACCGCCACGGCGGCAACATCTCCATCACCTTTGTGCAGAACGCCTTCCCGGAAAAGGTCTCCAAGGTGCTGCGCATCCTGGTGCACGCCATCTGCTTGGTGCTGTTTGCGGTTCTGCTCTACTACGGCTGCATGTACACCGGCAAGCTGACCAAGACGGCCACCGCGCTGCCGATCAAGATGAAGTACATCTTCGTCTGCATCCCGGTCAGCATGGCCATCATGATGTATCATGCCTTCGTGATGATGCTGGATGAGATTCTGGCAAAACCCAGTGCGGAAAAGGAGGTCAAGGGCTGATGGCTGCAATTCTCTTTATCGTATTTCTGGCGCTGCTGGTCATTGGCGTGCCAGTTGCGTTCTCCATCTGCTCTGCGGCTGCGGTGACCATGTTCGCCGGTTACGGCGACGCCAAGATGATGATCGTCGTGCAGCGCATGTTCCAGAGCTGCGATTCCTTCAGCCTGATCGCCGTGCCGTTCTTCATCCTGGCGGGCGACCTGCTGGCGAAGGGCAAGATTTCCAAGGTATTGGTTGAGTTCTGCGAGTCCTTCCTGGGCATGATCCGCGGCGGTCTGAGCGTGGTCTCGGTGCTGGCGGGCATGTTCTTCGCCGCCATCTCCGGCTCTGGCGCGGCCACCACCGCCGCCGTCGGCGCGACGCTGGTTCCCGAGCTGAAGAAGCGCGGCTACCGTGAGGATTCCGCTGCAGCGCTGGTCGCAGCTGCCGGAACCATTGGCGTCGTCATTCCGCCGTCGGTGCCCATGGTGCTCTACGCCGTCATCGCGGAGGAGAGCGTCAACCGCCTGTTCAAGGCCGGCTTCATGCCTGGCATCCTGATGGGCGCGATCCTGATCGCCATCGCCCTGTGGCAGGCGTATAAGTGGCACTATCCCAAGGGAGCGACCTTCTCGGTAAAGAACATCGCAAAGACCTTTCTGAAGGCCATTCCGGCAATCCTGATGCCCCTGATTATTCTGGGCGGCATCTTCTCCGGCTACTTCACGCCCTCCGAGGCAGCCGCCGTGGCGGTCGTCTACGCGGTGCTGGTGTCGATCTTCGTCTATCGCGATCTCACGCCCAAGGCACTGTTCCAGATCATGCTGGGCTCCGCCAAGACCAGCGCGGTCATCATGATTATCATCGCCTGCTCCGGTCCCTTTGGCTGGGCGCTGGCAAACTGGAAGATTCCCGAGACGATCTGCTCCGCGGTGCTCGCCATCTCCCAGAACAAGTACATCATCATGATGCTGATCTCCATCATCATACTGATCGCCGGTGTGTTCATGGAGACCTCCTCGGCCATCATCATCCTCACGCCCGTGTTCCTGCCCCTGGTGCGCGCGCTGGGCGTGTCCACGCTGCATTTCGGCATCCTGTTCGTGGTGGGCATCGCCATCGGCATGATCACCCCGCCCGTGGCAATCAACCTGTTCGTCGCCACCGGCATCACGGGACTGCCCATCGAAAGAATCTCGAAGTCCGTCGTGCCCTACCTGATCGGCCTGATCATCGTGTTCCTGGCCATCGTGTTCGTGCCGCTGATCGTTCCCGGACTTCTGTAAATGACTTCAATCCTAACATACTGGAGGTAAAACACTATGAATTCGGATTACATCAAGGCGGGCGTTGAGCGCGCGCCGAACCGCAGCCTGCTCTACGCGCTGGGCTATACCGACGAGGAGATCCGCCGCCCGATCATCGGCGTGGTGAGCTCCTACAATGAGGTCGTTCCGGGCCACATGAACCTGGACAAGATCGCGGACGCGGTCAAGGCCGGCATTCGCGCCGCAGGCGGCACGCCCATCATGTTCCCAGCCATCGCTGTCTGCGACGGCATCGCCATGGGCCACATCGGCATGAAGTACTCCCTGGTGACCCGCGACCTGATCGCGGACTCCACCGAGGCCATGGCCATCGCCCATCAGTTCGACGGTCTGGTGATGATCCCCAACTGCGATAAGAACGTGCCCGGCCTGCTGATGGCTGCTGCGCGCCTGAACATTCCCACCATCTTCGTCTCCGGTGGCCCGATGCTGGCCGGTCATCTGAAGGACGGCCGCCGCACCTGCCTGAGCCATATGTTCGAGGCCGTGGGCGCGTACAAGGCCGGTACCCTGGATGAGAAGGGTGTGCTGGACTACGAGGAGAATGCCTGCCCCAGCTGCGGCTCCTGCTCCGGCATGTACACCGCCAATTCCATGAACTGCCTGACCGAGGCCATCGGCATGGCGCTGCCGGGCAACGGCACGATCCCCGCGCCCTACTCCGCGCGCATCCGCCTGGCCAAGAAGGCCGGCATGCAGATCATGGAGCTGGTCAAGCGCAACATCCGTCCCCGCGACATCATGACCCCCGCCGCTTTCCACAACGCCGAGACCGTGGACATGGCGCTGGGCTGCTCCACCAACACTATGCTGCACCTGCCGGCCATCGCCCATGAGGCGGGCGTGGAGATCGATCTCGACATGTCCAACGAAATCTCCGCCCACACCCCGAACCTGTGCCACCTGGCCCCTGCGGGCGATACCTTCATGGAAGATCTGGATCGCGCGGGCGGCGTGCTGGCGGTGATGAAGGAGCTCACCCGTAAGAACCTGCTGGACACCAGCCTGATGACCGTGACCGGCAAGACCATCGAGGAGAACCTGGAGGGCGTTGCAAATCTGAACCCGGAGATCATCCGTCCCATCGACAATCCCTATTCCGCCCAGGGCGGCATCGCGGTGCTCAAGGGCAACCTGGCGGTGGACGGCTGCGTGGTCAAGCAGAGCGCCGTCGCACCCGAGATGATGGTGCACGAGGGCCCCGCCCGCGTGTTCGACTCCGAGGAGGAGGCCATCGCCGCCATCTATGAGAAGAAGATCGTCGCCGGCGACGTGGTGGTCATCCGCTACGAGGGCCCCAAGGGTGGCCCTGGCATGCGCGAGATGCTCAATCCCACCTCCGCCATCTGCGGCATGGGCCTGGGCGAGAGCGTTGCGCTGATCACCGACGGTCGCTTCTCCGGTGCGACCCGCGGCGCATCCATCGGCCACATCAGCCCCGAGGCCGCTGCGGGCGGACTGATCGCGCTGGTTGAGGAGGGCGACCGCATCTCCATCGACATTCCCAACTGCAAGATCGAGCTGAAGGTGTCCGACGAGGTGCTCGCCGAGCGCCGCGCGAAGTGGGTTTGCCCGGAGCCGAAGGTCAAGACCGGCTACCTGGCCCGCTATGCAAAGCTCGTGTCCTCCGCCGACAAGGGCGCAATCCTTCAGTAATTGAATCTCATAAAAGGGGAACCGTTCTGCACGAGCGGTTCCCCTTTTTGTGTGTGGAATCTGGCATAATCGCGGCGCAGCCTGCCATCCTAAGGGGAGAATAACCATTCGGAGGATGGATATGGAAACTGCAAAGATTGTGCTCTCCGCACTGCTGTCCTACGCCGCGCTGTTTCTCTCCGCAAAGCTCATCGGCAGAAAGCAGGTCTCCCAGCTGGATTTTCTGGACTACATCACAGGCATCACCATCGGCTCCATCGGCGCGGAGCTTGCCACGGATCTGGATAACATGTGGAAGCCGCTGGTCGCCATCGCCGTATACGCGCTGATCACCTGGCTGCTGTCGCTGATGAACCTGCGCTTCTCCCAGATGCGAAAGTTCAGCAACGGCACGCCCACCATCGTCATGGACAACGGGAAGCTCTACCGGGGAAATATGAAGAAGGCCAAGCTGGAGCTGAGCGAGTTTATGGTGATGTGTCGCCAGCAGGGCTACTTCAATCTGGCCGACATACAGACCGCAGTCTTTGAGTACAACGGAAAGCTGAGTATCCTGCCAGCGGCCCAGCACAGGCCCGTCACGCCCGAGGACATGAAGCTCGCGCCGGAGCAGGAGCAGATCTTCACCGAGGTCATCATGGACGGGCGCATACTGGAGGAAAACCTGAAGCGCATGGGCCGGAATGCAGACTGGCTCAGAAAGCAGCTGCATGCGCAGGGAATCAGCGGGGCAGGGGAGGTGTTTCTGGGCCTGTGCGATTCGAGGCTGAACCTGAGTTACTATCTGAAGAATTGAACGACAAAGCCCGGTTCGATCAGATGATTGAACCGGGCGCAGTATGTGGCGCAGACCTCATGCCATATGCGGTTTTGCGGAGACCTTCGCGGCTTCGATTCCCGGCACCCGCACGCACAGCGCGTTCGGCAGCAACTCGAAGCGCGCGAAATCGGTGGAGGACAGCTCTCCGTCCAGATTGACGGTCATGCCCGGATGGCGAATGCTGAGCTTACGACAGCGGCGCAGCCTGCCCAGACCGATGGCGACATGCTTTCCGGCGATGTAAAAGGCGATCAGCAGCGCGATTGCAGGCTTGCTGACCGGGCGCACGGTGACCACGTCGAACAGGCCGTCGTCCAGCTTCGCGTCGGGCACAGCCTTCATGCCGCCGCCGATGTAGCGCCCGTTGCCGATGGAAAGGATCGAGAAGGAAACCTCCTCCTCCGGGCCGTCGTCGAAGGAGACGCGCGCGGTCATGGGACGGAAGTCGCGGATTGCCTCGAACAGGCCGAACAGATAGGTGCGCAGGCCGGTGTACTTTGCCTTGTACTTCTCCGCGTTGCGCAGCACATCAACGTCAAAGCCGGTGCCCGCGACGTTCAGGAAGTAGAAGTCGTTCATCCTGCCCACGTCGATGCGGCCGACGGGCGCGTCCAGCTGGCATCTCAGCGCCTCCACGGGATCCTTTGGCAGCCTGAGGGTGCGCACGAAGTCGTTGCCGGTGCCGCAGGAGACGAACAGCAGCGGCACGTCGCTGCCGATCATGCCGTTGATGATTTCAAAGAGCGTGCCGTCGCCGCCCACCGCGATGATGCCCTCGGGCTGTCTTGCGGCGGCGGCGCGGGCGATGCGCGCAGCGTCCATGGGCTTGGTGGCGCGCTCAATGCTGTATTTCAGACCGTGTTCCTCCAGAACGCCCTCGATCCCTGCAAGCTGGCCCATGGCCGCGCCCCGACCAGAGGTTGGGTTGACGATCAGCGTGTACATTTGAAATCATTTCTTTCGTATTTAGTGGATATCCACCTTCAATTGTAAAGAACGAACGCGCTTCTGTCAAGTGTTGAGCTGCTCGAAGCGCAGCATTATTTCCACATCCGCGCGCCTGAACTTCTCCCGCCAGTCGAACTTCTGCCACTGATCCAGGGTGAGGAAGTCCCGGGCAGCGACCTCCGCGAAGCCGAAGGGTTCCGCGCCCATCTGCTGCGCGTGCGCAATCAGCGCCTCGATGTCGCTTTTCAGGCTGTCGCGCAGCTTCTCCACTGGCATTCTCTGATCCTGGTTGCTCACCGACAGCTGGATGGAGATATCGATCTTTACGGGATCGGCGTCTGTGTCCACCTGAATCTTCGGACTTCCGACGGTGTTGAGCTTGATGCATTCGTCCTCCAGTGTGTACCAGAACAGATTCAGCGAATCGGTCAGCAGGTTGGCAAGCACGGTTTCGCCGCCGTCCAGCAGGCCGCAATACTCCCCATCGCAGAACACTGCCGCGCCAAGGTAGCGGGTACGAATGTCTGAATCCAGCTTCTGGGAGACCTGCTCTGCGGGGCCGGAGAGGGCACTGGCAGGCTGCGCGCCGTTTTCCTCGCCGCTGCCGCTGCCTTCCTCATCCGAGAGCATGGCGTAGATCGCCAGCGGATCGGAATACACCGACTCCGTCTGGTAGTAGAGCGTCGCCAGCCGGCTGTCGGGCGCGATGCCATAGTTCACATAGTGTTCAATGGAGGCTTCGATGTCCGTGGAGAGGCGGGTGCCCACCGTGGGTTGCAGATTATCGATGAATTCCTGCGCCTTGCCCTCGCTCACCACTACGTGCGCGGCGGTGAAGAGCAGCTCCGTCTTGGCGATCTCCTGAAACAGATCGTTACAGTTAACCCGCTCCACCAGATCCTGGGAAAAGACGATCAGCTTCAGCTGCGACAGGTTCAGTGTGCGCGGCACCGCCCAGTTCAGGCGCTCCAGAGCGCGCTCATAGCTCTCGCCGCGCACGGACAGGTGCAGATAGTCGCCACTCTCGCTGCCGCTGCCGGAGGAGCCACTCTCATCGCCGCCGCCGGAGATCTTCGGGCTGAGGGCAGTGATGGCGATTTCACCGTTGTCCGTCAGATCCAGCCCCATCACCAGAATGTACGCCTGGTTCTCCACCTGCCGTGACTCCCCGCAGCCGCTCAAGCTGATAGCAATGACCAGCAGCAGAAGTCCGCCTAGGACGCGTTTGATTCGCCGCACTTGCGCCCACCTCCCTTTGCGAAACCTCCAACCGCCATCGCCGCCAGCAGGAGCAGACCAATCAGCGGGAAGAACCATTCACCGGCAAAACGCTCGAAAAATGCCTGGATGCGTTCGCTCCCGGAGACCAGAAACACCGCGATGGCTTCAACAAGCGCCACAATCCAGAGCTTCACGCCCGGCAGCAGACGCCGAATGATGCAGGCGGCGGTGACGGCCTGTGCAGAAAGCAGATGCAGAAATCCGCCGTACCACAGCAGCAGGTACAACAGCTGCAGCGAGATCGCCACGCGACCGTTGTTGAGGATGATCTCCATGCGTGCCGGCCGCAGGAGCTCCGTGCCGACAAAGGTGGGGCTGAGCATTTGCAATCCCAGCAGCAGTGCCGCCGCGAGCAGGGCTGCCACAGATCCCCAGAGTACCGGGCCGAACTGCGCCCGATCCGGCACTGCAAACAGCCATGGCAGGCTCAGCAGCGCCATGGTACCGGCGCATCGAAGCGCTCCGGTGAGGATGGAGGGAACGCCTCCGCCCAGAATCGGGACGATCCAGCCGGGACGGTAGACGGGGATCTGCGCGAGGGCAAGGATGACAAGCAGCGCTCCTAAGATGTAGAGCCCGATTCGCGCGTTGTTTCCGCTTGCTTCCGGACCCAGCAGAACCATCAGCGCCAGCAGTACAGCCAGTGGGAGCTCCAGCGTGATCACCGCCTTGTCACCGATGCTGAAGCTGGCCGTGCCGGCAATAATGTCCATCATGGAGGACGCATCCAGCAGAAGCAGAAGGGCGAGTGCGATCAGAACCAGCGCGGACAGGAGGCGGGGGAGTCGGGCCTCCAGGTTACCCCACGCGCTGTCGTTGCCGAGGGCTGCGGCGCGCTGAAGCGCATAGGCAAAGGGGAGATAGAGCAGCAGACCAGCGATGGGACAGATCCAGGCGGCGTTGTGCGCGGCAGGATAGAGCAGTGCCATTTCGCAGAACAGCCGCGTGGCGATTGCGATGAACATCAGCGGCAGCGCGCCGCTCCGCCCAAGGACGTACTTCATTTGGATTTCTCCTTTCTCTGCCGCATCCAGCTGTCCGGCGACGCAAAGAACAGAATGCGCTTCTGCATCCACACCGGCAGGCGCAGCAGAATGTCTGGGTTGTGGGGCCGCCGCGGCGCGATGGGCGATAGATAATCCACGCCGAAGGACTTCATGGAGCACAGGTGGGCGATGATGAGAAAGGTTCCCAGGATCACGCCGTAGATGCCCAGCAGCGCGCTGAGCAGCACCAGCAGCAGCCGATAGAGCATCAAACCCACGCCGAAGCCAAAGTTGGGAATCGCGTAGCTGCCCAGGCCGGTGAGTGCGATGATGATGATCAGGATCGGGCTGATGACCGAGGCCGAGACCGCCGCCTGACCCAGCACCAGCGCGCCGATGATGCCGAATGCGGAGCCGATTTGCTTGGGCGTGCGCATGCCGGCCTCGTTGAGCAGGTAGAAGGAGAACTCCATGAACAGAACCTCGACCAGGATCGGAAAGGGCACGTTCGTGCGAGACTCCGCGATGGAGGTCAGCAGCGACATGGGAATCAGGTGCGTGTGATAGTGCGTCACGGCGATGTACAGAGATGGAAGCAGCAGCGACACGAGAATGCCCACCATGCGAATGACCCGCAGTGTGGTGCCGTACTGCCAGCGCATGAAGGAGTCATCCGAGGCGTGGATCAGGTGAAAGATCGTCACCGGCGCGATCAGTGCGTAGGGCGAGTTTTCGCAGATGATGGCGATCTGGCCATCCTCCAGGCAGGATGCGGCGCGATCCGGGCGCTCGGTCTCCAGCATCTGCGGCAGCAGCGCAAAGGGCCTGTCCTCCAGGTATTGCTGCAGCTGACCGATGCCACCGATCTTTGCCGCCTGAATGCACATCAAGCGGCGCTTGACCTCCTGCACGCACTTCTCATTGGCGACGCCGTTGAGGTAGAGGATCGCAATCTGTGTTGGAATGCGCGTACCGACGGTCATCTTCTGGGTGATCAGCTCCGGAGACTGCACGTAGCGGCGCACCAGGCTGATGTTGGTGCGAAAGTGTTCGTTGAAGCCCTCGTGCGGGCCGCCGACGACGGCCTCGGTGGTCGGCTGTTCCACGCTGCGATGGGGATAGTTGCGCGTCTCCAGCAGCAGCGCTTCCTCCGCGCCGTCCACCAGCAGGCAGGTCATGCCTGACAGGATCGCCGGCACCGCCTCGGCATTTTCCGTGATACGCTTGGTCTGCGCAATTTCGATCATGTGATCGTTGAGCCACTCCACCCGGTCACGAACCTCTGCTTGCAAGGATTCCTGGCCCTTGAGCGCATGCAGCACGAATTCGGCGATGCGCTCCTCATCCGCCATGCCTTCGATATATACGGCGCAGATGCGCACCTGTCCGACGCTGTATTCGCGGAACTGCGCGTCCTCATTCTTGGGATAGTTCAATATGGTCTTGAGCGCCTCCAGGCTCCGATCCAGCTGCGGCTGGATGCTCTGGTGCAGCAGCTTCGCATGCGGCATATCCGGCATGACTGACGTTCACCTCCCATCAATTGAACATCAGTATGGCTGTAATTTCCGTTTTTATGCAGGCAGGCGGAGCTGGCAGCGTCCGGTTGGCGGGGATAATAATTTGCACAAAAAATCGCAGCTTCGATGCGGAAGCTGCGATTTTCTTTGTCTCTTGGTGCTGTGGCGCTTGTTCAAACAGGTTGGACGGCTCAGAAATCCTTCTTGAACTTGGATTCAGGCTTGACGAAGTCGTAGCCCGCGGACTTGTAGAAGCAGTTGGCTGCGGCGCGCTCGGTGCCGCCATAAATGCGCATGCCCTCGGAGCCGTGGCGCTTCGCCCAAGCCTCGGCAGCCTCCAGCAGCTTTTTCGCTGCGCCGTAGCGGCGGTATTCCTCCTCAACGGCGATGGCGCGAAGGATGGAGAGCTTCGGGCCGTACACCACGTCGAAGTCGCAGACATGGCAGTAGCCGATGAAGGTTTCGTTGTTCTCTGCAACGAAGATGCAATTGCTTCCGGAGGCCATCAGCCTGCGGATGTTTTCCTCAAATTTGTCCTGGGGATAGTCGAAGCCGAGGGCCTTTTTACTGATTTCGCGGATGCGCGGCGCGTCCGATATCATACACTTGCGTATGGTGATATTCATGGAAATACCTCCAATTGTCCATGTTTCTTAACAATTATTATAGAACAATTTTTCCCAAAACGCAAGTGGGATTTGCATGCAGACACAAAAAAGAGCCGCATCGCAGCGGCTCTTTCAATGAAATCAGTGCTTGATGAGGGATTCGCCGGTCATTTCCTTCGGCTGCTCCAGGCCCATCATGTCCAGCATGGTGGGGCAGAGGTCGCACAGACGGCCAGTCTCGCGCAGCTCCTGCTTCGGCTTCTCGGGATCGATCACGATCACCGGCACTGGATTGGTGGTGTGCGCGGTGAAGGGGCCGCCGGAAACGGGGTCAATCATCTGATCCGCGTTGCCGTGGTCGGCGGTGATGATGCACTTGCCGCCCTTGGCGACGATGGCTTCCACGACCTTGCCGACGCACTCGTCCACGGTCTTGACGGCCTTCATGGCAGCGGCCATCACGCCGGTGTGGCCGACCATGTCGCAGTTGGCGTAGTTGAGGATGATGACGTCGTACTTGTCCTCGTTGATGCAGGGCAGCACTGCGTCGGTAACCTCATAGGCGCTCATCTCGGGTTTGAGATCGAAGGTGGGAACCTCCTCGGAGGACGGGGAGGGAACCAGAATGCGATCCTCGCCGGGGAAGACGCGCTCCTCGCCGCCGTTGAAGAAGAAGGTGACGTGGGCGTACTTCTGGGTCTCGGCGATGCGCAGCTGGGTCTTGCCACACTTGGAGAGGTACTCGCCCATGGTCATGGACAGACTCTCCGGCGGATAGGCGATGGTCACGTTGGGCATCGTCGCGTCGTACTGCGTCATGCAGACGTAGTGCAGCGGGAAGAAGCCGTGCTTGCGCTCGAAGCCGGTGAAATCCGGATCCACGAAGGCGCGGGTGATTTCGCGTGCGCGGTCGGGACGGAAGTTGAAGAACACCACGGAGTCGTTGGCCTTGATCGTGCCGTTTGCATCCAGCACGGTGGGCAGCACGAACTCGTCCGTCAGGTGCTTGCCGGTCTCGTCCACGACCTCATAGGAATCGCGGATGGCCTTCACAGCGTCATTTGCCGCAATGCCCTCGCCGCAGACCATGGCGTTGTAGGCCTTCTCCACGCGCTCCCAAGCGAAGTCGCGGTCCATGGCGTACAGGCGGCCCATGGTGGTGGCGATCTTGCCAA
>JAUNNK010000074.1 GCA_030537335.1 Clostridia bacterium | reverse complement strand
GGCACCGCCGCAAAGGTGAACGCCACCGATGGCCTGAAGCCCTTCGGCGTCGAGCTGCTGCATGAGATGGATCTCCGGGGCATCTGCGCCGACGTGTCCCACTTGAACGAGGCCGGATTCTGGGACGTGATCCGGCACGCCAAGCTGCCGCCGGTGGCCTCCCACTCCAACTGCCGCTGGCTCTGCGACGTGCCCCGGAACCTGTGGAAGGATCAGGTGAGGGCCATCATCGAGCGCGGCGGCTTCATCGGCGTCAACTTCTACTCCGACTTCCTTGCCAAGGACAGAAAGGCCACGCTGGAGGACGTGCTGCGCAACATCGACGAGATCTGCGCGCTGGGTGGCGAGGACGTTGTTGGCTTCGGCTCCGACTTCGACGGCATCGACGTCTGGCCGGAGGGTCTGGATCACTCCGGGAAGCTGCCGGAGCTGCTGGAGCTGCTGCGGAGCAAGGGCTACACCCAGGAACAGCTGGAAAAGATCGCCGGTCGCAACTACTGGCGGGTGCTCAAGACCGCCGAGCGCATGTCCGGCCGCTACGCATAAGATGAAGAAAACCATCGGAATTCTTGCCCACGTGGATGCGGGCAAGACAACCTTTTCAGAGCAGATCCTCTATCGCGGCGGCGCGATCCGCAGCCTTGGGCGCGTGGATCATCGCGACGCATTTCTGGATCTGCACCCGGTGGAGCGCGAGCGCGGCATCACTGTGTTCTCCGACCAGGCCGTGATGGATCTGGGCGCGAACCGCTACTACTGGCTGGACACCCCGGGGCACATGGATTTCTCCTCGGAGATGGAGCGCGTGCTTCCCGTGCTGGACTTCGCCGTGCTGATTGTCAGCTGCGTCGAGGGCGTGGAGAGCCACACGGAGACGATCTGGCGCCTGCTGGAGGACTACGGCGTGCCCACGCTGATCTTCGTAAACAAGTGCGACCGCCCCGACGCGGACTTCGAAGCGTGCCTCAACTCCATGCGCCGCCTGCTGTCCCCCGACATTGCGGACTTTCGGGGCTTTGACGGCGCGCAGATGGACGAAAATGCCATCGAGGCCGTCGCCGAGCGCGACGAAGCGCTGCTGGATCGACTCGTCGAGGGGGATTACGACTTCGAAACCTGGCGCGCAGGGCTGGCAAAGGCGCTCTCGGAGCGCCGCATCTTCCCCGCCTTCGCGGGCGCTGCACTCACCGGCGAGGGGATCGAGCGCTTCCTGCGTGCCATGGACGCCATCACCGACACTTCTTACGATGCGCACGCCGCCGAGCCCTTTTCCGCGCGGGTCTACAAGGTTCGCCACGACGATTCCGGTGCGCGCATGGTCTATCTGAAACTGCTCTCCGGCACCCTCGCGCCGCGGCAGGAGATCGTCACGCCCGCAGGGCCATGCAAGGTAAGCGAGCTGCGCCTGCGCCACGGGGTCCGCAATCTGCCCATCGCGGAGGCCAGACCGGGTGATCTCGTATGCCTCGCCGGACTGCCGGGCGTTGCCTCCGGGGACGGTCTGGGGGCGCTCAGCGGCACGCATGTCGCGCTGCGCACCGAGCCGCTGCTGCAAATCTCGGTGGACGCAGGGCCACAGGTTCCCCGCACGAAGCTGCTTCAGGCGCTGCGCATGCTCGAAGAGGAGGATCCGGAGCTGCGGGTGGAGTGCAACGACGGCGGCGACGTGCGCCTGCGGGTGATGGGCGGCATCCAGACGGAGATTCTGGGTCGCCTTGCACTGGATCGCTTCGGCATGCAGCTGAGCTTCGGCCCACCGCGCATCCTGTACATGGAGACCATCGCTTCCCCCGCCATCGGCATCGGCCACTACGAGCCGCTGAAGCACTACGCCGAGGTCTGGCTGCGGCTGTCGCCCGGGCCGAGGGGCAGCGGCGTGAGCTTTGCATCGAAGTGCCATGTGGACGCGCTTGCGCTGAACTGGCAGCGGCTGATCGAGACCCACGTGTTCGAGCGGGTGCATCCGGGCGTGCTCACCGGCGCGCCGCTGACGGATGTGCGCATCGAGCTGATCGCCGGTCGCGCCCACTTGAAGCACACCGAGGGCGGCGACTTCCGACAGGCGACCTACCGCGCCATCCGCAACGGCCTGATGCATGCCCAGTCGCTGCTATTGGAGCCGGTGGTGCGCTTCTCACTGCGCATGCCGTCGGAGTGCTACGGCAGGGTGACCGGGGATCTGGTGCGCATGCACGCCCAGACCGGCGAGAGCCGGATGCTGGACGACTGGATGTGCGTGGAGGGCGAGTGCCCCTTCCGGGAGTTCTACGCCTATCCCGAGAGCTTCCGCGCAACGACCCACGGTCGCGGCAGCCTGAGCTTCCACCTTGCGCGCTATGCGCCGGTGGAGAAGCCCGACGAAATCATCCGGGAGGCCCGCTACAATCCGCTGGAGGCGGACAGCCCGGATTCGGTATTCTGCTCCCATGGCGCGGGCTACAGCGTTCCCTGGAACGAGGTGTGCGCCCACGCCCACTGTCAGGTGGAATTATAAGGAGGACAATATGAAGAATCCCAACCGCGCTTCGGAGCGCCGCATCGCGCGCCTGATCGCCTTCGGCGTGATCCTCTACGCCGTCGTGATGAACCTCAACCGCGTGAGCTCCGCGCTCAGCTGGGTGCTGGGCGTGTTCTCCTCCATACTGATCGGCTTGGTGGTCGCGCTGATTCTGGACGTGCCGATGCACGGCTTTGAGCGCCTGTTTGCCCGCATGGATCGCAAGGGCCGCACCTCCGAGCGCCTGCGCAGCGGCATCTCGCTGCTGCTTTCTGTGGTTGCCGTGCCGCTGGTGCTGTTCGTACTGCTGCGCTTCATCGTGCCCCAGTTCATCAACGCCGTGACCAATGTGGTCGTCATCGTGCAGACAAACGAGGATAAGATCGTGGAATTCTTCGGCCGGGTGGGTCTGGAGCCCGAGTTCATCACCGGAAAGATCACGGAAATCGGCGATTGGATCCGCGCCAACCTGACCACCATCTTCGGCACAGCCTTCACCACCGTCACCAGCATGGTCAGCTCCATCTCGGACGTGGTGCTGGCGATCATCCTGGCCATCTACATCCTCGCGGACAAGGTCAACATCCGCCGTCAGGCCAAGAACACCGTGCGCGCCTTCCTGCCGGAGCGCGCCTCGGCCTACCTGCTCCGCTGCATTCAGATGTTCGTCACAACCTTCCGCACCTTCCTGTCGCTGCAATGCCTGGAGGCGGTGATTCTGGGCGTGCTGATTTTGGTGTGCATGCTCATCTTCCGCGTGCCCTACGCCGTCACCATCGCCTGCATGACCGCGCTGCTGGCGCTGATCCCCTACGTGGGCGCGTACCTCTCGCTGGCCATCGGCTGCGTGCTGATCGTCACCATCTCGCCCATGAAGGCGCTGATCTTCGTCATCATCTTCCTGGTGGCCCAGCAGGTGGAGGGCAACCTGATCTATCCCCGCGTGGTGGGCAAGTCGGTGGGCCTGCCGGCCTACGTCACCCTGTCCGCCGTGATGGTGGGCGGCGCGCTGGCAGGCATCCCCGGCATGTTCTTCGTCATTCCAGTGGCCTCGGTGGCCTACGAACTGCTGCGCGAATCCGTACAGCGCCGAAACGCCGAGCGCAAAGCCGAGCGCGCCATGCGGGAGCAGCAGCCGTGAGCGCGGAATGCGAGGCAGTGGAGGGCGTGCCCTCCGGGCTGATCGCCTGCACGCTGGGCGGTGCGGAGCTGCACATCCTGCGCATATCGCCCCGCAGTCTGTGGTTGCGCGTCGATGGGGAGCTTCCCATGGATGCGCCCCTTGCGCTGTCCTTCTATCGCCCCGAGCGGGGCCTGTACACCCGCCTGGAGGTTGAATACACCCAGTCCGGGCCAGTGCGCCGCGAGGATTTCGGCGCGTCGGTCCGGCTTTCCATTTCCGATCCACAATATGCCGCCGCGGTGCGCCGATCTCTTGCCGACCTCGCAAATTACGTGACCTGGCGCTGCGAGGGCGGCATGGAGCGCTGCACACTGGAGCTGACGGACGCTCCCGCCTGCGACGGCGACGATTTCTGCGCAAGTCTGGAAGAACAGTACGCAGAATGGTTCGGCGACGGCGCGCCCATCGTATCCGACCCACAGGGGCGTGCGCTGGCGCTGATCCTCAGCGATCCCGATCAATGAGACGCCTATCTGCACCGGGGCGATGCGTCCCTGTGGGAGCTCTATGCCAACAATTGCGTCGTTCCGCGCAGCCTGTTCCCCCGGGAGGAACCACGGCGGCTATACATCGGCAGCGCGAGCTGTCCCGAGCTGTTTCCTGAGCTGAAGCTCCTGTCGGAGCTGCTGGACGCGGCTGCGGACGATGGCCTCGCCGTCACGCTGCTGCTACCGCCGCTGCGCGCGGGCGCTGTCGATCGGGCGGATGCGCTCATGGAGCTGCTTGCAACCCGCAACCGGCCCATTGAGCTTGCGGTGAACGACTGGGGCATGCTGGAGCGCACCGCGAAGCGCCCGGATTGCGTGGAGCTTACGCTGGGGCCGCTGCTCAACAAGCTGCGCCAGGATCCGCGCATGCGCTGGAAGCCCGGATACGAGGCGCACCGCAGCCTCTTTGCGGAAAACAGCCTGAACGACCCCGCCTTCCGCGATTATCTGGGCAGCCTGGGCATACATCGCTTCGAATATGAAGCCTGCGGGCGGGAAGTGCGCATCCCGGAGGGCCGCCACAGCCTGCATCTGCCCTTCTGCCACACCAATGTCTCCGCCTGGTGCACGCTCAAGGCCCGCTGCGAGGCCGGACGGCGCGGCGCGCAGGGCCCGGTGGACGGCTGTCCGCGCTGGTGCAGGGAGAACGCCTTTCTGTACCCGAGGGAGCTTAAGCTGATCGGGCGCGGAAACGCCCTGCTGATGCTGAATCGCAGCATGGACGCGCCGCTTCCGCCGCAGATCGACCGCCTGGTGTTCAATCTCTGAGGGGGGTGCACGATGTCCGAAATGAAGATCACCGCCGGTCTGGGCGCACTGGAGAACCTGCCGCGGCTGGCCGCAGCGGGTGCGGACGAGGTGTTTTGCGGCTACGTGCCCATCTCCTGGCTGGAGAAATACGGAAACTTCACGCCGCTGAATCGCCGCGAGGTGCTCCTTCAGGGCCTGCAGATCGACTCCATGGGCGATCTGAAGCTGCTGAAGCGCATGGCGGACGACTGCGGTGTGGAGGTTGCGCTCACCTTCAACGCCCTCTACTACCTGCCGGAGCAGCTTCCCCTGCTCTGCGAGCTGTTCGTGGAGCTGAAACAGCTCGGACTAAACCGCTGGATCCTGGCCGACCCTGCGCTGCTGCTGCATTTGAAGCGACGCGGCATCGGCGGCCACATCCAGCTCAGCGGCGAGGCGGGCTGCTTTAGCCCTGACGCACTCGCCTTTTTCCGCAGGCTGAACATCGCGCGCTGCATCTTTCCGCGCAAGCTCACCCCGGAGGAGATGGCCGCCTGCATCTCCTCCGCGCCGGAGCTGGAGTACGAGGCCTTCGCGCTCAACGAGAACTGCCACTTTTCCGGCGCGCACTGCCTCAGCCTGCACTGCGACGAGCTGGAGGCGCTGTGCCGCGTGCCCTACCGCGCCGTCGGGCCGGACTGCACCGCGCCGGACGAACCCGCATGCGCAGCGGAGGACGGCTTCGGGGCCAGCGGCTGCGGCCTGTGTGCGCTTCCACGGCTGCGCCGCGCGGGCGTGACCCATCTGAAGGTGGTGGGGCGGGGGAGCTACATCGACTGGATCGAACGTGACGTGCGCATGCTGAGTCGGGCGCTGGACATGGGCGACGCAGCGCCGGAGGAGCTTCGCCGTGAGCTGCTGGGGAATCGATGCAGCGGCGCGTGCTACTACCCCGCTCCGGGGCGCTGAGCCTGCCGCAGGTTTCAAAATCGGTAAGTTTCTGCTTTTTTTCTGTGGAACGCAGGAATTCCATATATCCCCGTAGAAAGAAAAAGAGATGTGAGCAGATTCGCAGAGGTGAGCAGCATGATGCGTCGAATGGAGACGGCGGTCGCCGCCTCGGCCACGCCGGTGGCGCAGCGGCAGTTGATCCATGCGCTCTCCTGCGCCGGCATCGAGCTGCTCGCCTTCGCCCGGGATGGCCAGACCGCCTGGAGCCTGCTGGAGGCGCACAGGCCGGATCTGCTGGCTGTGGATCTGGAGCTTCCGGCGCTGGACGGTGCACAGCTTGCGCGGCGCGCGCTGTGCAGCCATGCGCTCCCGGTACGCCCTGCGGTGCTGCTGATGCACTACCCCGAGTTCGCGGTACCGGATGCTTTTCTTCTGGAACAGGCGGGCGCGGCGCTGGTGGAGAAGCCCGTGCAAGCGGAGCGCTTCGCCGCCGCCATCGACCGGCTGCGCAGCGACGGACTGCGCTTCCGCCCGGAGGAGTGCGACCGGGTCGACCAGTTGCTCAATGAGCTTGGCGTACCGCAGCATTTAGGCCGCGATTGCCTTCGTTCCGCGATCCTGCTCTGCGCGGCGGACGTTCGCGCCATACACAGCCTCGCCAGATGGGTCTATCCCGCCGCCGGGGAGAGCTGCGGCTGCACAGCGCAACAGGCGGAGCGCGCCATGCGCCACGCCATCAGCCTCGCATGGCGAAGCGATCAGGTGGACAACCAATACCGTATCTTTGCGGATACAATCGACGCGGGGCGCGGACAGCCCACATGCGGTGAAATGATTTCGCGCCTGGCGGATATACTACGTTTGGAGGGATGAGACGTGAAGAAAATGAAGCGAGTGGTTCTCATCGTGCTCGACGGCGTTGGCGCCGGCTGGCAGCACGACGCCGCGAAATATGGCGACGAGGGCGCGGATACCCTCGGACATGTCATCGCGCAGGAACACCCGGACATTCCGAACCTGACCGAACTGGGTCTGCTCAAGACCATCGATATGCATCCGCTGGGAGAGGATGAGCCCATCGGCTGCTACGGCACCATGGTCGAAAAGGCTGCCGGAAAGGACACCACCACCGGCCACTGGGAGATCGCGGGCCTGACGTTGTCGAAGCCCTTCCCCACCTATCCCCACGGCTTTCCGAAGGAGGTCATCGACGCCTTCGAGCAGGAGACCGGACTTCAGGTGATCGGCAACAAGCCCGCCTCCGGCACCGCCATCATCGAGGAGCTGGGCCCGGAGCACATCACCACCGGCAAGCCCATCGTGTACACCTCCGCCGACAGCGTGTTCCAGATTGCCGCCCACGAGGCCGTGATTCCGCCCATGGAGCTGTGGCACATCTGCCGCATCGCCCGCCGCCTGCTCAAGGGCGAGCACAACGTGGGCCGCGTCATCGCGCGCCCGTTCATCGGCAACCCCGGTGCCTTCGTGCGCACCGGCAACCGCCGCGACTTCTCCGTGGATCCCCTCGGCCCCACCATGCTGGACGTGATCAAGAACAACGGCCTGGACGTGCTGGGCGTGGGCAAGATCGAGGACATCTTCAACCACCGGGGACTCACCCAGTCCAACCACGCCGCCGGAAATCCCGCCTGCACCGACGCGATCATCGAATACATGCAGAAGGACAACTGGAAGGGCCTGCTGTTCGCCAATCTGGTGGACACCGACATGCTCTACGGCCACCGCAACGACGTCAAGGGCTTTGCAAAGGCCCTGGAGGACTTCGACAGGCGCCTGCCGGAGATTCTGAAGCTGCTGGGCGACGACGGCATGCTCATCATCACTGCCGACCACGGCTGCGACCCCGCCTACCCCACCACCGACCACACCCGCGAGAAGGTGCCGGTGCTGGCCTGGGGCCTGGGCCTGGAGGAGGGCGTGAACCTGGGCGAACGCAAGACCTTCGCGGACGTCTCCGCCACCGTGCTGGAGGCCCTGGGCTGCAAGGAAAAGCTGGACGGCACCTCCTTCTACGGCGACATCGCGCTGGAGGAGGACTGAACTGCATATTGACCTGCAAAAGCGAGCCTGTTCGATGGAACTGGTTCGCTTTTGTGTTACAGGCAACCGTTTTCGGCGCAATGTGAACACTTCCTACAAAATTCAGACGCAGCTTCGACTGCATTTTACCAAAAATACACTTGAAAAACACTTGTACTTCTCCGGAGATTGGGGTACAATATGTATGTAATCTGGGTAGTTTGGATTGAATCCATTGCCCCATGAATTTAGGAGGTTTTTATCATGGCTGTTAAAGTTGCTATTAATGGTTTCGGCCGCATTGGTCGCCTTGCTTTCCGTCAGATGTTCGGCGCTGAGGGCTACGAAGTTGTCGCCATCAACGACCTGACTTCCCCCAAGATGCTGGCTCACCTGCTGAAGTACGACTCCACCCAGGGCAACTACGCCGCTCAGGGCCACGTCGTTGAGGCTGGCGAGGACTACATCACCGTCGACGGCAAGAAGATCACCATCTACGCCAAGGCCAATGCTGCTGAGCTGCCGTGGGGCGAGCTGGGCGTTGACGTCGTGCTCGAGTGCACCGGCTTCTACACCAGCAAGGCGAAGGCCCAGGCCCACATCGACGCTGGCGCCCGCAAGGTCGTCATCTCTGCCCCCGCTGGCAACGACCTGCCCACCATCGTTTACAACGTCAACCACAAGACCCTGAAGGCCGAGGATACCATCATCTCCGCCGCTTCCTGCACCACCAACTGCCTGGCCCCCATGGCGAAGGCTCTGAACGACCTGGCTCCCATCGAGTCCGGCATCATGTGCACCATCCACGCCTACACCGGCGACCAGATGATCCTGGACGGCCCGCAGCGCAAGGGTGACCTGCGTCGCTCCCGCGCCGGCGCGATCAACATCGTTCCCAACAGCACCGGCGCTGCCAAGGCCATCGGCCTGGTCATCCCCGAGCTGAACGGCAAGCTGATCGGCGCTGCCCAGCGCATCCCCACCCCCACCGGCTCCACCACCATCCTGACCGCTGTCGTTAAGGGCACCGTGACCAAGGAGCAGATCAACGAGCAGATGAAGTCCCAGGCGACCGAGTCCTTCGGCTACAACACCGACGAAATCGTGTCCTCCGACATCATCGGCATGCGCTATGGCTCCCTGTTCGATGCCACCCAGACCATGGTCGTCAACCTCGAGAACGGCACCTCTCAGGTTCAGGTCGTTTCCTGGTACGACAACGAGAACTCCTACGTTTCTCAGATGGTCCGCACCATCAAGTACTTCTCCGAGCTGGCCTAATTCACCGCTTAGAAGGTATAAACAAACGGCGCACCCGCAAGGGTGCGCTTTTTGTGTATGTTGAACAGATCTGCGCATTCGCTGCCCAGCAAAGGCGCCACGCCACAGATGAAAATTCATCGGCCGCCTCGGGGCAATGCCGATGAATTCTCTTTCATGTTTCAATTCTTCACGCGCTCTCCTTGACCCGCAGCCTGTCGCTGACCAGGGCGATGAACTCGCCGTTGGTGGGCTTGTCGTTCAGCGAGCAGACGTTCTTGCCGAACGCCTCGTCCAGCGCCTCGATGCGCCCGCGGTTCCAGGCGACCTCGATGGCGTGGCGGATGGCGCGCTCGACCTTGCTGGACGTGGTGTCAAAGCGCTGTGCGATGCCGGGATACAGCTCCTTGGTGATGTGTCCCATCAGCTCGGGTTTGTCCACCACCATGCGAACGCCCTCGCGCAGATACTGATAGCCCTTGATGTGGGCGGGAATTCCTACGGTCAGAAAGAGGTTGGCAATCCGCTCCTCCAGGCTCCCCGCGGCGCTTGCGGCACTCCCGCCCGACTGGATAGACATCGCTTCCGCGCGACTCTTCTCGCCTGCCACCTCGAACACGCGCTTGGCCAGCAGCGTGAAATCAAACGGTTTTACCATGTAGTAGCATGCGCCAAGATTGATCGCCCGGGCGATGAAATCATCCCGGCTCAGCGCCGTCAGCACGATTACCCCGGGCATCCGCGCAAGCTTCATGCTCTGCAGGCGCTCCAGCACGCCGTATCCGTCCATCTGCGGCATGATCATGTCACAGATCAGAACGTCCGGCTCCTGCTCCTGCACCTGTTCAATCGCTTCCAGCCCATTGTTTGCCGTGCCGGCAATCTCAATGCCATTCTGCTGGGCAAGAAACTGTGCTAACATCTCCCGCGTCTGCAGATTGTCATCAGCGATGACCACACGAACCGTACCCATAATATCCCTCCATCTGTTCCGACTTCAAGATCGTTATACTGCTAATGGTAATTATTTACTTCTTATATACATTATACCATGCAGCCGCCCCTGATGCAAATTTTGGATCCCCTATTTCTCTTCCTTTCATAGAGATATTACATGTATATGCAGAAAGGAAACGATTTAGAATTGCTTTTTTTACAATTTTCGTTTTTTTATGTCGGCCGTTTTCCTTTCTGTTTGTCAATTTGTATCATTTTTGCTTCAAGCCGCCCGTCGCAGGGTTGTCGATCAGTTCGCCGTCCTCGGCAAAGCGGGAGCCGTGGCAGGGGCAATCCCAGGAGTGCTCCTGGGAATTGTACTTCAGCGCGCAGCCCATGTGCGGACAGCGCGGCGCCGTCGGCGTGAGCAGCTTGCCCACAGCCTCCGCCGCATTGATGAAGAGCTGCTTGTGCAGAATGGAGCGCGCGGGCGAGAACACCTCCGCCCAGTCCGGCGTGCTGCCGAGGAGCATGTCCCGCAGCAGCAGCGCGCCCACCATCGAGCCAGTCATCCCCCACTTGTTGAAGCCGGTCAGCACGTACAGGTCGGGCGTCCTCCGGGAGTACTGCCCGATGTAGGGCACGCCGTCCAGCGTCATGCAGTCCTGCGTCGCCCAGCGGCAGGCGACGCGCGCCTGCGGGTAGTGCGCACGGGCGAAGTCCGTAAGCTCACGCCAGCCGCCGCCCTGCTTCCCCGTTCGATGATCGCCGCCGCCCAGCAGAAGCAGTCCGCGCGTATTGCGAAAGGACAGCCCCACGTCCGCCTCGTCCACATACATGCCCTGCACGTCGGCGGCGTTCTCCAGCGCCAGCACATAAGAGCGATGCTGGTACAGCTTCAGGAAGTAGCCGCCGTGCTTGTTCAGCATGGGAAAGTGCGTGGCGATGATGATCTTTTTTGCATAAATCTTCCCCCCGGGCGTTCGGGCGAGGCCCGGCGCAAGCTCCAGCACCTGCGTGTGTTCATAGATGGGCAGCTTCTTTGCAATGGCGGCGGCGAACTTCAGCGGATCGAACTGCGCCTGATCGGGAACGCAGACCGCACCGGCGGTCTCTATGGGCAGCGGCAGGGAGTTGATCCTCCGCGCAGGCACGCCCAGGCTCTGGAGCACGGAGAGCTCGCGGTCGAGCAGCGCCCCATCCTTCACAGAGTAGACGAAATTGTCCTTTTCTTCAAAATCGCAGTCCATCCCGGCGCAGAGCGCGCGGTAGGCTTCCAGCGCGCGTTGATTGGCGCAGAGGTACATCTGCGCCTGTTCCCGTCCGAGGGTCTGCATCAGCTTGTGGTAGATCAGGCCGTGCTGCACGGTGAGCTTGGCCGTCGTGTTCTGGGTGACCCCGCCGCAGAGATTCGCGGCCTCCACGAGCGCACAGTCCACGCCCGCATTCCGGAGCATGTGCGCACACAGGATGCCCGCCAGACCGCCGCCGACGATTAGCACATCCGTCCTCAGATCGGAATGCAGCGGCGCAAAGGCCGGAAGGCGCGCGCCTTCGCGCCACAGGGAGCGTTCGATTTCCGTCATACTTCCTCCTGTCGTCGAAGATTTCACTGAACGACGATGTGGATAGTCTGCGAAGCTGTCGGCAATCTATTCCTGTCGCGAAACGTTAAAGGAGCCGGCGCCCGCAGAAGCGGAACGCTGGCTTGGGTCAGTTCATGCTTACTCGCACGCCGAGCTCTTGCACAGGCAATTCGCCTGCAGCATGGCCGTCCAGATGCGCGCGTGGGCATACTCGTCGCCCAGAATCGAGGTCAGCAGATAGCGGATCTTCAGTGTGGGCGCGCACATGGCAAGCTCGGCATAGCGGCGAATCGCCCCGAGTTCGCCCTGAATGGCGGTTTCCACGTCGGCATAGAAATCGCCCGTAGCGCCCGGACAGTTGGGCGGGCAGGTGACTTCGAGGGGACAAACGCCCAGCAGCGACGCCTGAAGCCTGGCGTGGCCGTACTCGTCGCCGACGATGCTGATGATCAGCTCGCGCAGCTCCTCCGTGGGCGCTTCCTCCGCGATCTGCGCGTAGAAACCGGCGTCGCAGAGCTCGTCCTGCAACGATTCCTCCAGCTGGCGGCGATAATTGGTGCACATGCTCATAAAGGATCAACTCCTGATTGTTTTCAGTCTGGGACGGCGCTTGCCGTCCTCTCCATCCTTATGCTGCCGCACGAACGAGGGTGTGAGACGAAGGATGCTAAGAGCTTTTCAACACTTTGGAGCGCATTGCTGTACTTCCACGCTTGCGAAAGCGTCCGTTTGCGGAAAGGAAGGCGTACTTTCTATGTAAAATTGAATTTAAAACACAAATTTAATATTGATTGGAGCTATGAAAATATAGTAAAATAGGAACAAAATTATGTCAATTTGGGGGAATAAAAATGTCTTTTGATGGGAGTGACTGCGGGTGATACGGAGAGCGCGCTGACGGAAGCGCAAAGTTCAGTTTATTTCCATGTCTGGAGTCCATCCGGACGGTTTAAAGTGGAAAGCATCCGATCAAAAGGGAACCTGGCGGAGGAAAAACGGGAGGAGAAAACGAGATGAAGCACATGCGAAGAACACTGGCAGCGCTGCTGGCGATGGTCATCCTGATGACGGGCATCCCCTTCAGCTTTGCCGAGGAAACGGAAGCGGTCGAAACGGTCGTGCAGCAGATTGCTGAGCCGGAGCAGGCGCCTGAGGAGCCGGCCCCGGAAGAGGAACCTGCTCCCACGGAGGAGTCTGAACCCACGGAAAAACCGACCGACGCGCCGACGGAGGAGC
>JAUNNK010000073.1 GCA_030537335.1 Clostridia bacterium | reverse complement strand
TCTGCATTTTTTCTCGTTCCTCGCCTGAATTTATGCTTTTAGAAACACACTCTAAAAAAGGACAGTACTTGGATTTGGATTTTGCTGCACTGCGCGATCTATCTACGATTGATATGCAGTTGAGATATGTATTGATCCACATATGTTTGGATATCGAACACTGCATCAAAGTCGATATGATTCGAAAGGTGCAAAAAAACAATAAAAATGACGCATACAACATCGTAAACAACTACATTAAAGAATATCAGGCATGGAAATACAGCGATCCCAATGGTACAGACTTCAAGGAGGCGCTTTTTGCAATCCAGCGCGGCGATATTTACAGAAAGGATCTAGTCGAAAAATATCAGGATGATTGTCCGATATGGGTAATCGCAGAAATTATGCATTTCGGAGATTTGCTACGTTTCTATGCATTCACACAGTGCCGATATGTTTGTCAAGGCTGTCCAATCCCTAATCAAAAACTTCCATCTCCTACATGCAAACGTATTTTGGATGGAAACTTGAGTTCCTTTAAGGCCTACATGCTTGCAAATGACCTTTCTCATCCTTCGATTGAACTTTGTCCCCGCATTCACGAAATCGAGAAGATGGATCGACTATTGCAGGACGTAAGACGCATTCGAAACGCTTCTGCCCATAACAGTTGTTTCTTGAATGATTTGCGAATTCCTAAGGGGAACGGCAATGATGATACCGCCTCACCGTTGCTTGTGAACGGACTGCGACAAATTTTGCCCCAACTGCAGGAAAGAATACCGGATATCAAGGAAAAAAATATCAATATTCTCCTGAAAAACCCTCGCATTAGACAATGTTTGTCAACCGTATATGCGCATAAATTACTAGTGGGAAGTCCTTATATGAATTTCCATCGTTGGAAAGAACTGAAATATTTGACAAATGAAAGAATGAATAAGCACCGCGAGTATTACAATCGTTCTGCTCCAGTGGTTAAGTTTTTTGATTTCTTGCGCGCAGCAGTTGACATTTGGAGCGAAACGGAGTAGAATAGTACTAGATCGAAAAAACCATTACGGTTTTCACAAGGCACGGTTCGTTATGAACAAGATGCCTTGTTTTTTTGTCGAATTTACTATAATCATTTGCAAAACCATAAGAGTTTTATAGAAATGCTTGACCACAATTCTGACCACAATTCGAGTACTTTTCAGTTTGTTTCCATTGCCATATATTACGAAAACCCCTGCAATACAAGCGGTCTAATAGTATCGATTCCACCTCGTTTTCGCATTCAAACAAATTCAAGTCCTGTTTCCCGCACCAAGGCTCTGAAACATTGGTTTCAGAGCCTTTTCCTTTGTTTTGGAACAGTGGTTTTGAAAAACTGTGCATTAGATTATTTCCTAGATTATCGGGAGGGAATCTAGTGAGCAGAATCAAAATCTGTGCTGCAGAGGAACAAATCAGAAAAAACGTGTCTGGTGCGCAGGCTGAGTTTATCAGACACTGCCGCATTCGCAACCTGAGTTTGAGGACAATTGACTACTATCAAGAGGACATAGAATACTTCCTGAAATGGTCGAATCTGAAGTTTGTGGATGACATCACAAAGGATGTAATGGACAACTTTGTGGCCCATGAAATGGATAAGGGAAACAAAGTAACGGCTATTAACTCCCGAATACGCGGTCTGAGGGTGTTCTTTCGCTTCTGCGTTGACAGGGAATACATGGATGGGTTTAAATATCCGCTTCTGAAGGTTGACCAGGAACAGAAGGAACCGTACTGGAACTCCACGACGCTTGACTGCACACGGAAGTTCAGCAATTTCATCGGAAGCTTCCGGGTAGTCCGCAAGCTCTCCGACCTGATCTGCGCAGAGCACCGGCTGTCTGTAATCGAAAACCCGCAGAAGCACGGCCTGAGCTACAATAAGTGGCTCGGCGGACACGACAAACTATCCAACCGCGATCTTCTCCGTATGGCGATAGATGCCGCTCTTGAAAAAAAGCCGAAGGACTTTGACGCGCTTTTGGCGCTTTTGAAATCCTCCGGCTATACCGTTTCCCGAAAAGGCAGGCTGTCTCTTCGGCATGAAAACCAGGAAAAGAGCATCCGGCTGGATTCCCTCGGTGAAGGATATTCCGAGCAGGAGCTCCGCGCGGTTCTTGCGGGCGGCAAAACACACAATCCCTTCGTTAAGAAAAAATACCCAAAACAAAAAGAGCGTACCACGCTGATCTCAGAAATTGAAGCGAAGCTCAATTCTGGAAAAGGCTACTGGTACGATCAGAAGATGAAGGTGGTCAAGCTCAAACAGATGGCCAAGACTTTTGTGTATCTGGAAGAACAGGGCTTTGCCGATTTTGCCGCACTTTCAAATGCCGCCGCTTCTGCCGAAGAAAGATTTAACGAGCTGAAAGCGGCGATCAAGACGGCGGAGGCGCGAATGAGCGAGATACAGACTCTGCGGACACACATCATCAACTACTCCAAGACCCGCGAGGTTTACGCCGGATACCGCAAAGCCGGATACTCCAAAAAGTATCTTGCGGAGCATGAGAGCGACATCATACTTCACAAGGCGGCGAAGAAAGCCTTTGATGATTTCGGTCTCAAAAAGCTCCCCACGGTCAAGAGCCTGAATGAAGAATTTGCACGGCTGCTGACCGAGAAAAAGGCGGCATACGCCGACTACCACAAGACACAGGAACAGATGCGTGAGCTTCTGATCCACAAGGCAAATGCCGCTTATCTGCTGGGACTGGAGGAACGGAAACAGCAGATCGTAGATCGTCAGCGGGAGGAAAAATAGCGATGGCACATCGCGTAGCCACAGATGAAGTCTGTGTTCTCAGGGGTAAGCTGGATTACATCGACCATCTCGAAGTGAACCTGCGCAAACCGACTGTGCTTGCGCTGGCGAAAATGCTGTCACTTTTCAACGTGTTTGAAAGCACGCTTTTCAGCAAGGAGTGTCTTACGGTTGAAGAGCGCTGTCGAGAATTCTGCAAGCATTTGAGTCAATACTATCCCGATGGTTCAGGACCACTCATGGATGGCGCAGTTTATCATTTTTGCGATGTGTTCAGCGATCGGTACCTCTACCCGAACGGTACCGCGAACGATAGAATGAAGGATTTCTTATCCTGGGAATGGAGAGAGAAAGCCGCAGAGGCATTGAGCAATTACCGGGACGATCAGAAGATCGAGTATCTACGGTCGTTTCTTGCGCTGGCTTATCAATACAGGAACAACCTGTACCATGGGAAAAAAGGCGTTGACTCCCTGAACGAGTTCTGTGAATACTTCGATGCCATCAGCGGGTTGCTCGCGTTTTTGCTGCGGCTCTATTCAGAAACGGATATATGCGACCCTGATACCCGTGCGCCCCTGAGATTTTGAACCCCGTCTGTTTCTATGTACACTCAGAATCCGCTTTCCCATCCGAAACCGCCCGTTTTCCGGCCCTCGCGCCCTGTTTTACCACCCTCCGCACAATAGACAAAGCCTTAAAAACTCAGCGTTTTCAAGGCTTTTTCCTGTCCTTCCGAGGTTGCTTCCCATCAATGCTTCGCGCTAGATTTTGCGCTAGATTTTTGGAGGGAATCTAGTGGGAAGAATCAGGATGAAGCAGCTTGAAGGGCTTGGAAATGTAACTGTTGAGACTGTGATTGAAGAATTTTTAAAGAACTGCCGGTTGAGAAATCTTTCTCCCAAAACGATACAGTATTACGAGGAAGATTTGCAGTTTTTTGCGAGGAACATAGACAAGGTATTCCCTCCAGGCTGTGGATTGTCGCATTTTCATGTTTGGGCTTACTTTGTCTCTTCTTTTTTGCCTCACCCCAACTATTCTATTGTGCCAGAATGATTCAAATCCCGACCGGCTGACAGGCATACTTCCGGTACATGTGAAAAGGCCGACCACAGACGGAAAGTGTTTGAGGTGACAGAATGGGAATTCTTGAATGTGCAAGCATCGCATCTGCTTCGAGAGGGTATGATTATTACAGGGAGCAAAAGGTCATCTGCTTTTCAGAGACCGCAGCAGGCGTCTATTCCGCAAGGGTTGCGGGGAGTTCAGGCAGGGCTTATTCCGTCGAGCTCCATGCCGACCATCCGCGAAAATCGAAGTGCAGCTGCCCCCATGCCGATGGAAGGCGCATCATCTGCAAGCATATTGTTGCCACATACTTTACTGTTTTTCCTGATCAGGCCGAAAGATTCTACACGGAGGCGATTGTCGCTCAGGAGGAAGCGGAAAAACGGAAAGAAGCATTGTATGATCGGGTGAGCGAACATGTGCTTCATATGAAAAAGGCAGAATTGCAGCAGGCGCTGTTGCAATTGCTGTTTGACGGCCCCGAATGGCAATACGACCGTTTTGTCAGAGAAAACGAGCTGGACGACTGGTAAGATCCCGGAGAGAATCAAAACGAAAGCCGCCATCCACGCCCGATATTCCTCTGGCAACCAGCGCATGGCAACCACCGAGCGCAGCGGACACAGGTCGTCGATCTGCTTATCCTCTGGAAGCCGGACGGCCTTGCGGACAATTCCTCTGCCGGATTTGTTTCACGAGCAGTGAAGCGAATCCGGCAGTTTCTTTTTGGGTTGCGGAGCCATCCTGGAGGCCAGGAAGCGGGCATTTTCGGATCCGGCGCGCGGCGCGATCCGGGCGGCAGGACTGCGCTGGACAAAGAAAAGCGGTCAGCAGCATAAAGCTGCTGACCGGGAAAAGTATTTCCTTTTTGCCGTCCTCCCGACGCGCAACGGTTCAATGGCTGCGGAGGACAGCTCTGCCGGAGGGCGTGAGCTTACTTGCCCAGCACCTTCTTGGCGGTGGCGGCGACGTTCTCGGCGGTGAAGCCGTACTCCTTGAAGAGCAGGCCTGCCGGAGCGGATGCGCCGAAGTGGTCCAGGGTGACGGTCGCGCCGTCCAGGCCGACGTACTTGTGCCAGCCGAAGCTCGCGGCAGCTTCCACGGCCACGCGGGCGCGCACGGCTGCGGGCATGACGGACTCCTTGTACTCGTCGGACTGGGCCTCAAACAGCTCGAAGGACGGCATGGAGATGACGCGGGCGTCGATGCCCTCGGCCTTCAGCTGTGCCTGTGCGCCGATGCACTGCTCCACCTCGGAGCCGGAGGCCATCAGCAGCACGTCGGGGGTGGCCTTCTCGCAATCAGAGATGATGTAGCCGCCCTTGAGGGCATTCACGCCGCTGTTCTCGTAGAGCGGCAGGTTCTGGCGGGTGAGCACCAGGGCCACGGGATGGTTCTCGGTCATTGCGGCGATCCAGCCGGCGGCAACTTCCTTGCTGTCTGCCGGACGGAACACGATCAGGCCCGGAACGGCGCGCAAGCCGGCCAGGTGCTCGATCGGCTGATGGGTCGGGCCATCCTCACCGACGCCGATGGAGTCGTGGGTGAGCATGTAGGGAACGCCCAGGTTCATGATGGAGCTCATGCGCATGGCGTTCTTCATGTAGTCAGAGAATACAAAGAAGGTGGCGCAATAGGAGCGCAGGCCGCCGTGCAGACGGATACCGTTGCAGATGGCCGCCATGGCGTGCTCGCGGACGCCGAAGTGGATGTTGTCGCCTTCGGGAGTCTCGGCAGAGAAATCGCCCTTGCCCTTCATGTAGCTCTTGTTGGAGGGAGCCAGGTCGGCGGAGCCGCCGAACAGATTCGGCACGTACTTGGTCAGGCGGTTGAGCACCTCGCCGCCGGAAGCGCGGGTCGCGCCGCCCTTTTCAAAGGCGAACAGATCGTCGCACTTGCTCAGATCCGGGAGCTCGTCGCTCATCCACTTGTCGAACTCGGCCTTCAGCTCGGGATAGGCCTTGGCGTACTCGGCCATCATGTCGTTCCAGGCCTGCTGGGCAGCCGCGCCGCGCTGTGCGGTCTCGGCGGTGCAGTCATAGACCTCCTGGGGAACGCCGAAGGGCTCCTCGCAGGGCCAGCCGAGGGCCTGCTTGGTCAGCTTGATGTTCTCCTCGCCCAGAGGTTCGCCATGGGAAGCCGCCTGGCCCTGCTTCGGAGAGCCGTAGCCGATGGCGGTGTGGCACACGATCAGGGTGGGCTTGTCGCTCTTCTTGGCGATGGTGATGGCGGAGTTGACCTGATTCCAGCAATTGCCTTCCTTCACGTCGATCACGTTCCAGCCGTAGGCGCGGAAGCGCGCGGGCACGTCCTCGCGGAAAGCGATGTCGGTGTTGCCCTCGATGGAGATCTCGTTGTCATCGTAGAGCGCGATCAGCTTATTCAGCTTGAGGGTGCCGGCCAGGGAGCATGCCTCGTGAGAGATACCCTCCATCATGCAGCCATCGCCCAGGATGCAGTAGGTGTAGTGGTCGACCACCGGGAAGCCCTCGCGGTTGAACTTGGCGGCCAGATGCTTTTCCGCCATGGCCATGCCGACCGCATTCGCGATGCCCTGGCCCAGGGGGCCGGTGGTGGTTTCAACGCCGACGGTGTGGCCATACTCCGGATGGCCGGGGGTCTTGGAGCCGAACTGGCGGAACTGCTTGAGGTCCTCAATGGTCAGGCCGTATCCGAACAGGTGCAGAAGGCTGTACATCAGCATGGAGCCGTGGCCGGAGGAGAGCACGAAGCGGTCGCGGTCGGTCCACTTGGGATCGGCGGGGTTGTGCTTCATCTGCTTGCCCCAGACGGCATAGGCGGCCGGTGCGGAGCCCATGGGCATTCCGGGATGGCCGGAATTCGCCTTCTGAACTGCCTCGGCGGAAAGGATGCGGATGGCATTGACGACCAACTGTTCATGATTCATGGTTATGCATCTCCTGTCTGTGTATTGTAAGCGATGGTAAATAGATACGCTTCATGCCGCCAGCGCCCATGGATGCGGCGGCGCGGAATTCCCGCAGGGGGAACCTTCCTGATTGACATTATACCATATTGTGAAACTTTGGAAAAGTTCCTTCACAGGTTTTTTTCTCGAAATTCAAGACTTTTGTGCAGTTTATTTTCCGATTGCGGCCCGCAGCGGACGCAGATCCAGGGTCTCCACGCCCTCCAGCAGCGCGCACAACTCGCCCAGCATGCGCTTGACGCCACCGGGCACGTCGCTCTCGGCGTTCAGCGGCATCACGGGATCGTGCACCGACAGCCGCAGCAGGAACCAGGCATTGTTCACGCCGCCGTCCAGATTGAAGCTGATGCGCACGCCCTCGCGGTTGTCCGGGGCCAGCTGCCACTCGGGGTTGTCCAGCGTGTGGCTGAGGATGGCCTCTATGACCTCCTGGCCCGCCGCACGGAAGTCCTCCTGATCCAAAATGGGCAGGCGCAGCTCCACGCTCTCCACCGGCTCCTGGAGTTCGTCGATGAGGGAGGACAGCGTCTCGCCCTCCCGCTTGCGGCGCAGGGCCTCGCAGATCAGCCGCGTGACCAGATACATGCCGTCGTCCAGGAAGTAGTTCTCCCGCAGCGCCGCATGGCCGCTGGTTTCGATGGCCAGCGGGCAGTCGATGCCCTCGTCGTTCAGGCGGATGGCCTCGTCGATCACGTTGCGGTAGCCGCGCTTGAAGCGATAGTGGGTGCCGCCCCACTCGGTGATGAACTGGTTGAGGCCCGAGCTGGTCACGCTGTCGGTGACGAAGGTTGCCCCAGGGTGCTCCTCCAGCAGGATGGCGGCGATCAGCGCGATCAGCCGGTTGCGGTTGATGGCCTTGCCGTTCTGATCCACGATGGCCGCGCGGTCGCAGTCCGCGTCGAAGATCACGCCCAGATCGGCGCGGTTCTCCAGCACAGCCTTTGACAGAGAGGCCATGGCGGCGGCGTCCTCGGGGTTGGGGATGTGGTTAGGAAAGCTGCCGTCGGGGTCGAGGAACTGACTGCCCTCGATCTCCGCGCCCAGCTCCTCCAGGAAGCGCGCGTAGAAGCCGCCCGCGCCGTTGCCCGCGTCTACAACCACGTGCAGACCCAGCAGCGGCCTCAGGCTCTCGTCGTTCAGGCGCTTGCGCACCATGGCGGCAAGGGAGGCGGTGTAGGTCGAGAGGAAGTCCACCTCCTTGACCAGCGGATCGGGAATCTCCACCTCCGCGGCGGCCTCGATCAGCTCACGGACGCTGGCGGAATCCAGCCCGCCGTCGCGGGTGATGAACTTGAAGCCGTTTTTCTCCGAGGGATGGTGGCTGGCGGTGATCATGATGGAGCCGTTGGCCCGCAGGGATTCCTCCACGCAGATCATGAACATCGCGGGCGTGGTGCACAGACCACAGTCCAACACGTCGCAGTCCGCTGCCTTCATGCCCTGAATCAGCGCCTCCTTCAGGCGCGGCCCGGAGGATCGGGAGTCGTGGCCCACGGCCAGCTTGAGCTTGTCGGTGGTGGTGCCGTACTTGCGCGCGACCCAGCGCGCGAACACGTAGCCGATGCGCTCGGCAAAGTCGTCGGTGAGCTGCTCGGCATTGCCGCGGATGTCGGAGCCGCTGCGCAGCTTCAGCCAGTCAGATAGGTTGGAACGCATAAATACCCCCTTTGTTGTTTCGGCCCACATGCGTCGGGGCCTGGACCCGGCTCAATCCTCGCCGGGCTGCAAATTGAGCAGATACCGATAGAGCGGCTTCAGCCGCTGAAATCCCGCCTTGACCTCCTCCGCAAGCGCAGGGGAGAAGATCAGGTCGAAGTCCGTGATGGCCTTCTCGAAGTAGAAGCCCTTGGCCGCGTACCATGGCCGCAGCGCCTCCGGGATGCTCTCCGGAACCTTCATGCGCCTGTTCGGCTCGGAATAGAGCGTGAACTCAGAAAGCACCGGCGCGCACACGCCCAGCACCTCGTCGGGAGAGAGCTCCATGCGACGACGCAGCGCGTCCATCAGGCCCCGGTTCTC
The DNA here is from genome assembly GCA_030537335.1 of Clostridia bacterium. Lineage (GTDB taxonomy): Bacteria > Bacillota > Clostridia > Christensenellales > Aristaeellaceae > SFTH01. The sequence continues at coordinate 4,093 of JAUNNK010000073.1, read as the reverse complement.
CCGGTAGAAGCCCATGCCGTAGCTTGCGCCCCCGTCGCCGATGTCGAAGTACAGTCCCAGGCTGCGCCCGCGATCCTCTCCGGGGCGGCGGAAGGCCAGCCACACGTAGTCGCGGTAGGGCGACTTGTCCCGTGCAAAGCGGATGTCCCGGTTGATGCGGGAGACCACCCGGTGGGGCCTGCGCTCCAGATCGGGGTCGATGTCCTCCGCGACGGGCGCGAGCGCCTCCGCCAGCGCGATGCTGGGCTCCCGCACCGCGCGCAGGTACCAGTCCCGGTTCTCCAGAAAGAAGGGCCGGTTGTTGTTGAAGCGTATGGCCAGAAAGAATTCGATGGTCTCGTTGCTGTAACCCTGAAACACCTTATTTGCCGTCCTTGTCCGTCTTTTTCGCGTCCGGCTTCGCGGGACGCTTGCCGTTCTTGCGGGACTTGCCCACGCTCTCCTTGCGCTTGACCTTCTCCTCTGCGATGCGCAGCTGCCGCTGGACGCGCGCCCGGTGGGAGGCCACCGCCAGAATCACGATCAGCACCACCAGCGTCACGCAGCCGGCGATCATCAGCACGCCGAACAGCGCGCTGCCGCCGATCTTGATGGAGCTGCCAGTGAACTCGATGAAGCTGGGCTTCGCGCCCTCCGGCAGCACGCCGTCCGGGGCAATGGCGATCTCCACAGCTTCGCTGTCCGCGCCGCCCTGCCAGCCCTCCGCGTCGGTGTACTGCACATGGAAGCGGTATTGGCTGCTCTCGCGCACATCCAGCTCCACCGCGCAGTCGATCGCGCCGCCTGCGGGCACGATGGCGAAGGTGCGCAGCTCGCCCAGACTCTCCTCGCTGAGCAGCAGATCGGTCACGTCCGCGTCGCCTGCGTTCTCGATGCGCAGCTGCACCGTCACCGTTCCGGCGCGGCGAATGCGCGGGGTCGCGACCGTGGCCTGGAGCTGCACGTCCGCAAGCACACCGATCTCACGAGGCGCAAGGGTCACGCTGTTGGTCAGGAAGTCCACGTGGCTGCCGGTTGCGCTCATGCCGGTCACCCGCCAGCGGAAGCTTCCGTCGCCGCGCACCGGATAGCTGCGGCTGATCGCGATGGGCTCCGAACCCGCAGGCAGCTGCACCTCGTCGGCGATCACGCCGCCGTATACGTCGTCTGTGATGCAGAGGTTCATGTAGTCCGCGTCGCCCGCGTTCTCCAATAGAACCACCACCTCGGCGGTGCTTTCGGAGAAGGGGGAGTAGTCCGCCGACAGCTGGGCGCTGATGCGCGGCTGCGCCAGACGCAGCGTCGCCTCGCTGAGGGTCTGCGTAAAGAGCGCGCCGTCCAGCGCATTGACCGCGTAGCTGAGCGTGGGCACGGAGACGGCCTCCTCGCTTAGGGTCACGCGGCTGATGAGCGTGCGACTCTCGCCCACGTCCAGCAGCTCCACGCGCCCAGTGAAGTCGCCCAGCGCATCCTCCACCCGCAGGGAATTGACCGCCACGTTGCCGCTGTTGCGCACGCGGTAGAGGATGGTCACGGTGTCGCCCGCCTCAAAGCAGGAATTGGAGAACTGCCGGGTGAACTCCACCTGCGGCCGCTTGTCGCTCTGGCGGATGGAGGCGTGCACAGTGTAGTTCACCTTGCGCTCCGGATCCAGCGGGTCGTCGTGGCTGATAATATAGGTAATTTCTCCCGCGTCCAGCTCCGCCTGGGTCACGCTGTGGCTGCGCGTGAAGATCTGGCTCTCCCCCGCGCCGATCTGGCCGATGGGCTCGGAGAGCAGGCCATCCGAGGAGGAGAGGTACACATTCTGCGCGTCGCGCTCCGATGCGTTTGCGATGGTGAAGCTCAGCGTCACGTCGCCCGGCTCCACCAGCTCGTCGGGCTTGGCGCTCGCCTGGATCTCCAGCAGCGGCGCTTCCTCCGCCAGCGCTGCGGGCACAATAAGCGGCCCCGCCCCGTTCGCCGGAAGCAGTCCGGCTGCGAGACACAGCAGCAGCGCGCATATGAATTGCCCGATTCGTCGAATCATCCGGTTCTCAACCTCGTACAAGCAGTAATATCCTGAGTTTATTTTATGACAGAAACGTGAGCCTGTCAAGAACTCCCCGCCGTCAAGTTTTGCCAGGGAAAATCATGCAATCTTCGATAAATTTACAAAAACAACCCTTGCATTCTCCCATGGGGCGTGGTATAATATGCTCTGCAAGTTTGGTTCGAACAGTAATCTTGCAAGTAAGGACGGTCTACGGCATGTGGAGCGACGGTTCCCGCTGCGTCCGCGCGGTGCAATTCCGCGAAGCAGTTTCAACGGAGGTCTGCACAAAACCACCGATCATACGCGGGGCATTAGCACAGTTGGTAGCGCGCAACGTTCGCATCGTTGAGGTCAGGGGTTCGAATCCCCTATGCTCCACCAGATTACCACTCAGTCGGAGGCTGAGTGGTTTTTTTGTGCGCAGAGGGGATTTGGAAGGGTACACAGGCGCGAAACCCTATGCTTCGCCAGAGGCATTCAAATCCGAACCGGAAGCGGTTCGGATTTGATTTTATATGCTCCATATGGGCACGCAAGCATTGCGTTTTTACGAGTATTGGAGGTTTTCCCTCGATTGTTTACGGGGGACGTTCTGCTCCCTGGCGCTGCCGTGTTGGGATCAGGGGATTGCCAGATAGCCCCAGCCGTAGCGGTCATCGAAGCCGGGCTCCCCCATATCCTGCGCCATCTCCGCGAGGTATTCAGGAATCTGCGTCTTTTCCACGCCGCTCTGAAGGGCGGCGGCGACCAGGCCGGATACGCGGGCGGTGGCATAGGAGGCGCCCTTTTCATCGCCGCAATCGCTGCGGGCACAGAAATCGACGGCTTCCCCGTAGAGATACCACAGGCTGGTCTGAGGCTCCCCCTGCGCGCTCAGATCGACGCCCGCGACGCCGATCACCTCATCCCACGCGGCGGGATAGGCGACGGCGCCCAGTCCGGTGCTCAGGCTCAGGTTGCCGGCGCAGGCCACGAGGACGGCGCCGCTGTCATAGGCATGGAGTATGGCTTCGCGCAGGGCTTCGCTCTCGTCCGCCAGCGTCCAGCTCATGTTGATGACGTCGGCGCGATAGGTATCCACGGCGGCGTACAGCGCGGCCACAATGGTCTTTTCGTTCACGCTATCCTGCGCATCAAAGCACTTGAGCATGACGACGTTCGCCTCGGGCGCGCCCTCGCGAATCAGCGAACAGATGCGCGTGCCGTGGCCGACGGAATCCGTGAGCGCGTCGGAGGCCCCCAGGAAACTCTCCCCCACAGTGTGATTGTCATTGCAGCCGGAGTCCAGGATGCAGACGGTGACCGCCTCCGCAGCGCCGCAGGGCGCACACAGCAGGAATGCCAAAAGAATCAGAACAGCAGGAAGAGCCGAAGCTCTTCCTGCATGGGTCGAAAAGAAGTGTTTCATATTGCGTTGTCATCCGGGAAGGCTCAGGCAGCCTCTTCCTCAGCAGGCTCGTCTATGGGCCCCTGGCTGGGCTCGTCTACGGGCTCCTCGCTGGGCTCGGCAGAGGGCTCCACGGCCGCTTCGTCGGCGGGTTCCTCAGCCGGATCGGCGGTGGGAGCGACGTAGGCAATCAGTTCGAACTGCGCTGCCGCCCAGGAAACGCTGCCGTCTTCCAGCACCACGCCCACGAAGAGCGTATAGCGTCCGTCCGCGTAATCCGATACATTCAGTTCGATCTCCGTATCGGTGGTCTGGCCGATCAGCTCAAGCTTATTCTTGCCGTCCTGCTTCTGGGTGTAAACCAGGTATTTGGAAGCGGACTTGGGCGCATCCCACTTGAATTCAACCGTCCGCTGGCCTTCCGCAAGCGGAATCATCCATACGTCGCCGGACGGCTCCAGCTCCAGCGCCGGCTCGATCTCAATCAGCTTTCCGATGGCGCCGGGTTCCGGAAGGGGCGTGGGCTCCGCGCCCGGTTCGGCAGCGGATTTCTCGCTCTGCCCATCGGCAGGCTCCGGAGACACGTCAACGGCGTGCTCCGGCGTCGGCTCGATGGTGGGCTCCAGCGTCGCGTCAACGACGGCCTCCATGGTCGGTTCGGCGGTGGGCTCCAGCGTCGGCTCTGCGGTGGG
>JAUNNK010000221.1 GCA_030537335.1 Clostridia bacterium | reverse complement strand
CGACCAGCATCGGATCGTTCTCCGGATGCCCCTCGGGGAGCTGTTCCAGCGCCATAATCAGCGCATCCTCGCTATTTTCGTAGTAGCGCTTGCGGTAGCCCACGTCGATGAAGCCCAGCTTGTGGTACAGGTTCTGGGCGATCTTGTTGCTGCGGCGCACTTCCAGCGTCATCCAGTTCATGCCGCTGTCTGCGGCCAGCTGGATCATCTCCCGGGTCACGCGCTCGCCGTAGCCCAGGCCACGCCTCTCGGGGTGCACGGCGATGTTGGTGATGTGGGCCTCGTCCAGGATGAACCACACACCCGCGTAGGCGATGGCGCGCCCGTCCTCCCGCAGCACCACGTAGCGCGCACAGGCGTTCTCCGTCACCTCGTGGCGGAAGGATTCCTTTGACCAGGGCGTCTTGAAGCAGGCTGTCTCAATCTCATGCACCGCGTCCACGTCGTCCAGGGTCATCAGTCCAACGGTAATCTCGCTCATATCTTCCTCTTAACATGCTTATTTCTGCGCATTGGCCGCAAGGCGCTGATTGCGCTCCCGCTCGGCCTGGGGCAGGCGCAAATAGATGGGCGTAAGCTTGCGCGCCTCCATCCACTCCTCCGGATGCGCTTCCGCCAGCAGGCAGGCCGCGTCCGCGCGCAACTGGCGCAGGTTCGCCGGTGCGATCAGCGCCTTGGGCAGAATTTCGCGGATCTTCGCCGCGTGCACACGCAGGCCGTCGCCCAGGAACACCAGGCGGCGATCCCCCGGAAGCTTCCCGAGGAATTCCGTCAGATCGATGGCCGCATCCTCCAGCACCCGCACGGGCAGGCCGTCCTTCATGTCGAAGGCCGCACAGTACACCTGACCGCGACGCGCGTCCAGAATGGGGCAGGCGATGCCGTCGAAGCCCTGGTAGTTCATCGCCAGCGCCTCCAGCGCATCGATGCGGGCGCAGGGCTTGTTCCATGCGTGGGCCAGCCCCTTGACCGCGCACACGCCGATGCGCACACCGGTGGAGCCGGGGCCCGCAACCGAAACAAAGCAGTCCACCTGATCGCAGCGCAGCCCTGCGGCGGACATGCACGCGTCCAGCGCCGGCATGATGGTCTCCGAGTGGGTCAGCCCCTGGTTCATCGCGATGAGCTGCACCACCTCGCCGTCGATCAGCACAGCGCAGCTCGCCACCGGGCCGGAGGCGTCGATTCCAACGATCCTCATTCCCTCATCCTCCATTCTGCAAGCGCGGATTCGTCCAGACAGGATACGCCCCGGTTCTCCAGCACAATGATGCGCTGCTGCTCGTCGCCGTCGCTGCGGGCGATGGTCACGTGCAGCGCAGGTTCCGGGTCGATCTCGGCCATCTCCGGCCACTCGATCAGCGCGATGCCGTCGCCGCCGATGAACTCGTCCAGACCTGCGGCGTAGAATTCCTCCGGGTCGTTCAGGCGGTAGAGGTCGAAGTGGTAGAGCTTCTGCTTCCCCTCGTAGGGGATCAGCAGCGTGAAGGTGGGGCTGGGCATGGCGCCGGTGATCCCCAGAGCTCGCGCCACGCCCCGTGCAAACACGGATTTACCCGCGCCCAGGTCGCCGTGCAAGAGCACAGCGTCCCCGGGTCGCAGCATATCAGCCAGCCTTCCCGCAAAGCGCAGGGTGTCGGCCTCCGAATGGGTCAGATACTTCATATGAATGCTTCGTTCCTTACGTATGAATTACTTGATGCAGACCACGCCCTCCGGACGGATGCTCAGCACCGTGGTGGCGTGTTCGCCGAACACCGCGTCCATGGCTGCGCTGTACTTCTCCACCAGGTCGTTGGGCACGAAGGCCAGGATGGTGCCTGCGAATCCGCCGCCGTGGATGCGCCACGCGCCGCGTCCCTGCAGCATGCGGCGGCTCATCTCCAGCGCAAGGGGCATCTCCTGGTTGTCGCTGGACTCCACGTGCAGGTTCTGCAGAAGCTTCCAGCTGCTCTCGCCGGAGGCGATCACGTCTGCAAAGAAGGCGTTCAGGTCGTCGTTCTTCAGCGCCTGCGCGGCGTCTGCTGCGCGGCGGGTCTCGTCCACATAGTGGAAGGCGCGCAGAATCGCGCGGTCGGAGACCTTGTTCTTCAGCTTCGGCAGCGCGCTTTCCAGCTCCTCGGGGGTGATCTTCTCCAGCAGCTCCGCACCCATCAGCTTCGCCACCTGCTTCATCTCCAGCGGAATGGAGGCGTAGGCGTCGGTCAGATTGCCATGCTCGCCGCCCACGGAGACCACGCACACGGCGTAGCCCTTCTTGCCGAAGTCGTAGTTGATGGCCTCCACATCGGCGATCGCCGGGGCAAAGTCCATGGCCACCAGTCCGCCCACGGCGCTGGCCGACTGATCCAGCAGGCCGCTGGGCTTGCCGAAGTACACGTTCTC
>JAUNNK010000072.1 GCA_030537335.1 Clostridia bacterium | reverse complement strand
GCGGCGTGTACGCCGGGGGCGGGCGATTTTTACGGCGGAAAATTTTTTCCAGAGGAAAAATCGATTCTTTGCAGTCTCCGCGCCCGGAAATCCTTCGGGATTTTAGCGGAGACTGGTAGGGGTGGCAGTGGCGGGGGAGATACTCCCCCGTCCACCAGCTTTTCAAAAAGACTCTTTTGAAAAGCTGAGAGCAGGATGCGTACCTTGCCCTTCCCTGTTGTTATCAGTAGCCGAATTCCGCACCCTGATCGTAGACGGGCTTGAGCGACGGATACAGTTGCTTGTAGATGCTGTAGCTCTTGGCGTAGCCCTCCGGGATGACTGCGGATGGCTCCACGAGCGTCTCTTCCTTCAGCACGCTCGTCGCCTCGGTGAGGTTCTTCCAGAGTCCCGCGCCCGTTCCGGCGATCAGCGCTGCGCCGTAGGCTCCGCCTTCACTTGCGGCGGACATCGTATAGACAGGCAGCTGGAATACATCCGCCTGAATCTGGCGCCAGAACTTGCTTGCAGCGCCGCCGCCGGAAGCGTAGATCTTTGTGTTATCGGCAAAATTGCGGAAGATCTCAATGATCTGATTCAGGGAGAAGGTGATGCCTTCCATCACCGCGCGGGTCATATCGGCGCGCGTGGTGGTGAGGCTGAGGCCATAGAAACAGCCGCGCGCGTTTGCATCCGGATAGGGACAGCGTTCACCGGTGAGATAGGGCGCGAATACCACGCCGTGCGCGCCGGGAACGGAGGCCTCCGCCTGTTTGCCCATGACGTCATAGATATTGACGTTGGTTTCTCTCGCTTCTGCCTGCGCATTTTCACAAAGGGTATCGCGATACCAACGGTAGGAACCACCGGCGGAGAGCGTGCCGCCGATGGCGATCCACGCGCCGGGCTCGTTGGCACAGTACATCTGCAAATCGCCGTTGGGATTGTCCTCGTAATGATTGATACCCATGGATACATTGCCGGAGGTGCCGATGACGACGCCCAGGATGCCGGGCTGAACCAGACCCGAGCCGGTCGCCTGAACGACAGCATCACCGCCGCCCGCGTAGCAGGCGAGTCCTGCCGGCAGACCGGTGAGGGCGGCGACCTCCTCCGTGACTGCGCCCGCGTAAGCGGTGGATTCAACCACGTCCGGGAAGATGCTCATGTCCAGTCCTGCGACCTTGGTGATCAGCTCGGTCGCCCAGACGCGGTTGCGGGTATCGAAAAGACTTGTGCCGGAAGCGTCCGATACATCCATCAGCTTTTTTCCGGTCATGCGGAAGCGGATGTAATCCTTGGGACAAAGGAAGCTCTTCATGCGGGCGAAGTTTTCAGGCTCCACCTCGCGGAGCCAGAGGATCTTACCGCCGGTATAGCCGGTAAGCATGGGGTTGTTCGTGTAAGCGAGCAGCGCTTCGCGACCACCGGCCTGCTCTGTGATCCAGTCGCACTGCTTCTGGGTGCGCTGATCGCACCAGAGAATGGAGGGACGAATCACCTGGTCGTTCTCATCCAGCGCAACAAGGCCGTGCATCTGTCCGGAGAAACCCACGCCCACGATATCCGAGACGTCAATTTCCGCTGTTGACAGGATGTCCTTCAGTCCCTCGACAACGGCCTGCCACCAATCCTCGGGATTCTGTTCTGCCCAGCCCGGACGCGGGGTGTACAGCGGGTAGCCCTTGGTTGCAGAAGCGACGACGGTTCCGTTTGTGTCAATGAGAATGCACTTCGCGCCGGAAGTACCGATATCCAGACCAATGATGTATTTCATATTCATGCTCCTTTACAAGACGGGACAGAAGAGGGATGCTCAGCACATGGCGTGCAGATCGGCGATCAATTGTCTGCGGTCGGCGCTGTTGAAGAACGATCTTCCCAGGACAATGATATCCACGCCGGCCTGTATGTAGGGGAGACAGGAGCCCGGGTCCATGCCGCCGTCCACTTCAATGGTGATCGGAAGCTTCGCGGCATTGATCCGGGCGCGCACATCGCGAACCTTCCCCAGGGTGGAGGGAATCAGGCTCTGCATCGTGCAGCCGGGATTGATGCCCATGATCAGAACGTTGTCAATGTCTTCCATTATATAATCCAGAACGCTGATGGGGGTGGCAGGATTAATCGCAACGCCCGCCTTTGCGCCAGCCTGACGGATGGTCTGAAGCAGGCGGTGCAGATGCGGCGTGGCTTCCGCGTGCACGGTGATCGTATCGGCGCCGGCCTGCGCGCATTCTTCTATATACTTTTCCGGATTGTCCATGATGAGATGCACATCGATGGGCAGCGGATAGCCCTTCAGCGCCGCCAGCGTGTTCACTCCGAAGGAGAGATTCGGAACGAAGTGACCATCCAGAATATCGAAATGAAGCATATCTGAGCCGGAGGCGCGGATGCTCTCGGCCTCATCCGCGAGCCTCAGTGGATCTGCGGCAAATAGTGACGGAGCGATACAAATCAAATGAAACCCTCCTTAGTTCTTGCGTTTAAAACGAAAGCATTTTCGATTACGATTGATCTCATTATTTCAGTAAAATGATACCACGAATGCAGTGATAAGTCAATATATCCCGCTGCTTTGAGCACTCAATAGCTACACAAAATTGACAGGCGATGCTGTGGATAAATTGCATAAAATCCGGCACATATTTCTGTATGCATGGCAGAATTGTTGAATGTGACAAAGACCATATTGACAAATGTATTGCGACAAGCTATAATATCAATTGTAATCAATAGACGGCAAAATGAAACTTAATTTGCTTTTGATTTGTGATGACGAGCGGACGAAGGGAGGCTTTGCGTGAGCATGAACGAAAGGCAGCTGAAAATACTTCAGATCATTTCTGATGAACAGAAGATCGAAGTTGGACGGCTGGCTGAAATGATCGATGTGTCGCAGGTAACCATCCGCAAGGATCTGGCTGCGATGGAATCGCACGGACTGATCAAAAGGCAGTACGGATATGCGCTGCTGAATGCGCAGTACAATACGCAAAACCGTCTGTTTGTTCACTACAGTGAGAAGCTGGACATCGCGCGAAGGGCAGTGGAGCTGGTGGAGGACGGCGACAATGTCATGCTGGAATCGGGCTCCTGCTGCGCGCTGCTGGCGGAGGAGATCGTTCGCCAGAGAAAGAACGTCACAATCATCACCCATTCTGTGTTCATCGCCAACCACATCCGTCCGGCGGCGAACAATCAGGTGATCCTGCTGGGCGGATCGATGCTCATGGAGCATATGGTCACGGTGGGCCCGCTCACCTCAGAGGCCATCTCCAGATTCTATGTGAACATTTTTTTCACCGGTACGGACGGCATAACTCCCCACGGCGATTTTACCGCCGACAGACTTGAGACCGCAAATGTCATGCGCGAGATGAAAAGCCGCGCGCGCAAGACCGTTGTGCTGACAGATTCTTCAAAATTCTCCCGTCAGGGAATGGTGAGCCTCTTCCCCGTGAAGGATGTATACGCCGTATATACGGACTCCAAATGTCCGCAGTCGGTGATCGATATGTTCAACGAAAACGGTGTTCTGGTGAATACCGGCAGCAAAGAGGAGGAATAGGGCGTATGTTCAGACTTGGCGTAGATACCTGGCTTTGGGCTTGTACCTTTGAAGAGAAGCATCTGGGATGCATCGCTGAATCGAAGGAGCTCGGCGCGCAGGTAATCGATTTTTCCATCAACGATCCCTTTGTATTCCCGGCGCAGGAAGCCGCGGAACTGCTCCGGAAGCACGGGATTGATTCCGTAACATCCACGGCTTTGCCGTTGAGCTGCAATCCGATCTCCCCCGTGAAGGAGGAGCGCGAAGCGGCGAAGCGTTTTCTGAAGAAGCTGATCGATGTGACCGTGGAGCTGGGCGCACCGCTCACGGGCGGCGTCAACTACTGTGCCTCGGGCTATCACGGAACTGGCCTGCGCACGGCGGAGGAAACAGAGATGTGCGCCGAATACCTGCATGAGATCTGCGCCTATGCCGCAGACAGGGGCATTGATGTGGCGATGGAGCCCGTAAAGCGCTTTGAATCCCACTTCATCAACACGGCGGCGCAGGCGATGGAAATGATCTCCATCGTAAACGTGCCCAACCTGAAGGTGCATTTGGACACCTTCCATATGAATATCGAAGAGGCGGACTTTGCCGAAGCAATCTTGACCTGCGGCGATAAGCTGGCCCACATGCATCTGGTGGACAGCAACCGCGGCGCTCCCGGCATGGGTCATGTCCCGTGGATCGACGTATTCAAGGCGCTGAAGAAGATTGACTACAAGGGCGCCGGCTGCATTGAGACCTTCAATCCGCAGACGCTGGATGTAACCGCTCCGCTGACCTTCCTGACCCGCAGGTTCCGTGAGACTCCGGGCGAGATCGTTGAATTCGGTCTCAGGTACCTGAGAGCAATCGAAACCATCGTGTCCTGCAGTGCGGATTGCTGAGGAAATTGCAGAAATGGATTACAATAAGATTGCGCTGGGCTGCGACCATGTGGGCTTCCAGATGAAGGAACAGATCCGTGCGTACCTGATCTCCAGGGGAATGGAGGTCGTGATCGATCCGGTGAAGGACGAGGCGTCCGGAAACGGAACCTTTCTGGAGACTGCGGACGCAATGTGCGGCGGAATCCAGGAGGATAAGTGCAGACTGGGCATCTTCATCTGCGGAACGGGCCTGGGCTTCAGCACGGTGGCGAATACCTACTGGGGCATACGGGCGGCGCACGCATCGGATCCGTATACCGCAAAGATGGCGCGCTTGAGCCTGAACGCACAGATCCTCTGCCTCGGCTGCCGGGTGGTGGGGTTCGAGTATGCGAAAATGATCATTGACGCATTCCTCGAAAAGCCGTTCGACTGGAGTCGGAAATCCTCTGTGGAGAACCTCCGATTGATGGAGAAGGCACAGCTGCAGCGCGCTGCAAAACCTGAGAATATTGCCTGGAGCATGGGTTTCCATCCCGATGAGAGCTGATCCGCTGGTTCGGGTCAGCCTCAGGAGGATGGGGTCAATGCGAAGGGTCAATATAAAAAAAGAAAAGGGGTAACTGAACATGACAAAGCGTATTCTTGGTCTGGTCCTGGTACTCGCTCTTGCACTGGCCTGCATGAGCAGCTTCGCCCTGGCAGAGGGCAAGGTTTTCGGCGTCACCTACTGGTGCGCATCCGAGTTCTTTGAGGTCATCGGCGATGGCATTAAGACTGCCGCCGAGGCAGATGGCAACAGCGTGATCGTTTACGACGCTGAGCAGGACAATGAGAAGCAGATTCAGATCGTTGAAGACTTCATCACCCAGGGCGTTTCCGCAGTGTTCCTGAATCCTGTTGACAAGGACGCCATCACTCCCGCTCTGCAGCTGCTGGCGGACGCAGGCATCCCGGTCATCGTTTTCGACGCTGGCGTCACCGCGACTGACCTGACCGTCGGTTTCGTGGCAACCAACAACTATCAGGCTGGCCAGCTGTGCGGCGAAGCCATGCTGGAGGACTTCCCGAACGGCGCGAACATCGCCATCCTGAACTACCCCGTGAACGGCGCCTGCAACGACCGCGAGGCGGGCTTCCTGGACACCGTGGCTGACAAGGGCATCAACGTTCTCGTGACCATGGATGCTTCCGCAAACCTCGAGGGCGGCCAGCAGGTCGTTTCCGACCTTCTGCAGTCCTATGACCTCGACGCGATCTTCTGCATCAACGACCAGTGCGGTCTGGGCGCATACGCGGCCTGCACCGTGGCCGGCAAGGATGTCAAGATCTACGGCGTTGACGGCATGCAGGAAGTTATGGACATCATCCCCGGCGGCATGTATCGCATGACTGCTGCCCAGTCCCCCAAGAAGATCGGCGCTGCCTGCTATCAGGCATACCTCGACTACGAGGCCAATGGCGTTGTCGATCCCTTCACCGTCGAGGTTGATGCATACCGCATCGACGAGACCAACGTTGCTGATTACTCCGGCAAGGGATATCAATAATCGGCAATTGTAACCAGTGGTTTGAAGCCAGGGTTATAACGAAGCGGATGCCGGCTATTCCGGCCGGTATCCGCTTCAATCTGTACGATACACATGACGGAACTGTCTAAAGGAGGAAGCCCGTGAGTGTTCTTTTGCAAATGGAGGGCATTGACAAGAGCTTTGCAGATGTAAAGGTTCTTCAGAATGTCCGATTTGATCTGAAGGCCGGCGAGGTCCACGCATTATTGGGAGAGAATGGTGCGGGCAAATCGACTCTGATCAAAATCCTTGGTGGCGTCTACACCAAGAACGCCGGCACGATTACGATTGAAGGTAAAGAAGCACATATCCGCGATGTTGAAAGCGCACGCAAGTACGGCATCAGCATCATCCATCAGGAGCTGATGCTCTCGCTGGACATGTCGGTTGCGGAAAACATCTTCGTCGGCCGCGAACTGAAGACGAAGCTCGGCCTGGTCGATATGGCGCGGATGGAAGCGGAAGCGCAGAAAATGCTGGATGGTTTCAATCTTGACATCAGGGCGGATGAAATCATCGGCAACCTGAACATTGCACAGCGACAGATGGTGGAGATCGTGAGAGCGATTTCCTTCGGCGCCAAGATCATCGTAATGGATGAGCCGACCTCCTCGCTGTCTGAAACTGAAGTCGATATGCTGTTTGATGCGGTTCGCAGGCTGAAGGCGAGCGGCGTAGGCATTATATATATTTCTCACCGCATGGGCGAGCTTGATATCGTGGCAGACCGCGTCACGGTTCTGCGCGATGGCCTGTACATCGATACGGTCAACATGAAGGAAACCACCCACGATCATCTGATCGCGCTGATGGTCGGCCGCGACCTCACTTCCTTCTATGTAAAGAACGATCACTGCACGGATGAGGTCATTCTGGAAGTCGAGCATTTGAAGTCCGGCAAGATGGTCAAGGACGTCAGCTTCAAGCTTCGTAAGGGCGAGGTGCTGGGCTTTGGCGGTCTGGTGGGCGCCGGACGCAGCGAAGCGATGGAGTGCATTTTCGGCCTGCGCAAGGTCGAGGGCGGCACGATCAAGCTGGACGGCAAGCCGGTCGAGATCAAAAACGTGCGCGAAGCGATCCATCTCGGCTTCGGCATGCTGACCGAGGACCGAAAGCTGCAGGGCATCTTCCCGGTGCAGAGCCTTGTGCACAATGCCAGCATCGATTCCATGGATCGCTTTCTGAGACATGGCCGCTACAATCCCGATATTGAATACGAGATCACCCGCAAGTATATCGATGAGGTGATGGAAACCAAGTACGCAAGCCTGGAGCAGCCCATCGCGGCGCTGTCCGGCGGCAATCAGCAGAAGGTTCTCCTGAGCCGGTGGTTGCTGTGCACGAAGCGCATCTTCATTATGGACGAGCCCACCCGAGGCATTGACGTCAAGACAAAGACCGAGATCTATCGTCTGATCGACCAGCTGACCGCGGACGGCCTGACGGTTATCCTGATCTCTTCTGAACTGCCTGAACTGATCGCCATGAGCGACCGCATCGTGGTTATGAGCAACGGACATACCACCGGTACGCTTGAACGCGATGAATTCAGCCAGGAAACCATTATGAAGTACGCAACCATGGAGAAGTGAGAGGAGTAGTGGCAATGCAGAGAATGAAAAGAAGCCTTCGTATCTTTGGCAAGAATGTGAAGGGATGTATTGGTATTCTGATTGGTCTTCTGGTAATGTGCCTCGCACTGATCCTGATGACAGATAAGTTTTTCACGCTTTCCAACCTGTTCAACATCTCCCGTCAGATTGCGATCAACATGTTCCTGGCTTGCGGCATGACCATGGTTATTCTGCTGGGTGGCATCGACCTTTCTGTCGGCTCCATCATCGCTGTTTCCGGCTGTCTCTGCTGCGGCATGGCGTCCTGGGCAAAGCTGCCCGTGCCTGCGGCAATCCTGATCGGCATCCTTGCAGGTACGATGATTGGCGTACTCAACGGCGCGATCATCTCCACCACCAACATCCCGCCGTTCATTGTGACGCTGGCGACGATGAACATCGGTCGCGGCATCGCCCGACTCTATACGAATGCCAAGACCATCTCCCTCCTGAACCCCTCCTTCACCTTCATCGGCGCGGGCCAGATCTTCGGCGTTCCGCTGCAGCTCTATCTGATCATTCTGGTGCTGCTGGTAACCTCGTTCATTCTGGGCAAGACGCAGATGGGCCGCTCCATCTACCATGTGGGTGACAATGAGAACGCGGCGCGCTACGCCGGTCTGAATGTTCGCAAGATCCGCTTCTTCGTCTTCGTTTACAGCGGCTTCCTGGCCTCCCTTGCAGGCATCCTCTCCGCAGCCCGCACCTTCGCGGCAACCATGGATATGGGTACCTCCGCTGAAATGGACGCAATCGCAGCCGTCGTGCTGGGTGGCACGAGCATGAGCGGCGGTCGCGGAACCCTGATGGGCACCGCAATCGGCGCGATCATCATCGGCGTTCTGAACAACGGCATGAACCTGCTGGGCATCAACACCTCCTGGCAGTATGTCGTACAGGGCATCGTCATCATCCTGGCGGTCTATATCGACTTCATCAAGAACAACGGTGGCATTGCCCGGATCTTCAAGAAAAGTAAATAACAGGGGGACAGAGGATGAAACTGCAGCTGGCATTGGATGCAATCAGCCTGGAGACATCCATAACGATCCTTGACCAGATTTATACCGGCATCGATATCATCGAAGCCGGTACACCTTTCATTCTGAGGTATGGAGAATCCTGTGTCAGGGCGCTTAAGGAACGATATCCAGATGTGGAAGTGCTGTGCGATGCAAAAATCATGGACGCGGGCGCTTTTGAATCGGAAGGCTTCATGAAGGCCGGCGGAGACTGGGTCACGGTCATGGCATTTACGGATGACGCGACGATCCGGGACTGCGTTCAAATGGTACACAGCTATGGCAAGCGGGTGATGGCGGATCTGCTGTGCGTTGCAGATATTCCCAAGCGCGCAGCGGAGCTTGAAGCCCTCGGCGTCGATTGCATCGCCGTGCACACAGGCGTGGATCAGCAGGCGATGGGAGGTACGCCGCTGGAGGATCTGCGCATCCTGAAGGGTGCGTTGAAGCGGAAGATGGCCGCCGTTGCCGGGGGCATCAGCCTGAAGAGTCTGGACGCTTATCTGCAATTGAACCCGGACATTCTGATCGTTGGCGGCGGCATCCTGAACAGCGGGGATATCGTTGAAACGACCCTTGCGTTCAGGCGAAGAATCGATGCTCACCAGAATAGATGAAAACCGGAGTTGATGACGGGTGCGTTGTTTCGCGGGAATTGATATCGGTACTTCTAGCACAAAAATGCTGCTGATGCGGGAGAACGGAACAGTCATCGCCTCCGCACAGCAAGGCTACGGAATCCTTCGGCCGAAGGCAGGGTACGCGGAGCAGGATGTGGAAGAGCTGTGGAACGCGGTGCTCAGCGTAATGAAAACGCTCAGTGCGCAATACCCCGACGAGGTGAGGCGGACGGCATGCATCGGTCTGTCGGGACAGATGCACGCGCTCGTCATGCTGGACCGGAGCGGACAACCGCTGCGAAATGCCATGATCTGGGCAGACCAGCGATCGGGAAGCGCAGTGGAGAGCATCCTTCAGACCGTGACACCGGCAGAATATGCCGCTACAGCGCTCAATAAGCTGAGCACAGGCTTTTCCCTCAGTTCGCTGATCTGGGTTCGGGACAACGAACCGGAGATATTCGATCGGACGGATAAGGTCGTGATGATCAAGGACTACATCCGGTATCGCATGTGCGGCGAGCTTGGGTGCGAGGCTTCGGACGCTTCGAGCAGCGGCATGTTTGATGTGGCAAAGCGCACATGGGCATGGAACATCATCGACCGGCTCGGCCTGCCGCGCGGGATGTTTCCGCCCTGTTACGAGGCTATCGACACTGCTGGCACGCTGTCTTCAGGCATTGCGGAGGAAACGAAGTTTCCGCAGGGCATTCCCATTGCTTTCGGCGGCGGCGATACGCTGATGCACGAGGTGGGAACGGCGATGATCGGCGAGGATCGTCCGTGGGTCGCAAATATCGGCACCTCGACCACCTTTACATGCGCCATGAAGCAGGCAAAGCATGATCCGGATTATCGAACGAATACATTCTGTCATTGCAGGAGTGATCTCTGGATAATGATGGGCGCTACGCTTTGCGGCGGCGCCGGAATCAGCTGGCTGCGCAACAACATCTTTCGGGGCACAACACTCGATGAATTGAATGAACTGGCGTCCTCGATTGGGCCCGGAAGCGACGGATTGATATTTCTGCCGTATCTGAACGGTGCGCGGGCGCCGGACAATGATCCGAACGCAAAGGGCATGTTCTTCGGGATGACCATCGATCATACGAGGGAACACATGATGCGCGCTGTGCTCGAGGGAATCATTTTCAGCATGAAAAACTCCTTCGAGCTGCTGAAGCGCGTGACGGGCAGGACTTCGGAATGGGTGATCTGCTCTGGCGGCGGCGCCAGAAGCAGGCTCCTGCTGCAGATGCAGGCGGATATGTTTGGCTGTCTGGTGCGCACGACTGTGAGTGCGGAGCAGGCCTGCATCGGCGCTGCGATCACTGCCGCAGTCTCCAGCGGCCACTATGCCTCGCTCGAGGAGGGATGCCGCGCTGCCGTGCATTTCTCTGATGAAATCATTCATCCGATTCGGGAGAACGTTGAGCGGTACGGGGATCTGTTTGAGATCTACAGAAGGCTTTACAGCAGCAATCGGCTGCTGATGGAAATGTATTGAAAACAAATTGTTGGAGGACCAGAGAATGGGATTGGAGTATAGGCAACAGGTCATGAATGAGCTGTGCGGCGCGATCGATTTGATCGACCCGGCAGCTGTCGAAAGCTTTGAAGCGCAGCTGTTGAATGCGAAGCGCATCTTTTGCCATGGTACCGGCAGAAGCGGATTGAATGCCAGGGCATTTGCAATGCGATTGATGCATATGGGACGGGAGACATATATTGTCGGCGATGTGCTGACGCCCTCGATCCGCGAAGGCGATGTGCTGCTTGTGATCAGCGCTTCCGGCAACAGCAAAAATCTGGAAACGACAGTCCGCAAGGCAATCGGCGAGGGCGCTTCGGTTGCGGCGATCACCACGAATTCGGATTCTGCACTGTACAGGCTGGCGCAGAACTCGGTTCTGATCAAGGCGCCCACCAAAAATGATCCGGTTGACGAAAAAGCGTCCGTCGCGCCGATGGGCACCCTGTTTGAAGAGGGTTCGTATATCCTGTGCGACATGATCATACTGGATATGATGAGGAAGCTGGAGATCAAGACTGCGGATATGGTATATCGGCATGCAAATCTTGAGTGAATCAGAATACCGCTGCCGAAAATTGCAAAACGGGGGCTGTGAAAGGACGTCAATTTGTTCTTTCGCAGCCCCTTCGTCCATAGGTGCTGTCAACAGGTTCCTTACCTGATATGATTCAGCGCAGAAGCACAGCGGACTTCCTGAGGTGCATCCACTTCCGCATCTCAGATATCTGGCCGGATATCAATGAGCTGTTGCAGATCAGAATCCGGTGCAACAGCATAGCATGCCGCTGCATATCCCGTCCACATCGTTCCTCTTGACACCGGTGTAGAATTCTTCGTCTTTCCCTCTCCGGCGATGCGCTCCGTGGGATTATGGCTCCGGGATTCGCCGGGATGAAAATCCAACCGGGCGCGCAGCACAGCGTCCCCATTTTCAGGCGGAAAAATTGTTGGTTTCTATGTCCCCATTCATAAAGAAGAATCACCTTCGTCGATCGCCCGTGCTTGCAACAATTCGGGTTTTCGTATATCATATATATTGTTGAATTCTGCTTGCGGTGGTGTGACATGAACGGGATCAAGGGTCATATCTCCATTCGGGAAGCGTCTTGCCGTTGGGTGTGGCAACCAATACTGTGCGCATGGGCGATTCCTGAAAACACAGAGCAATCCGCTGACCTGCGCAGAGCAAAGAACGGCAAAACAATCCGGAGGTAAGCGCCATGGCAAAATCGAAATGGAACCTGAATGCCATTTACATATCCGAACGGCTGCAGGAGAGTCTGCGGCCCATCTCCCGCTGTGCGATGACCGCCATTGTCGCCCCGATGGGCTACGGAAAGACGACGGCGGTAAACTGGTATCTGGCCGAACGCGCCAAGGCAGAGGCGGTGAATGTCATCCGCATCAGCGTATATGCCGATAATCTCACGATCTTCTGGAAAAGTGTGCAGGACGCTTTTGCACATGCGGGACTTGATTTCCTGCGTGACTATCCCTGTCCCAACGATGCAGCAAGCAGCTGTATGCTGACGGATGATCTCTGCCATGAGCTGGTGGGAGAAAATCCCTACTATATTTTTATTGATGATTTCCACCTGCTGAAAGATCAGCGCATTTCCGCTTTCCTCTGTACGCTTGCCAACCGGATATCCGGCAATGTGCATCTCATCGTCGCCAGCCGGGACCAGTTCCTGCCCGCCGGGGAAGTTGTCCGATTGGGGAGCCGGGTCTATCAGATCGGCATGGAGCAGCTGCGGCTGAACCACACGGAGCTTGCCATCTATGCCCACAAATGCGGAATGGATCTTTCCGAGGCGCAGATCGAAACCCTGCTTTATTCCAGCGATGGGTGGTTTTCTGCGATCTATCTGAACTTGCGGACACTTTCGGAGCGCGGGGCATTGCCTGACCGCAATTCTGACATTTACACCATGTTCACCGCAGCCATGATCGACCCGCTTCCCGAAGAACAGCGGGTTTTCCTTGCAGTCATGGGGCTTGCCGATGAGTTTACCGTGGAAATGGCGCGCTTCGTCACCGGGGATGCCGATGCGGAAAAGCTGATCGATAGATTGACCACGCAGAACGCGTTTGTGAAATGCCTGCCGGACGGTGTGACTTTTCGCTTCCATCACATGATGAAGGAATGCGCGGAGCGCACGTTCCTGACGCTGGGAAAGGAAAGGCAGCGGGTCTATCGCGAGAATTACGGCGCATGGTACGAAGATCACCGGCAATATCTTCATGCGATCGCGGCTTACCGGCAGAGCGAAGATTATGACGCGCTGCTGCGTGTGATTCAAAAGGACACCGGCATATTGCTCTCGTCTCTGCATCCGGAATCGGTGCTGGAAATGATCGGCGAGTGCCC
>JAUNNK010000071.1 GCA_030537335.1 Clostridia bacterium | reverse complement strand
CCGTCGAAGAAGTAGTCCGCGAACTGCAGAAAGCCGCCCACGTCCAGATCCAGCGCCTCCACACCGGATACGTCGGCCACTTCCCGGCTGAAGCGGCGCAGGCACGCGCGGGCCTGTTCGATCTCGCGCTGGGCGTCGTCCATCTTGCCGTGCTTCATCATCGTGGAGAGAAAGCTGCCGCCAAACATGTCCCAGATCCCCCAGTTCCCTGCGCTGGACAGGCTCCTGTCCGCC
This sequence comes from Clostridia bacterium, assembly GCA_030537335.1. Classification (GTDB taxonomy): domain Bacteria; phylum Bacillota; class Clostridia; order Christensenellales; family Aristaeellaceae; genus SFTH01. Next base: position 13,107 of record JAUNNK010000071.1, on the reverse strand, counting down.
CGGCGCAGCGCCTCCAGCGCATCGTCCGCCGCACAGATCGCCTCGTGTATCTCCTGCTGATTCTGCATATATCCCATATGATCCTCCTTTTCGGATGGTTCCGATCCTTGATGTGGCAACAGAATAGCATTTCTCGCTCCGCAATGCAAGTCCCTGCGCACGAAAGCAGCGCTTTTCCGCTTCAAAACCGCAGTTCCGTCCATGCAGACGTGCCGCTGGGTTCGGACTTCTCTAAAAATCAACCTTCCTTTGCGCCGCCGCGATTGACAACCATACCGGACTATGCTATACTTCAGCTTGCAACCGAAGATAAGTGGTGGAGTCTGTCATAGGGTGCGCCGCATCCTATTTATTGAGGTTGGCGCAGGTCCGCGCGGGCGTGCGCTCATTCCGGCTTCACATGATTGTGAGGCCGTTTTCTTTTGCTCCCACCCCGCATGCCTTCTTTGATTGCCAGACACACAAGGAGGAAACCTATGCGCAAGACCAAGATCATCTGCACCATCGGCCCGGCCTGCGAGAGCGAGGAGATGCTGACCCAGCTCTGCGAGGCGGGCATGAACGTCGCCCGGCTGAACTTCTCCCACGGCACCCACGCCGACCATCTGGAGCGCATCCAGCGCATCAAGCGCGTGCGCGAGAAGCTGGGCCTGCCCATCGCCATCATGCTGGACACCAAGGGCCCGGAGTACCGCATCAAGACCTTCGAAAACGGCCCCGTCAATCTGGTAGAAGGCGCGGAGTTCACCTTCACCACCCGCGATGTTCCCGGCGATGAAACCCGCGTGGCCGTGAACTTCAGCGGACTCACCGAGAGCATGGCCCCCGGCGACACGATTCTGGTGAGCAACGGCCTGCTGTCCTTTCAGGTGAAGGAGGTCACGGACGAGGACGTGATCTGCACCGTCGTAAACGGCGGCGAGCTTTCCGACCGCAAGAGCATGAACTTCCCCGGAAAGCTGCTCTCCCAGCCCTACCTGAGTGAACAGGACAGAAGCGACATCCTCTTCGGCATCGAGAACGGTGTGGACTTCATTGCCTGCTCCTTCGTCTCCCGCAAGCAGGATCTGCTGGACATCCAGGCCATTCTGGACGAGGCGGGCGCGGACGGCATCGAGCTGATCGCAAAGATCGAAAACAGCACCGGCATCGAAAACATCGACGAGATCTGCCAGGCCTGCTCCGGCATCATGATCGGCCGCGGCGACATGGGCGTGGAGATTCCCTTCGAGAAGCTGCCCGCCATCCAGAAGCAGCTGATCACCAAGTGCCGCATGCTGGGCAAGCGCGTGATCACCGCCACGGAGATGCTGGAATCCATGATCCACAAGCCCCGCCCCACCCGTGCGGAGACCTCCGACGTGGCCAACGCCATCTACGACGGCAGCAGCGCCATCATGCTCTCCGGCGAGACCGCCGCGGGCGAATATCCGGTGCTGACGCTTCAGACCATGGCCCGCATCGCCGAGCAGACCGAGAGCGACATCCACTACGAGAGCCGCTTCCGCAAGGCGGAGTTCACCATCCAGAACACCGTGGACGCCATCTCCCACTCCGTCTGCGGCATGGCCATCGATCTGGACGCGAAGGCCATCGCAGTCTGCTCCATCTCGGGCAAGACCGTGCGCATGGTCTCCCGCTTCCGCTCCCCCGCCACGATCCTGGGCATCACCACCGACGAGCGCTCCTGGCGGCATCTGGCGCTGTCCTGGGGCGTGCTGCCCGTGATGTGCGACACCTTCGATTCCACCGACGTGCTGTTCTACACCGCAAAGCAGCTCGCCAAGCAGCACCTGAAGCTCAAGTCCGGCGACAAGATCATCATCACCGGCGGCATCGCCAACGGCGTCTCCGGCAACACGAATCTGATCAAGGTGGAAAAGATCTGAACATCTCCATGGACGCAGAAGGGACAGTCTCAAAACATCCTCCCTGTTTCGAGACTGCCCTATACAGCTGTGCGGCGGGGTGAAAACACCACACCCTGCTTTTTTGTCACTTTGGGAATTATGTATCCGGCGTCTCCCGGTGCTTGCGGCGCTCGATCGCCTCGCGCAGCTTGCGCAGGGATTCGGGGTTGCGGTTGCTCTTCAGGTTCGGGAAGGCCTCCAGCAGACGGCGGTGCCCAAAGCCCCGCTCGGACAGGGCCGCATCCACCTTCTGCCGCAGCTCCGCAAGGCGCTGTTCGCGCTGCACGCGGCTCTGCTCCTTCCTCTCCTCGAAGCGCTCCACGCCCTGCTCCAGCTTCGCCTGCCCGGTCTCGATCTTCTGCTTTGCGGCCAGCGCCTTTTCGGCGATGTTCTCGCCCAGCCCATCCGACAGCGTATGCATCTCGTCCGCCAGCAGCGTAATCCGCGCCAGGCGGCGGGACAGCTTGCGGATGGTCGCCACGGTGGCGGCCAGATCGACGGCCAGCATCGCCAGGAACAGGCCGTCCAAGATGCGGGTCAGCAGCTTCGGAAGCCTGTGCACCAGGCCGTAGATGGGCGGATGTACCCAGAGCACGATGAGCATGCAGGCCAGTCCCCAGATCAGCGAGAACAACAGGCACACGTAGCCGCCGATGTTCAGCGGCATGCCGCTGTAATCCCACCACTTGGCATGAAAGAGCTTCTCCAGCAGGAAGCCGGTGACCAGCTCGATCAGCGTGGTGATCACGCAGGAGCCGACGAACAGCAGCCACAGATTGCCCTTCAGCGGCGCGAGCAGCAGCACCACGCCGATCAGACCAAAGCCGTAGATCGGACAGATGGGGCCGTTCAGGAAGCCTCGGTTGACAAACCTTCCGCTCTTGAACGCGGCGAAGGCGACCTCCGTGCACCAGCCCAGAAAGCCGTAGACAAAGAACAGCAGCACAAGCTCAGAAAGTGCATAATTCATCAGAATCGCTCCCGTTTGAAACGAATTATTCCTCCATCAGCTGCGCGAATTCCTCGATGGTGTCCGCAAACACCTTCAGCGCGCTGCGGATGGGTTCGGGGCTGGTCAGATCCACACCGGCGATCTTCAGCTCATCGATGGGATACATGCTGCCGCCGGTGGAGAGGAATTTGAGGTAATCCTCTGCACCACCCTGGTTCAGGATGCGGTCCGCGATGGCCACGGCGCTGCAGAAGCCCGTGGCATACTGGTAGACGTAGAACGCGCGGTAGAAGTGCGGGATGCGCGCCCACTCCACGTCGGTCACATCCGTGCCCTCGGCGATGGGATAGTAGGTCTTGTTCAGGCCGCCGTAGAGCGCGCTGAGCGCCTGGGCCGTCAGCGGTTCGCCCGCCTCGTACATCTCGTGGGCCTTCTTCTCGAACTCGGCGAACAGCGTCTGGCGGAACACCGTGGTGCGGAAGCCCTCCAGCAGGTGATTGAGGATGTAGGCGCGCTTCTTTGCATCCGTCTCCACGGAGAGCAGATAGCGGGTCAGCAGCACCTCGTTGACGGTAGAGGCCACCTCTGCAACGAAGATGGCGTACTCGTTGTTGACGTAGTCCTGAGCCTGGGAGGAGAACCAGGAGTGCATGGAGTGGCCCAGCTCGTGGGCCAGGGTGAAGGCGTCGTCGTACTTGTCCGTGTAGTTCAGAAGCACGTAGGGATGCACGCCATACACGCCGCAGGAGTACGCGCCGGTGGTCTTGCCCTTGTTCTCGTACACGTCGATCCAGCGCTCGCTGAAGGCGCGCTTGAGAAGCTTCTGATAGGTCTCGCCCAGCGGCTCGGTGGCCTTGAGCACCAGCTCCCTGGCGGTCTCATAGGGCATGGCGCTGTCCACCTCGTCCACCAGCGGCACATACAGATCGTACAGGCGCAGCGCATCCAGGCCCAGCTTCTTCTTGCGAATCTCCAGATAGCGGGTCAGCGCGGGTATCGCCTCGTGCACGCAGTCGATCAGGTTTTCATAGAGCGCCTTGGGCACGTTGTTGCCGTACAGCTCGGCTTCGAGGGCGCTGGGATGCCTGCGCGCCTTTGCGTAGTAGCTGTCCAGCTTCACGTTTCCGGAATAGAGCGAGGCGAGGGTGTTGACGTACTTCTTGTACTCGCCAAAGTACTTCTCGAAGGCATCGCGTCGCACCTCGGGATCCCGGGACTCCCGGTACTTGCCGAACAGCGCGTGGGTCAGGGGCTCGCCATTGTCCAGATTCGGGAACTGCATGTCCACGCTCTCAAAGAGGTCAAAAGTCTTCTTCGGGGTCTGGGCCGCGTCGCCCAGCATGGCCAGCAGGCGCTCCTCATTTTCGCTGAGGGTGTGCTCCCGGGCGCGGCAGACGTCCTCGATCATGTGGCGGTAGGTCTGCATCTCCGGCAGCGCCATCCACACCTCCAACTTCTGCGGGTCGATGGAGAGAATCTCCGGGCTGAGGGATGCGGTGATGGTGGAGAACTCCACGAACAGCCGGGTGGCGCGCGCCTCCATCTCCTGCGCCTGCGCGTCGCCGTTGTCCTCGGAGGAATACAGCATGGTGTAGACGTACACCAGCTCCAGCTTCTCCGCGGCGGCAAAGATCCGATCCAGGCCCTGCTTCAGAGCTTCGGCAGAATTCCCGAGGGTGCCCATCACCTCCGGCAGCGCCGCGACCAGTTCCCCAGCCTCCTTCAGCGCCTGCTCCCATGCGGGGATGTCCTCAAAAATATCGCTCAGGTTCCAGCAAAACGCCGGATCCATCTCTTTTCTGGTCTTTTCCATTGCTTTCTCGCTTTCCTGTATTACAATCTTATAGAAGAATGCCGGTGCGATGTATTCTGCCGCAAAACCGCGCGCAGCTTGCATGCAGCCGGCATTCTTTACATTTGGAGTTCAGAATTTGCGCGTCAGAGCGCGTCGGCCTCCTCCTGCGTCAGAACGCGCACGCCGTACTCCTTCAGCACCTTGCAGGCACGCTCCTGCTCGGACAGGCGCAGGATCATCGTCGCGCCGCGCGCGGGGGTGCGGCGGAAGGAGTAGATGTACTCCACCGACAGGTTTTCCTTTTCGATGACGGTCAGCAGCTCGCACAGCCCATTGGGCTTGTCCACGATCTCCGCGCAGATGACGTGGTTGATGCGCGCGGTGTAGCCAGCGCCCTTGAGCAGCGCCATGGCCTGATCGATGACCTCGGAGCGCAGGATGATGCGCACGATTCCGAAGGCCTGGGTGTCCGCGATGGAGATTTCGCGGATGTCGATGCCGCCGGAGCCGAGCACCGCCGTGAGTTCGCGCATTGCGCCGGGTTTATTCTCCAGGAATACCGAAATCTGTTTGATAAACATTTCTTCTGACTTCCTTTCTCACAGCTTTCTGCGGTCGACGACGTGCTTGGCCTTGCCCTCGAACCTGGGAATGGACTTGGGGGCGACCAGCGTGACCTTCGTGGCAATGCCGACGACGGACTTGACGCTCTCAACGATCTTTTTGCGCACGGCCTCGACGTCGGCGACGGTGTCGGAGAACATCTCCTCGGTCATCTCCACCTGAATCTCCAGCGTGTCGGCGGAGTTGACGCGGTCGGCGTAGAGCATGTAATGGGGCGCGACCTCGTGGATGCCCACCAGCACGGATTCAATCTGGCTGGGGAACACGTTCACGCCGCGGATGATGAGCATATCGTCGGTGCGGCCGGTGATCCTGCCCATGCGCGCAAGTGTTCTTCCGCAGTCGCATTTCTTGTCCGTGAGGGTGCACAGATCGTGGGTGCGGTAGCGGAGCATGGGCATGCCGCGCTTGGTGATGGTGGTGAACACCAATTCGCCCTCCTCACCGTAGGGCAGCGGTTCGCCGGTGGCGGGATTGATGATCTCGGCGATGACGTGGTCCTCGTTGATGTGCATGCCCTGCTTGGCCAGGCACTCGTAGGACACGCCCGGGCCGCAGATTTCTGTCAGGCCGTAGATGTCGCAGGCGTCGATGCACAGAAGCTCCTCGATGCGCCGCCGCATGGCCTCCGACCAGGGCTCCGCGCCGAAGCAGCCGGCCTTGAGCTTCAGATCCTTCGCCGGATTCAGGCCCATCTCCCGGATGGTCTCGCCCAGATACACCGCATAGCTTGGGGTACAGCACAGGATGGTGGATTCCATGTCCCGCATCATCATGATCTGGCGCTGGGTGTTGCCGCTGGACATGGGCAGCACCATCGCGCCGATCTTGTCCGCGCCCTGATACGCTCCGAAGCCGCCGGTGAACAGGCCGAAGCCGTAGGCGACCTGCACGATGTCCTCTTTCCCGCAGCCCGCCGCCGTCAGCGTGCGCGCCATCATCTCCGACCAGACGTCCAAATCGCCCCGGGTGTAGCCGGACACGATAGGCTTGCCGGTGGTGCCGGAGGAGCCGTGGATGCGCACGATTTCCTCCCTCGGCACCGCGAGCAGTCCATAGGGGAACTCGTCGCGCAGATCGCTCTTCTCCGTGAAGGGCAGGTACTTCAGATCCTCCACCGTGCGGATGTCCTCGGGCTTCACGCCCTTTGCGTCCATGCGCTCGCGGTAGAGCTTGACGTTCTCATATTCGTGGCGGACAACCTCGCGCAGGCGCTCACCCTGCATCGCCATAAGCTCGTCGCGGCTGATGCACTCGATGGCCGGATTGAAGATTTTGTGCTCCACTTTTCCCGTAGTCTTACCCATGACAGTATACCCCTTTGTATTCGATCAGTTCTTCTCTTCCGAGCCCTCCAGCGGGATGTACTGCACCTGATTGGTGCCGTCCTGCCACAGGCGCTCGATGTTGTAATACTTGCGCTCCTCCGGATGGAAGATATGTACGATGACATGCGCATAGTCCAGCACGATCCACTTGGATTCGCGCTCGCCCTCCTTGCGGCGGGGTTCGACGCCCTCCTCGGTGAGCTTGTCCTCCAGATCCTCCGCCAGCGAGCGCACGGACTGGATGTTGCGGCCGTTGGCGATGACAAAGTAATCGGTGATGGACGTCAGGTGGGAAACCTCCAGAATTTCGATGTCGTTTGCACCCTTCTCGTCCAGAATTTTCGCAGCCCGCAGGGCCAGTTCCTTGGAATTGATCATTTGATGTCCTCCTCTGCTTCGTCGATGAAGTTTCAGTTTCGATCTATCGTTTCAATGTTTCACAGCTTTGCCAGCATCCTCAGCGTTCTGGGATGGGCCTGACGACCCTGCTCCGCGAGGTGTCGGTTGGTCAGTTCCGCACAGCGTCTCGTCGCCGCAAGGATGTCCGTCTCCGCAAGGGAGCGCGCCTCCTCCAGGCCCGGGAACGGCATTCGGTTGGGCTCGATGAAGTCGGCGGTGTAGATCAGCGCGTCCAGGGCGCTCATCTGCGCATCCCCCAGGGTGTGCTTGCGGATGGCGGAGAGAATTCCGCGATCCTGCACGCCGAACTCCCGCGCGGCCCAGACCGCGCCCGCGGGCGCGTGGAGCACGCTGACGGTCTCCAATTCCTCCGCATCCACATCCGGCACCGTATCCCGCACCAGTTCGCGCATCTCATCGATGGGCATGTACTTGGCGCAGTCGTGCAACAGACCCGCAAGCTCCGCCTGCGCCGGATCCACGCCGTAGCGCGGGGCCAGCCGCAGCGCCGTCTCCGCAACGCCCAGCGTGTGCGTGTAGCGCGCGGGCTTCAGCGTGGCCTGCAGCGCCGCGCAGATCTCCTCGCGGGATCGGTTCGCCAGGTACAGCAGGTGTTTACGGATGTAATCCGTAACCCCCGGCGGCACGAGGTCTGTAACGTCCTCCCCCACCGCGACCATCTGCCGGATCTGCGTTGATGAGATGTCTGGGCCGTTGAAGGGTAGCACCTCGAAGCGCGCGCCGTACCGCTGTTCCAGATCACGCACGCGATCTATGTCCGCAGGCTCGTCCGCGCGGCCGATCACCGCGAAGCTGCACATGCCGGCGACCTCGCCAAAGCTGCGCCAGCTGTCCAGCACGTCCAGCGTGTCCGCGCCGATCAGGTAGTACCACTGCGTATCAGGTTCGCGCTGCCTCAACTCGCGCAGGGTATCCACCGTAAACGTGGTTCCCGCGCGCGCAATCTCCAGATCGCTCACGTACAGGCCGTCCGCGCTCTCTGCCGCGATGCGCGCCATGTTCAGACGGTCGCGCTTCAGCGTGGGGTGCGCCTTGTGCGGCGGATCGCCCGCCGGAAGCAGCATCACCCGATCCAGCTTCAGCAGCCGCTTTGCAGCCAATGCGACCTCGATGTGCCCGTTGTGCACCGGATCCAGCGTTCCGCCCATGATTCCAATTCTCATGGCGACCACCCCCTGTCGTACGTCCATTTTAACCGCGCTTGATGAACTGAAGATTTACAAAGGTATATTCTAATTTTATTTCGGCAATCCTATGCAAAAAACCTGCAAGGAGAACCGAGATGGGCAAAAAAATCGATCTGTTCGTGCTGCAAGTGGCCCTGGCCGCGGCGTTCTATCTCTACTTCCGGGGCGCGTTCCAAAGCCGCGTCGTCGCGCTTGTGCTGGCGCTGCTCAGCTGCTTTGTGCTGCTGCGCCTGGGAAGGAAGCTGCTTGCGCTTTTGAAGAACTGCCGCTGGATGCGAAAACGAGCGGTAAAGCGCGGGGCAAGCGGCGCGGTGATGCGCCTGGCCTGCCTGCCGGAGGAGGAGGCCGTCTCTATTGTGAGCGCGCTGCTCAACAAGAGCTACGGCGCGGTTCCAGAGCTTGCGCTGGTGCAGCAGCATCCCAGCCTGCAGCTGTCGGAGGATCGGGTGTTTGAGATCTGGCGTGCCCACCGCGGCAGCACGCAGCTGGCCATCTGCGCCACCTGCAGGGCAGATGATTCCTGTCGGGCGCTTGCCGCAAGCCTGCGCGCACCAAGGGTTGCACTGGTGGACGCGTCCGCGCTGGAGCAGTTGATCTGCGCACACCCGGAGCACCTGGTTGCGCCCCAGGAGAAGGCCGTGCGCGCGAAGCTTCACCTCCGCCGCGCCGCGCAGCTGCTGGTGAACCGAAAGAACGCCCCGCGAAACCTGGTTCTGGCGGCGTCGATGCTGGTGCTGTACCTGTTCAGCGGCCACGCCGTATATCTGTTCTGCGCGCTTGCGCTGTTGCTGCTTGCGCTGATTTCGCTGCGCCACGCGCCACGCCCTACCAAGCTATTCTGATTTGCGGCCTGAACACAGCCGTCTATCTGTTCTGCGCGCTTGCGCTATTGCTGCTTGCGCTGGTCTCGCTGCGCCCACCAAGCTGCTCTGATTTGCGGCCTGAACACATAGGCGCGGACAACCCGGCGCGTTGGTCGGGCTGTCCGCGATTTTTCAAATTCTCTTTGTAAACTCAGCGCAGTTGCGCATAGAGTCTGCGCACCTCCGCCTCGGAGCGCATGCCGTCGGTGGCGTTGGCCTCGCTCAGCGACGCCGCCGCCGATGCGATGCCCAGCTCGATGGCGGAGCCCAGCGTCTCGCCCTTCTCCGCGCCGCAGAGCACGCCCGCACAGAACGCATCGCCTGCGCCCACGCTGCCCTTGATGTAGCCCTCGGGCAGGTGCAGGCTCTCGCGCTCGACGTAATTGTCGTTCTCATCGATGCCGAAGCCGCCCTCCGGGCAGTGGATCACGGCCCAGGTGGACACGCCCAGTTCCTTCATGCGCCGAAGCACCAGCGGGATGTTCTCGCGAATCAGCGCGTCGTTTTCGTCGCGCAGCGCAATACCGGTGGTCTGGCTCGCCTCGATCTCGTTGATGATGCAGTAGTCGGTGTACTTCAGCGCCGGAACCACCAGGCGGTTGAAGCGGTCGCTGGCCTCGCTGACCACGTCGATGGAAGTTCTGATGCCTCGCTGCTGGGCGTGGTGCAGAAGCCGCGCCATTTTGCTGCCGTACTCCGCATCCTCCTGATCCAGCGCGTTGAGCAGCAGAATATAGCCGATGTGCAGCAGATCGCAGTCCAGCTTGTCCCAGTCGACGTCGTCCTCGGTGAAGCGGGCGTTCGCACCCAGATATGTGAAGAAGGTGCGCTCCTTGGAGATCTGGTCGGCCAGCACCAGCGTGAAGGCGGAGATGCCCTCGCAGATGATGCTCTGCGTATCGATGTTCGGATAGGCGCGCAGCTGCTCCATGATGAGGTCGCCCTCGGCGTCCTTGCCGTTGCGGCCCAGCGCATAGAGCTTCATTTCGGGATCCAGCTTCGCAAGATCGATGATGACGTTGCACAGACAGCCGCCCGTCGCGCGGGAGATGCCGTCCTGAATGTGCACCAACTGGCCCTGCTTTGGCCAGCCCTGCGTGGGATAGAGAATGTCCACAACCATGTTTCCGGCGACGCAAATGCCCTTGCCCATAATTTCACCCCTGACAAATTGATTTTCTGCATCAATTCTATCACATTCTTGCGGCGATTTCAACCGGGACAGCCGCGCATCCGCCCACGTTGTTTTTGATTTGCGGGGAAAAACTCGTTGAAAAAAGCGCGGGCGTATGGTATCATATCTGTAAATACGCGGGATATGGGAGGGGACGGCTGTCATGCTTGTAATCGGCATCTGCGGAGCCAGCGGAAGCGGAAAATCCACCCTTGCGAAGGAGCTGAAGGCAAGGCTGAACCGGCGCTGCATCTATCTGAAACAGGATTCCTACTACAAGGACCACCCGGACATGAGCTTTGAGGAGCGCGTACACTTCAACTACGACGAGCCCGAGGCCTTCGAGCACGACGTGCTGCGCCAGGATCTCTACAACCTGCGCGCGGGACTTCCCATCACCGCCAAGGAGTACGACTACACCCAGCACCGCCGCTGCGACACCGCGGAGCTGATCGAGCCTGCCGACGTGGTGCTCGTCGAGGGCATCCACGTGTTCTACGACGAAGCCGTGCGCGATCTGATGGACTTCAAGATTTACATTCAGGTGGATCCCGACGTGTGCCTGCTGCGCCGCGTGAAGCGCGACCTGCGTGACCGGGGCCGCACCATCGAGGGCGTCTACCAGCAGTATCTGGAGACTGTCAAGCCCATGTACGAAAAGCACATCCGCAACTATGTGGAGTACGCCGATCTGATCGTCGCCCGGGGCGGCAAGAACGCCCGCATCGTCGACATCCTCGCACACTACATCAATTCCGGCATGATCGAGGAGGTTCCGCGCAGCTGAACCCCGCGACTGCCCGACAGGAGGCTGGGCCATGAAACTTCGCAAAGCAATCGCTCTCATCCTTGCAATGCTGCTCCTCGCAGCCGCCGCCCTCGCCGAGACCCCGGTGTACATCCAGTACGGCGACACTGGCGAGCCCATTGGCTGGCTCCAGGACTGCCTCGGCGTGACCGAGACCTGCCGTTACGGCTACGGCAGCGACACCATTCCCTGCTTCGGCGATGAGACCCTCGACGCGCTGGATGCGCTGCAATACGAGTACGGCCTCTCCGCCAGCAGAATGTTCGATGACGAGACGCTGTACCTTCTGCTCGATCCCCCCTACTCCGCCCTCGACGGTTACGACGATCCGCTGGTGTGGATTCCCATGTATGGCGGCGAGCGCTACCACGCAAACTACTGGTGCAGCGGACTCATCGAGCCCCGCCAGATGCCCGCATCCTGCGCAGAGGTTCTGGGCTTCACCCCCTGCGGCAAATGCTACCGCTGAACACTTGCACATCAGGCCAAACGCACGAAATCAGCCGTCAACCAGTTCGCACTGGATGGCGGCTTTGTATGTCCTGTTATGTAAATTACGTCTGGATTGCATCGCGTTCAGTGGGCAACGGCATTGCAGGAATGGATTCCTCACGGTCATCGTACCATTCGAGTCCTTCCCTCTCGCACCACTTCTTCGCGAGTTGAAGCGACAATCCATCAAGATACTCAGAATAGGAGATGAAGTTGTCCAACGGGATTGATTCGATTGCAATGTGTGCCTTGTCGTAGAATTCGTCCAGTCCCTCTGGTTCATATTCTGGAATGAGTTCAAACCTTGGATAGCGGTCAAACCATTCTCCGGGCTGGAATCCAAGGTGCTCGCGTGCCATTTCAAGATAGTGCTGCTGAATCACTGCTCTGGAATAGCGGGGGATCCTGATTTTGTGTTCCAGTTTCTTGATTTCTTCAGCATCCATTTTTGTATTGTACGTCTCTCCGGTGTCCAGATCAAGGTAGACTGGAAACCACCAGATGGTGCAAAGAGCGATCAGACGGATGCTATATTTCACTTGTTTTCCTCCTACGGGAAGTCTCCTCATCGTGGACGTATCAACGATTGTAGAAGGAATTCCTTCTACGCAGTGCCCTCACAAAGCGAGTCCGCTGTACGGATGGCCCATACATCATAGTCGTATTCTACAATGACAGCACCATTTCTGTCAAGGACGGCGGTGCTCCACCCCGCCAAGCGCTGGCCAGTTACCCAAAAGCGCTTTACAAAGCCCGCCGTCTGTGCTATACTGTTCAGGCCGTCGGCAGACAGTTCGAAACCATCCTGTCTTTAAACAAAACTAGGGACGAAAACAGAATTTCTATGTTTCTTTGGAATTTTGTTGGGACGTATCCTTCTTAGATGATGGGTGCGTCCCTTTTTGCGTCTGGAGGTGACGAAAATGGATATGAAGAAGATGAACAGAACCCACAAGCTGGCCCTCTCCGGCATGGTGATGGCGGTCTACATCGTGGTCATGTACCTGACCCAAAGCTTCGCGTTTCTGCAGTATCAGGTGCGCATCGCAACGGCGATCTACGCATTGGCATATCTGTTTCCGTTCCTGGTTTTGCCGCTGGGGGTTTCGAACCTGCTGTCCAACCTGCTCATGGGCGGTCTGGGCGTGCTGGACATCGTGGGCGGCGGCGTCGTCGGCATACTCACCGCGCTGTGCTGCGCGCTGATCCGACGGTTCAAGCTGAACGAGTGGCTACTGGTTCTCCCCGTGACCATGATCCCCGCCTTCGGCGTGTCCGCCTATCTGTCGAGCCTGCTGAATCTCCCCTACTGGGCGCTGGCCTCGAGCCTGCTGGTGGGCCAGTTCATTTCGGGCGTCGTCGGCGTGCTGCTGGTGAAGGCGCTCAAGCGCGCCTTTCTGCGTGAAAACTGAGGAGGGAAATTCATGACCGGAAGAACCAACGCCGAAAACGAGGGTCTCACCCTGCTCGGCAACAAAAGAACCGTCTACAAGAGCGACTACGCGCCGGAGGTGCTGGAGACCTTCGTCAACAAGCACCCGGACAACGATTACT
>JAUNNK010000220.1 GCA_030537335.1 Clostridia bacterium | reverse complement strand
CCTTATTCTATGACAGGGCCCTTATTTCTCTATCTGTTACTTGGGGAACAGTCCAGCTTCGATGTACCCCTTCTGTATGCCTGTTTATAGTTCCAGCTCGCCCTCGTAGACCAGCTCGGCGCTGCCGTGCAGCGTCACGCCCGCGTCGGAGGCGTGCACTACCAGGATGCCGCCCAGCACCTGCACGTTGATATCGGTGTCGCGGTCGCACAGGCCGTTTTCGATGGCCGCCACCGCCGCCGCGCAGGCGCCAGTGCCGCAGGCCATCGTCTCGCCGCTGCCGCGCTCGTAGCAGCGCATGCGCAGGGTGGTGCGGTTCACCGCGCGCACGAATTCGGTGTTCACGCGCTCGGGGAAGATTTCGGCGTTCTCAAACTGCGGGCCGATGGCCTTCAGATCCAGCGTGTCCACCTGATCGGTGAAGACCACGCAGTGGGGATTGCCCATGGAGACGCAGTTGATGTTGTACAGCGCGCCCGCGATGCGGATGGGATAGCGCACCGCGCGCTTCACCGGCAGGGTGCAGGGCAGGGCTGCGGTGCGCAGATCGGCCGCGCCCATGTCCACGGACACGGAGCTGACCTTGCCGAAGCGGGTGTAGAGCTTCAGGCGCTTCACGCCGCTGGCGGTTTCGATGCGCATGCTCTCCTCGGGCACGATACCGTTGTCGTAGAGGTACTTGCCCACGCAGCGGATGCAGTTGCCGGCCATCTGGCCCTCGGAGCCATCGCGGTTGTAGATGCGCATGCGCGCGTCCGCCACATCCGAATTCTCGATCAGCGCGATGCCGTCCGCGCCCACGCCGTAGTGGCTGCGGCAGAGCTTGACGCACAGCGACTCCGGATAGGCGATGGAACCGTCGCGATTATCGATGACGATGTAGTCGTTGCCGGTGCTCTGCATCTTGGCAAAGCGCAGCTTCTGCCTGCCGTCGCGCAGGTGGTTGATGTCCACCAGCTCGGTATTTGACTGGGTGTAGCGGCTGGCGATGATGTCGGCCAGGGCGTTGGCGGTGTCCAGCGAGGTCAGGCAGGCGATGCCCAGCAGCAGCGCCCGGCGGTGCAGCTCGATGTAGTCGCCGATGGTGTCGTCCCGCAGCGCGCCGGTGTAGACGATGTAGTTGATCACGCCGCTCTCCAGCAGGGCCCGGGTGGAATCGCGCTCGTCGAGGTCGTCCACGGGGGTCACGGGAATGCCCAGCGTGGAGATGGCCGCGGCGGTGCCGGAGGTGGCGTAGAGGTGGCAGCCCAGGTCGCTGAACTTGCGCGCCAGGCCAAGCACCTCGTAGTAGTCATATTCGTCCACGCTCAGCAGCACGCCGATCTCGTCGCCGGGGTGGGGCAGGCGGATGCCGGCGCTCACCAGGCCCTTGAACAGCGCCTCGCCCAGATCTTTGCCCACGCCCAGCACCTCGCCGGTGGACTTCATCTCGGGGCTGAGGAAGCTGTTGGCGTCGGTGAGCTTCTCGAAGGAGAACACCGGAACCTTCACCGCGCAGTAGGGCGGGGTCTGGCACAGGCCGGTGCCGTAGCCCAGATCCTTCAGGCGCTGGCCCACCATCACCCGGGAGGCGATGTCCACCATGGGCACGCCCGTGACCTTGCTGATGTAGGGGATGGTGCGCGACGCGCGGGGGTTGACCTCGATTACGTGCAGCTTGCCCTGATAGATCAGGTACTGGATGTTCACCAGGCCCTTGGTGCCCAGCGCCAGCGCAAGCTGGGTGGAGGACTGCACGATGGTCTCCAGCATGCGGTCGTTGATGTTGTAGGGCGGATAGACGGCGATGGAGTCGCCGGAGTGCACGCCTGCGCGCTCGATGTGCTCCATCACGCCGGGGATCAGCACGTCCTCGCCGTCGGAGATCACGTCCACCTCCAGCTCCACGCCGGGCATGTACTTGTCCACCAGCACCGGATTGTCAATGCCGCCGGCCAGGATGCGCGCCATGTAGCGCTCCACGTCCTTATCTTCATGGGCGATGGTCATGTTCTGGCCGCCGATGACGTAGCTGGGGCGCAGCAGCACCGGATAGCCCAGCCGATTGGCCGCGTCCAGCGCCTCCTGCATGCTGTGCACGCCCGCGCCCTTGGGGCGGCGGATGGAGAACTTCTCCAGCAGCGCGTCGAAGCGCTCGCGGTCCTCGGCGATGTCGATGCCCTCGGCGGAGGTGCCCAGAATCTGCACGCCCGCGCGGTCAAGGGTCTGGGTGAGCTTGATGGCGGTCTGTCCGCCGAAGGCCACCACCACGCCCACCGGCTTCTCCACGTCCAGGATGCGCAGCACGTCCTCGTCGGTGAGGGGCTCGAAGTACAGGCGGTCGGCGGTGTCGTAGTCGGTGGAGACGGTTTCGGGGTTGTTGTTGATGATGGCCACGTCATAGCCCAGCTTCTTCAGCGTCCACACGCAGTGCACCGAGGAATAGTCGAACTCGATGCCCTGGCCGATGCGGAT
>JAUNNK010000070.1 GCA_030537335.1 Clostridia bacterium | reverse complement strand
TCAGGGGCGCTGCCCCTGAAACCCCGCTTAAGGGCATGATGCCCTTAAGAATCCTCAATAAGCGCGCAATGCGCGCTGGAAAAAATTATTCAATTTGTACGTCTATCGAAATGCTTCTTTGATTCGAGAAAGGTACAATTTCATAATTTTAATTTTATACAGAGGGTTCCAAGGGGAATCATTCCCCTTGGCGGGTTCTTAGGGCGGAGCCCTAAGCGTAACCCCCAGCGTATCACCCGTTTTTGACCAGTGCTGTCAGCTCCTCGATGCGCCGTTTGAAGGAGAAGTTGTTCTTCATTTCCTCGGCGATCTTGTCGCAGCCGTGCATGACGGTGGTGTGGTCGCGACCGCCGAAGGCGCGGCCGATGTTGGTGGTGGAGAGCTGGGTGAGGTCGCGACAGAGGTACATGGCGATCTGCCGGGGCACGGCGATATCGCGGCTGCGCTTTTTGGAGATCACGTCCTCCTGGGTCACGCCGTACTGGTCGCAGACCACGGAGATGATGAGCTCGGGGGTGATGCGCCGGCCCTCCTGGGACTTCATCAGCTGGGACAGCGAGTTTTGCGCAAATTCCAGGGTGATGGGCGTGCCCATGAGCTGGCACTGTGCGCTGAGGCGGGTGAGCGTGCCCTCCAGCTCGCGGATGTTGGATTCCACGTGGGAGGCGATGTAATCGATCACGTCGTAGGACACGTCGATGCCCTCCTCGTCGGCCTTCTTGCGGAGGATGGCCACGCGGGTCTCGTAATCGGGCTTCTGGATGTCCACGATCAGGCCCCACTCGAAGCGGGAGCGCAGGCGATCCTCGATGGTGGGAATGTCCTTGGGGGGACGGTCGGAGGAAATGATGATCTGCTTGCCCTTGGAGTAGAGGTCGTTGAAGGTGTGGAAGAATTCCTCCTGGGTGGACTTCGTCTTGGACAGGAACTGGATGTCGTCCACCATCAGCACGTCCACGTTGCGCATGCGGTTGCGCAGCTCGGCGGTGCCCTTCTTCTGCACGATGGCGTCGATCAGCTCGTTGGTGAAGCTCTCCGACGAGGTCAGCAGCACGTTCTTCGAGGGATCCGCCGCGATGATGTAGTTGCCGATGGCGTTCATCAGGTGGGTCTTGCCCAGACCCACGCTGCCGTAGATGAACAGCGGATTGTAGGCCGCGCTGGGTTCCTCTGCCACCGCCAGCGACGCCGCGCAGGCGAAGCTGTTGCTCGGCCCAACCACGAAGTTCTCAAAGCTGTACTTCGGGTTCAGCGTGGTCTGCTTCACCTCGCTCTGAAGCCGCGCCAGCTCGTCCCGGGTGTAGAACTCCAGCTCGTAGCTCCGTCCGAAGCTCAGCTTCAGCATGTTGTACAGATCCGTGTAGTAGCGCTGCTTCACGTGGTTCAGCGTCAGGGAATTGTTCACCATGATGCGGATGGAATCCTGCGTCACCGAATGCAGCTCCAACGGCTTGATCCAGGTGGAAAAGGAGATGGGTATCAGGTTGTCCTCCAGCAGCTTGATAGCCTTGTCCCATGCTTCCTTCTGTTCAGGCGTGTAATTCATGCTTCCTCCGTAGTCCGTTTGATGAATTCTTGAAAAAAGTACGTTCCGGCTTCATCCCAAAATGACGCTTTATCCACATTTTTTTCACAATCTGTGGATAAAGCGTATGATTTTGTGGATAATGTGACTCTATTGTAGCAGACCGGCGGGCCAATTTCAATAGGATTTTTGGAATTTTCGGAAATTGTCGAATTGCACCAACATTTGGCAGGAGGCGATCCGGTGAGGCCACATTGTTGATAAGCTGTGGACAGTGTGTCAATAACAGGTGGGCAGGCGGGGGATAAGCGCGATTTTGGGAGAAAAACAGGGAGCATGGTGACACACTCCCTGTTGCAGGATTCAGTTCTTTTCCGCCGAAGGCTCGTCGCGCAGCACGCCGATGGGGAATTCCACGATGCGCAGCGGCGATTCGCCGTAGGGGGTCAGCTCCAGGATGTCCAGGGCGCTGCGGGAGAGCTTGGGCACCATGGGCACCGGCGCGCAGTTTGCGCCGTCCATGGGCCAGTCGATCTTCGCGGCCTTCACCATCACGCCCACAGCGCTCTCGCCATGGCCGAAGGCGGAGATGTCCTCCTCGATCTGGATCAGCTTCATCGGCTCGTCGCGCACCAGAGCACGGTTCCACGCATCGGCGGTGGACGCGCACAGGCCGTCCTCCGTCTCCGTCCAGCTGACCTCCGGGCGCAGCGCCATCAGCAGCGGGCCGACCTCCACCGCGCCGGACTGGTGGTACCAGCGGGAGATGCGCGGCACGGCGGGCATCTCCAGGCGAACCACGTCGCCGGCGGACCACTTGCGGCGGATGCAGGCGCTCTCGTTGGCGCGCACCTGCATGATTTCGCCGTCGGGCAGGTAGATCATGCTCTGGCGCGCCCAGAAGGGGATGCGCAGGTACAGCGGGAACTCCGCGCTCTGCTTCACGGACACGTTGATCTCCACGTTCTGGGTGAAGGGATAGCCGCCGGAGACGCGGATGCGCGCGGGCACGCCGTCCAGCACGGCGCGCACGGTGCAGGGGGCGTAGCTGACGGCAGCCAGACCGCCGTCGTTGGTGGCGTACCACAGCGAGGATGCGAACTTCGGCCAGGCCTGGTGGCAGGCGGCGCAGTCCAGATCGTTCTGGGCCGTGCGGAAGAGGTTCGCGCCGTCATCCTCGCTGTACCACTTGCGCCTGTCGGCGGAAATTTTCACCTGATTGGTCTGCTGAATGCGCTGGTAGCGCTTCATGTCCGGGGTGAATGCCGCGGGCAGGGCGTTGTAGGCCAGTTTTTCAAGGATGTCGCTGGGCTCAGGGCCGAAGTCGCCGATGCCGATCAGCGTCTCCAGCGTGTTCATCAGCTCCACGATGGCCTGCAGGCTGTTGCCCTGGGTGGGATTCGCGCCGTTGAGGTGGGAATCGCAGCTGAACATGCCGTTGGCGGTGCCGTGGTGCTTCATCAGCTTCTCCCAGCCGAAGCGGAAGCCGCCCTGCTCCTTGAAGCCGCTCTTGAACAGGTTGATCACGCCCGGAGCCTTCAGGCCGAAGGCCAGGTTCACGCCCTGGGTCTGGTGGAACTGGCTGTGGAAGTAGGGGCGCTTGATGCCCTCCAGCGGCTCGTCCTTCTCCTCCCCCAGCGCCTCGCGCAGGCGCTCCCAGCGCAGCGACTTGCTCATGGGCATGGCGTTGGAGAAGGTGTGGAAGAAGTTCGGCCAGTCGATGGTCTGTTCCTTCAGCTTCCGGCACAGTTCGATCAGGTACTTCTGACCGGTGATGTTGTACAGCCACAGCGCGATTTCCATGTTCTCCGCGCCGCGGGCCACCGCCCACTCCTTCAGCGGGTGGTCGGAAAGGTTCTTGTATTCATATTTGAAGAAGCGATCCATCAGCACCAGCACGCGCTTGTCGTTGCTGGCGGTGAAGTAGCTGCGCAGCGACCGGAGGGCCAGCATCAGCGGCCAGTAATCGTCGTTGTCCTCGGGACCGAACCAGCCGTCCTCGCGCTGGCTCGCGAGCATCCACTCCACCATGCGAGTGGCGCGGTTCTTGTACTCCTCGTTGCCCAGCGTCCAGCCCAGCGCGATGATGCCCTCCAGATAGTAGGGCGCGCGGGTGAGATCGCCGTCCGCACCGCGCTTCCATTCACCGCTTTCGTCGGCCTCGGGGCAGACGGAGGCAAAGTCCCGGGTGATGCCCTCGGCCTGGGCGCGAATCTCGTCCAGCAGCCAGTCCTCCGGATGGATGGAGCCCATCGGCAGCGGAGAGAGGGTGTTCGGCGTCAGCGGAGCCTTGTTGAAGATCGGTTTCATTTGTCTGCACCTCGTTGCTTGGAGCGTTGCTTGTTCTTGGGGTGGTATTTGGAGCCGTTTCCGCCTGCGCCTTCGCGCTTGCGGGCTTCATTGGGATTGCCTGGCTCAAAGATGTGGTATTCGCACTCGATGCGACCGTTGTAGTAGCGCCTGCGGCGGGTGGCCCGGCGGCCGTACTCCCGCTCGAAGCCCATGTCCGCCGAGAAGGCGCACAGCGACCATCCTGGATTGCGCTCCTGGAGCTTGCCCAGCTGGCGGGCCACCGCATGGGCGGCGCGGATATTGTCCAGGCGCTCGCCGTAGGGCGGGTTGCACACGAACACGCCCGGCTCGCCGGAGAGCGTCACGTCGCGCAGATCCTTCACCTCCAGCTCGATCCGCCCGGCCAGTCCCGCCTGCTTTACGTGCCTGCGGGCCAGCTCGATGGCCTCGGGGTCGATGTCCGAGCCGCAGATGCAAATCTCGCGTTTGCTGCCTTCCTCGTACTTCAGCTTGGCCTCCGTGCGGATCTTGCGCAGCTCCTCATGGGGAACGCAGGGCCAGGCCTCCATGGCGAAGGATCGGGTCAGTCCCGGCGCGCGGCCCAGGGCGATGAACGCCGCCTCCACCAGCAGCGTGCCCGTGCCGCAGCAGGGGTCGTACAGCCGCTGCCAGGGGTGCCAGCCGGATTGCAGGATCAGCGCCGCCGCCAGCGTCTCGCGGATGGGGGCCTCGCCGTTCCAGGTGCGGTAGCCCCGCTTGGACAGCGCGTCGCCGGAGGAATCCATGCACACCGTGACCATGTCGTCGCGGATGGAAATATCGATCTGGAACAGCACGCCGGTCTCGTCGAACCAGTCCAGGCCGTAGGCGCTCTTCATGCGCTCCACCATGGCGCGCTTGGAGATCTTCTGCACGTCCGACGGGCTCATCAGCGTGGACTTTACGCACTTGGCCCGAATCGGGAAGCGCGCGTCCTCGGGCAGGAATTTCTCCCACTCGATCTTTTTGATCCCCTGAAACAGCTCCTCGTAGGTGACAGCCTTGAACTGGCCCATCACCAGCAGGATGCGGTCGCAGGTGCGCAGCCACAGATTCGCCCGGAAGGCGTCCTCGAAGCTGCCCTCAAACATGGCGCCGCCGATGTCCATCACCTGTACGTTCTGCATGCCCAGCCGCTTCAGATCCCGACCGGTCATGCCCTCCATGCCGAATGCGGCGCTTGCGATCCATTTCATCATTCAATCGTACTCCGTCATTTATTCATCGGATAGAACTGCCCGGCGCAGCTGCTCCAGCGCGCTTCTCTCCGTTCGGGACACCGACATTTGGGAAACGCCCGTTCGCTCCGCCACCTCACGCTGGGAGAGGTTCTCAAAGAAGCGCAGGAGAATGACCTCTTTCTGCTTTTCGCTCAGCGTCTGCATGCCGCGCTGCAGAAGGTCGGCGTTTTCAAACTCGGAAAAGCCCTTCTCCTCCGCGCCGATGGCACGGTTCAGGGTCAGGTTGTCCTCGTCCTCCGCGATCTGCTGATCCAGCGACACCGGCTGCATGCTGGCGGCCTCCAGTCCCTCCAGCACCTCGTCCTCGGAAAGATTCGCGTGCTCCGCGATCTCGTCCACTCGGGGAGAGCGCTGCAATCTCTGTGTCAGCTGCTCCCGGGCCTGATCCACCAGCCGGATCAGCTCCGAGCTGCGCCGGGGCGGACGGATCGTGCGGCTCTTGTCCCGAAAGTAGTTTTTCACCTCGCCCACCATGCCGGGGGTCACGAAGCTGGATAGCTGGATGCCCCGCGAAGGGTCGAAGCGCCCGATGGCCTTGAACAGCGCAAGGGATGCGACCTGGTACAGATCGTCGTAGTCCACGCCGCGCCCGGAAAACTTGCGCGCGATGATCTCCGCGATGTACAGGTGGGCCTCCACCAGTTGGTCGCGATATTCTGGCTGCCGGGTCTGGTTCCACAGCGCCAGCAGCCGCTCGATCTCCTCGCCCGGGAGACGTTGATTTCTACGCATGCAGCCTTACCTCACTGATCGAGGGCGATGCGCAGCTCCACCGCGCCGATGACGTCGCCGTGCATGCACACGTCAACGCCGTCCACCAGGGATTCCAGTATGCAGCGCGCCACGCCGAGCTCGTCGGCATTGGCCACGCCGGTGCACGCGCCGTCGTCACAGATGCGAATCTTGAGGAAATCCTCCTCCACCGCAAAGCGCAAGCATAGCCGTCTGGGCGCAGGATGACCGCCGATCAGGCAGTTGCATGCCTCTTCCACGGCCATCTTCACATCGTCCATGCGGTCCACCGTCAGACCCGCCCGGGCAACCACGCCCGCGGTCGTCAGGCGCAGCACCAGCATCATGTTCTGTTCCGCGGGCAGCTTCAGCTCCACCGGCTCCTTCAGCAGGATCTCACGCAAGATTCTTCCCCTCGATTTCAGCTTGGTCTGTGCGACTTCAAATTCTCCCTAATTTACCACTTTTAATTATAAATGAAAAACCAGCCTCCGGCAAGCTCCCATGGCGAAAATTGACGCTCTGTGCAAGAATTTAATATGCGCGCCCAATTGCGATCATAGAGTTGCGCGCTCCTTGACATCCGTGCGCTCCGCGTGGATAATAGAGGGGAAATGTGGATCTTCACATCAATCCCCGGGAGATTCGTCCGTAGGGCGGGATGCCTCATCCCGCCGGAAGGCCCACAGGTTTGTGTGAAAATGAAAACAGCTTCGGAGGCGGGCATGGAAGATACGATTCGCGCCGGAAAATTTGAAATCAATGTGCTCTATGCGGACAACCACTTACTTGTGGTGGAGAAGCCGGCGAACCTGCCCACCCAGGCGGACAGCTCCGGCGACGACGACCTGCTGTCCATCCTGAAGCGCTACATCGCGGAGAAGTACAACAAGCCCGGCGCGGTGTATCTGGGCCTGGTGCACCGGCTGGACCGCCCGGTGGGCGGCGTGATGGTGTTCGCGCGCACTTCCAAGGCTGCGTCGCGGCTCAGCGAGGCCTTTCGCACACACGAGCAGGACCGCCGCTATCTGGCGGTTGTGGAGGGAGAAATAAAGACCGAGCGAAGCTTGACCGACTGGCTGATCAAGGACGGTCGCACGGGCATGGTGCGCGCGGTGAAGGAAAATACGCCCGGCGCAAAGCAGGCGAAGCTCATCACCCGGCCCCAGGCGGTGCGTGACGGGCTGACCCTTACGCAGGTACAGCTCTTCACAGGCCGCGCCCACCAGATACGGGTGCAGCACGCCCACGCGGGGCATCCGCTGTGGGGCGACATGCGCTACGGCCACGGAGTTCCCGGCCGGCAGATCGCACTGTGGGCGTACTTCCTCGCGCTGGAGCACCCCACCCGCCACGAAAGGCTGTGCTTCACTTCCCGACCGCCCAAACAGGGCGCGTGGAGTCTGTTCGAGGACGAGATCGACCGGCTGATCGAAGCGGGCGATCCGGAATAGGCGCAGGCCTTCGGCGAGAGTATATATTATATAGGTAAGAAAACAATCGAAAGGAAATCAGAACGGATGCGAAGATCCCCCGCGCGCCCGTCGCGCAGCTTTGTGGTGATGGCCACCTGCATCCTGGCGGCGCCCACCGTGGCGTGCATTATGCAGTTCATATCGATTCACAGTCAGAGTGATCTTGAGCTGGCGGCGCCCTACCTCATTGTCGGCGCGACGCTGGGAATTGCCCACCTGATCCTGCGGCCCGTGCTGCGACTGATCACCGCGCCGCTGGGCTGCCTGACCTTCGGCCTGTCCGGCACGGTCATCGACGTGGGCCTGATCTACTTGAGCGCCCGGGTGCTGCCCACGTTTCAGGTGCCCAGCCTGCTCTACGCTCTGCTGACCGCAATTCTCATCAATGGAATCTGCGCCTTCGCGGGGGGCCGCAGATAAATAAGGAAGCTTTTTTTCCGAAGGAAGGGATTTCAGCTTGTCAAGCGGGACGCAAAAGAGTATAATGAAAAAAATACGACTGCGCTGCAAAGGAGTTATTCAATGAAGAAATACCGTCCGTACCGCTCGGGTTACATCGTGCTCTACATTCTGGGTTTGCTGTGCGTCAGCGACGCGCTGGTTACCCTGATCAAGCAGCTGACCGGAACGCTCAATGAATACATGGGCAGCTTTTCCCTGTTCAGCTACCTCATCGCGCTGCTGGCCGTCTTCTATGTAAAGATGTACGTGTTCACGCGCGTGGAGATCGATGACAAGACCATGCACATCGTCAACACCGTGTACATCAAGCCCCAGCCCGGCGCAAAGCGCGCCTCGTTCATCTATCGCCAGGGCGAGAACGACATCAAGCTGCTGGACAAGCGCTTCCAGCTTTCTGATCTGGAGAAGTTCGGCTACATTGAGGATCTGGGTTACGACAAGCTGGATCGCTCGGGTGCGACGGAGACCACTGCCCTCTTCCCGGTGCACGAGGTTGCGCTGGTGATGAAGGACGGCAAGCGCTACCACTGGAACGCAGCCAACTACAATTGGAAGCAGCTTCAGCAGATCGTGCCGCTGATCGAGCAGGCCAGCGGCGTGCAGGCCACCGGCAAGCTGGCGGACGTGAAGAACTACACCGAGGAATCCGTTCGCCAGATGAAGGCGGAGCAGAAGGCCGCGAAGAAGTCCGGCAAGAGCGGCGGCAAGAAGAAAAAATAAGGTCCGTAACAGGATGCGCGGCGGAGGATGAAACGTCCTCCGCCGCTGTGCTGCCAATACAGGAGATATGAAACATGGAAAACAGAACGAGAATACAGCTCTTTGAGAGCGTTCCCATTCCCCGGGCGGTGCTGCGCATGGCCATTCCCACCGTTCTCAGCTCGCTGGTGATGGTGATCTACAACCTGGCGGACACCTACTTCGTGGGCATGCTGAACAATCCCGTGCAGAACGCGGCGGTGACGCTGGCCGCACCGGTGCTGCTGGCGTTCAACGCCGTCAATAATCTCTTCGGCGTGGGCTCCTCCAGCATGATGAGCCGCGCACTGGGCCGGAAGGACTACGACACCGTGCGCCGCAGCTCCGCCTTCGGCTTCTACTGCGCGCTGGCCTGCGGCCTGATGTTCTCGCTGGTCTGCACCGTATTTCGCAGTTCGCTGCTGCGCCTTCTGGGCGCGAACGCGGAGACCACATACGCAACCTCCGGCTATCTGCTCTGGACGGTGTGCTGCGGCGCTGCGCCCAGCATCCTCAATGTGGTGCTGGCCTACCTGGTGAGATCTGTGGGCGCGACCCTCCACGCCAGCATCGGCACCATGTCCGGCTGCCTGCTCAACATCGTGCTGGATCCCATCTTCATCCTCCCCTGGGGCCTGAACATGGGCGCGGCGGGCGCGGGTCTGGCAACCTTCATCTCGAACATGATCGCCTGCGTCTACTTCTTCGTCCTGCTGTTCACCCGCCGCAAAAGCACCTACGTCAGTCTGAATCCGCGCCATCTGCGGAGAGTGGATCGCAGCATCGTCGCCGGGGTGTGCGCGGTGGGCGTGCCCGCCGCCATCCAGAACCTGCTGAACGTCACCGGCATGACGGTGCTCAACAACTTCACCGCCGCCTTCAATTCCAACGCCGTGGCCGCCATGGGCATCTCCCAGAAGCTGTGCATGATTCCCATGTACATCTCCCAGGGCCTGTCCCAGGGTCTGATGCCGCTGGTCAGCTACAACTACGCCAGCGGCAACGTGCGGCGCATGAAGGGCGCGGTGGTCTTTGCTGCGAAGATTTCGCTGAGCTTCCTTGTGAGCATGGCTGCGCTCTACTATGTCTTTGCGGGCGGGCTGATCTCGCTGTTCATGGAGAACGCGAACGTGGTGGCCTACGGCGCGCGCTTCATGCGGGGCCTGTGCCTGGCGACGCCGTTTTTGAACATGGATTTCCTGGCCGTGGGCGTGTTCCAGGCCTGCGGCATGGGCAAAAAGAGCCTGATCTTCGCCATCATGCGCAAGATCGTGCTGGAGATCCCCGCACTGTACATCCTCAACGCCCTCTTCCCCCTCTATGGCCTGGCCTACGCCCAGCTCTGCGCGGAGGTCGTGCTGGCCAGCGCCGCGGTGGTCGTGCTGCTGCGGCTGTTTAAGAAGCTGGAAAAACAGTATGGCGAGGTGCGTGCAACATGAATCACGAGCTGAGAAGGGCGCAGCTGCTGCGCAGGTTCAACGACGCGGAGCACAAGCCGAAGGAAATTGCGGGCCGGGAGATCTTCATTCCCATCCCGGACGGGGAGCTGCGGGCGCTGCTGTATGTGCCGGAGTCCTCCGAGCCCGCGCCGCTGTTCGTGGATCTCCACGGCGGTGCGTACATCTTCGGCAGTCCCGAGGAGGACGACCACTTCTGCACATCCCTCTGTCGGGCGCTGGGCATGGTCGTGGTTTCGCCGGACTATCCCCTCGCGCCGGAGGCGCGCTATCCCGTGGCACTTATGCAGATCTATGCGGCGATTCAGTCCATGCGGAATGATGCACAGCGCTACGGCGTCGATCCCGCGCGCGTGGCCATCGGCGGTCACAGCGCGGGCGCATGCCTTGCCACGGCAATCTGCATGCTGGCGAAGCGCCGGGGCGACCTGCCGCTGATGTGCCAGCTGCTGGACCATCCGGCGCTGGATCTGGGCTGCACGCTGCCCCAGCAGGCGCGCCATCGGGACGAACAGGAGCTGAAGCAGGAGCTGCTGGACTTCGGGGCGCTCTGCTATGCAACGCCGGAGCAGTACGCCGCCGATCCCCTGTGCACGCCCTGCATTGCGTCGCCGGAGGAGCTGGAGGGCCTGCCGCCCGCCGTCATCCTGACCTGCGAGCGCGATAGCCTGCGCACCGAGGGCGAGGTCTACGCGTGCATGCTGGCCCGCGCGGGCGTGGAGCTGCATTTCATGCGCTTTCCCGGCGCGATTCACGGTTTTACCGTGTTTCCGGGGCCGCTGCGCGCGCAGGGCCAGCAATTTCTGTTCCGATTTATGGCAGAAATATATCAGAATTAAGATTTACCAATTGAAACAGGAAAGCAGAAGGGGCGGTGAAGCGCCTGAAGAATACAAAATATTTCAGAACTGTGAAGAATATTTATGAATCTTTACGATATTTACAGAATTTGTGCATATCGCCAATTACACAGTAATAATTTGTAAATTTAAAGTCCTTAATGATATGTCCGTTTTTAATATCTTAATTTTATGTAAACTGTGGCAAATAAGACTTGAACTATCTATCGATTAAAGCTATAATAAACACGCAACTGATATTTTGTCTTATTTTACCGGAAGAGATTTACAGGCCGCGCGGGAATGTTTCCGGCAGCCGAAGCCCGAACCCGGTTCTTGAATTGGCAGGACGGGCATATACAATTCCGGTGCCGGATATATAAAAAAACAAGGCAGGAAAAAATGAAGGCATTTCGAAGAATATGGAGTGTAATCACCACCATTGTGGTGATCCTGATTGTGTTTTTGGCGATAGCGCTGGTGGGGGTTCGCGTGATAGGACTCACGCCCTACACGGTGCTGTCGGGTTCGATGGAGCCCACCTATCACGTCGGATCGCTGATCTATGTAAAGGAAGCGGAGCCAGCGGAGATTGAAGTGGGCGATCCGATCACCTTTGTGGTGAACGAGGATTTGCTGGTTGCGACCCACCGCGTGGTGGAGATCGATGTGCAGACCAGCCGTCAGCAGGCCATCGTGGATGAAACCGGCGAGGCCATGCTGGATGCGGAGGGGAATCCGATCTATGAGGAGGTTCCGCTGGACGAGCCGGCCTATTATTTCACCACCAAGGGCGATGCGAACGACGCGGTGGATGGAGCGCAGGTGTACTACAAGAACCTGCTGGGCGTTCCGGTGTTCACGATTCCGTATCTGGGCTATCTGTCCAACTGGATTCAGACGAAGAAGGGAATGATCATTTCCATCAACGTCGCGCTCATTCTGCTGCTGCTCACCTTCCTGCCGGACCTGCTGCGTTCGGTGGACGATGCGCCGAAGAAAAAGAAGAAGCGCCGCAAGCGGCCGGCATAGCCCGCCGCCTGCAAACGGGAGCATGGCTCCCCATTCCATACGATGTAATAGGCGAAGGGCCTTTACATACCGATCAAAATATTTTAGGAGGGAATACCATGAAAAAGAACACTCGGAAACTCAAGAAGGCAGCTCTGCTGCTGTGCAGCGCAGTACTGCTGGTGTGCATCAGCATCGGCGCGACCGTCGCTTACCTGACCAGCACGGACACCGTGACCAACACCTTCACCGTCGGTAATGTGAAGATCAAGCTGGATGAGGCAGCGGCAAATCCCGACGGCTCTCTGGTTGCGGGTGCTGCCCGCGTCAAGGCCAACAGCTACAAGCTGCTGCCCGGCCACACCTACAATAAGGACCCCATGGTCACCGTGCTGAAAGGCAGCGAGCCCTGCTACGTCAAGATGACCGTGACCTTCACCAAGGCTAATGAACTGGATGCGATCTTTGCGCCTGACGGTGGTGCAGACCTGATCAGCATCTTCAAGGGATATGATTCTACCAATTGGATTGCTAAGGGCAACACCAAGGACACGGGAAAAAATACCCGCACCTATGAGTTCTGGTACAACGGGACCGTTGATGCGCCGAATGCCGATGTCGCTCTGGATGCTCTGTTTGATCAGATCGTCGTTCCGGGCACCATCACCAACGATCAGCTGAAAACCATCGAGGGCATGACCATCACCGTCAACGCCTACGCGATCCAGGCCGATGGCTTCGACACTCCGGATCTGGCTTGGGCTGCATATACTGCTGCCTAATCTCGTTCCCACCATCCGGCGGGGCCGGATGATTGAGAGACTGTAGATTTCGTTCGGGTGGATTCCGAAAGGACTTGCCCGATGGAATCCACCGAACTGAAATTGAGAGGAGAGAGAACATGACTGAGACGAAGAAGAGAAAGATGAGCGCAGCCCAGCGTCGCGAGCGCAGGCGGAAGATTCGCAATCGTCGCATTGCGATGACCGTCGCACTGGTGCTGGTCGTGGCTCTGGTCTCCGTTGGCGGCACCATCGCTTGGTTGACCGCGACCACTGATCCGGTAACCAACACCTTCACCACTTCGGATATTAACATCACGCTTTCAGAGTCTGAAAACCTTAATCTGAAGATGGTTCCCGGTGGCACGATCACCAAAGACCCGAAGGTAACGGTCGTGGCTGGCAGCGAGGATTGCTGGCTGTTCGTGAAGGTTGAAAAATCCGACAATCTGGCTTCCTTCATTACTTATGATATGGCTGCCAACTGGACGTTAGTGCCCGGTGAAACCAACGTCTACTATTACACTGGCACAATCACTCAGGGTACAGCAATTTCTGTCCTGAAAAATGATCAGGTCACTGTGAATAATTCCGTCACCAAGGATATGATGAATAGCCTTACGGCATCCAACTATCCCACCCTGAAATTCACCGCCTATGCTTGCCAGCAGGCTCACATTACTGATCCTGCTACTGCATGGGGATATGCAAAAACTGCGACTGTGCCCACTACCCCCGACTCCACCACCTAACCCCAACCTCAACTCCAATCAGGAGAGGTACATAACATCTAACAAAGACAATTCAGTAAGGAGAGCAAAGACATGAACAAGAAGAAAGTCCTGGTTCTGGCAGTCTCCGTTTGCCTGGTCGCGATTCTGGCAATTGGCGGCACCCTGGCCTACTTCACCGACACCGATGCAAAGACCAACACCTTCACCGTCGGCAACGTTGACATCACCCTGACCGAGCCCAACTGG
>JAUNNK010000001.1:43584-62961 GCA_030537335.1 Clostridia bacterium | reverse complement strand
ACCTTCATCGACTGCTGCGCCTCCGTGCCGGAAGCGGAGGAAGTGGAGACCCTCAAGTGGATGATCGACTGCATCCAGGAGGCCACCGACCTGCCCATCAGCGTGGACAGCCCCAGCCCGGACGTGCTGGTGCAGGCCTATAAGTTCTGCAAGCGTCCCGGCCTGTTCAATTCCGTGTCCGGCGAGGGCGACAAGATTGACAAGATCTTCCCGGAGATGGCCAAGCCCGAGAACAAAGGCTGGCAGGTGATCGCGCTGCTGAGCGACGACACCGGCATCCCGAAGTGCGCCGCCGACCGCCTGCGCGTGTTCGACAAGATCATGGCCAAGGCGAAGGAGTACGGCATCAGCCCGGACCGCATCCACATCGATCCGCTGGTGGAGATGCTCTGCACCAGTGAAAACGGCATCGAGACCAACACCGAGGTCATTTCCACGGTGCGTGCGAAGTACCCGACGATCCACATCACCGCTGCCATCAGCAATATTTCGTTCAACCTGCCGGTGCGCAAGATGATCAACCTTGGCTTCACGGTGCTCGCCATGAACGCTGGCCTGGACAGCGCCATCCTGGATCCCACCAACCGCGACATGATCGGCCTGATCTATGCCACGGAGGCCCTGCTGGGACTGGATGATTATTGCATGGAGTACATTGGAGCCTACCGCGAGGGTCTGTTCGGACCCGTGAAATAAGTGAAGCAGTTCGGATTTGGCCCAATCCGAACCAGAAATATAAAGGGGGATAATTCTCATGATTACGCTTCAGGATGTAGCAGATATCGTCATCGCCGGTCGTGCCAAGCTGACCGCAGGTAAAGTGCAGGAGGCGCTGGACGCAGGCCTCGATCCCAACGCCATTCTCGGTGCCATGGTTGACGCCATGAGCGTCGTTGGCGAGCGTTTTACCAGAAATGAAATCTATGTTCCCGAAATGCTGGTCTCCGCCAAGGCGATGAAGCGCGGCGTTGAGGTGCTCAAGCCCCATCTGGGCGGCAATGGCATCGGCACCATGGGCAAGATGATCATGGGTACCGTCGCTGGCGACCTGCATGACATCGGCAAGAACCTGGTCATCATGATGATTGAATCCGCCGGATTCGAGGTCATCGACTTGGGCGTGGATGTGCCCCACGAGCGCTTTGTTGAGGCCGTGCGCGAGAATCCCGATGTGAAGATCGTCGGCCTCTCCGCGCTGCTCACCACCACCATGCCCTCCCTGCGCGATGCGGTTGCCCTGCTCAACCAGCAGGATTTCCGTCCGAACATTAAGATCATGGTCGGCGGCGCGCCCATCACCCAGGCCTTTGCCGATGAGATCGGCGCAGACGCCTACACCGAGGACGCTGCCTCCGCAGCCATCAAGGCCAAGGAACTGGTCAGCTGACATAGACGCAGCTGCCTCTGAACCTCATACTGTGCAAAAATTGCCCGCAAGACACCTTTATCCTGGTGTTTTGTGGGCGGTTTTCATTGCTGCCCTGTGCAATTTGTCCCTTTCCGAGGAGGAACGCACTCCGCGCCGGACACATATGCTGCTTCTGGAGGTGGATTGCCATGAGACAATGCTGTGGTTGCGGCTGCGGTCGCGGCAGAATGTGCCTGCCGCTGTGCGTGATTCCCCGGGCCGCGCCCGGTCGGGTGCGCGCCTACTGCTGCGGAGCGCCGAAGCTGGTGCGCGCAAACGATCCCGGAGCGTGCTGCGGGACGTGCCGCTATATCCTCCGCCAGCCGATGATGGCCGAGATTCCCGTGGAGATCGGCGCCTCGGCATTCGCGGGCACTCCGTTCCTCCAATTTGATCCGCAATGCAATTGCTGGAAATGGGAGGAAAACAAGTGAGCTGTAATTGCGCACGCACGGCGTGCAACACTTCAATTGATTATACTCTGGTGCCCGGCGACCGCATCCTGCCCTTTGAATTCACGCTGGATCTGGAGAACTCCAACCTCTATCCCGATGCGGGGGAGAACCAGCGCTTCTGCTATACGGTGCGGGGCATGGGCGAGGACAATTCGGATTTTGCCGATCTGAGCCACTTCGTGCTGGGCGTGTGCCCGGAAATTACCGAGGATATGCTGGAGAACGTGCGCGTGGTGATCGACGGCGTGCCCCAGGAGGTCGAGATCGGCGAAAACGTCGAGATCCGAACCGAGGCGCAACCCGATCCCACCACCGGTTGTGCAGGCCTGAAGGTGGACTTCGGCCTGGATAAGGTGGACGGCGTGATGCAGTTCTGCTTCGAGCTGACCCGTCCCTTCGCCATTGGAGCGGTGCAGGTCTGCGTCAAGGGCGGCCGGCAGACGGCCAGCGGACTGGCGATCTGCGGCCCGGTCTGCGGTGGAGAGACCTCCTGCACGGTCTACGGCAGCCAGCGCGCCACCGTCTGCGTGCCGGTCACGGTCACACCCTTCGCTACCGTGGGCGACACCGTCACCCGCTGCTGCGGCAACCCCACGGTCACGCCGGGCACGGCGGTCTGCCCGGGGACGCTCATGGGCAGCTGCGTGTTTACGGTCAGCCAGGATGTGTGCATCACCGTGCCCGTGGCCTTCGACGCGGCGGCGGTTGTAGGTCGCTACAGCGTGCTCTGCGGCGGCGCGACCACCGGCGACAACTGCCCGGACTGCGGCATCACGAACTGACGAAATGGAGATTCTGCAGGGAAGAAATATACTCTGCGGGGCCGGCAGCATCGAAGGGTGCTGCCGGCTATTTGCATTCCGCCGGGGGATCCGCGTCGCGGACGCGATAAAGGCTGCTGCGATCCCTTGATTTCATGGGAGCATTTCCGATATAATGGAAATGTATTGGAGGGATGAAAATGGAACTGCAAGCATCTTCCCTGCGCGCGGACGCGGATGCGATCATCCGCGCGGCCATCTCGGACGCAATGCCGGACACGGCGGTTCTGCGTGCCCTCTCGGAGATTCAGCTGGGAAACCGCGTCTATCTGGTGGCCGTTGGCAAGGCCGCGTGGCCCATGGCGGCGGCTGCGCAGCGGGTGTTGGGCAACCGCCTGATGGGCGGCGCGGTCATCACCAAATACGGGCACTCCCGGGGAGAAATTCCGCGCGTGGAGATCTACGAGGCGGGACATCCGGTTCCGGACGAGAACTCCTTCCGGGCCACCGAGCGTGTGCTCGAGCTGGTGCGCCCGCTGGGGGAGGGGGACGAGGTGGTCTTTCTGCTCTCCGGCGGTGGCTCCGCGCTCTTTGAAGCGCCGCTGGTTCCCGGCGAGGAGCTTCAGGATGTGACGCGCCAGATGCTCGCCTGCGGCGCGGACATCCGCCAGATCAACACCATCCGCAAGCGGCTTTCCGGCGTGAAGGGCGGGCGCTTTGCACAGATCTGCGCCCCGGCGAGGGTGCACGCCATCATCCTCTCGGACGTGCTGGGCGACGCGGCGGACGCCATCGCCTCCGGCCCCGCCTGTCCCGATCCGGAGACGGCCGACACCGCGCGGAGCATCGTGGAGCGCTACCACCTGTGCCTGAGCGACCGCGCTCGCGCGCTGATGGACGAGGAGACGCCCAAGGCGCTGGACAACGTGGAGATGCGCATCATCGGCAGCGTCCGCCAGCTCTGCAAGAGCGCCGAGGCTACGGCCCGGAGCCTGGGCTATACGCCCGTGATGCTGACGGCGGAGCTGTGCTGCACGGCCCGGGACGCGGGGAGCTTCATGGCCTCCATCGTGCGCAGTCATGCGGATGACGGCGAATCGCTGGCGTTCATCGCGGGCGGCGAGACGGTCGTCCGGCTCACCGGCAGCGGCCTGGGCGGACGGAATCAGGAGCTGGCTCTTGCTGCGGCGCTGGGCATTGACGGCCTGAAGGACGTGTGCGTGTTCTCCGTGGGCTCTGACGGCACCGACGGCCCCACGGATGCGGCGGGCGGCTATGTGGACGGGGAGACCCGGCAGAGGCTGATGCAGCAGGGCGTCCGCATCGAGGCGGTGCTGGAGGAAAACGATTCCTACCACGCCCTCAAGGCGTGCGGCGGTCTGATCGTGACCGGCGCGACGGGGACGAATGTGAACGACCTGAGCGTGGCGCTCATCCGGCGGAGCTGAGGCCCGGCAGGGGAGAATGATGGCGGCGACGTTCATGGGCGCGCGCATCTCGTCCGCGAACCATCCGCCTGCGGGCTTCGGTTTCACAGACAGCATGCGCACGGAGGAATGAAAAGGATACGCAAAGCCCGCTTCCGACGAGGGAAGCGGGCTTTGTCCGTAAGGTGGAACGCCGTCTCAGATGCAGCATGGGACGGCGCTCTGTGTTGCTATGGATTTGCGTGGATGGTGAAGCTGGAGGAGATCAGTCCTTTTTGCGATTTTTGACCTCTGCGACGACCAGGCCGGAGAGGGCGACCAGCGCCATCACGTTTGGAATGACCATCAGCTGGTTGAAGGTGTCGGTCAGCTCCCAGACCAGGTCGTTGGAGAGCAGGGAGCCGAGGAAGATGAAGGCGATGGCCAGCACGGAGTAGGGCAGGTCGGCCTTCTTGCCGAAGAGGTAGCGCACGTTGATGCGGCCGAAGAAGTTCCAGCCGACGATGGTTGAGAAGGCGAAGAACAGCAGGCAGATGGCCACGAAGGCGTTGCCCAGGCCGGTGCCGAACACGGAGGAGAAAGCGAGCTGGGCCATGTTGGTCTTGGACACGCCCTCGGCAGCGCCTGCGGCAAGCACACCGTTGCCGGCGTACAGCGTGGAGATCACCACCAGCGCGGTGATGGTCAGCACGACGAAGGTGTCGATGAACACGCCGATCATGGCGACCACGCCCTGCTCGTGGGCGGTCTTGACGTTCGCCATGGCGTGGGCGTGGGGCGTGGAGCCCATGCCGGCCTCATTGGAGAACAGGCCGCGCTTTACGCCCTGGCTGATGGCCTGCTTCAGCGCAAAGCCGATGCCGCCGCCGATGATGGCGTTGGGCACGAATGCGTACTTGAAGATCATGCCGATGGTCTCCGGGACGTACTTGATGCGGGCGATGAGCACCACCAGGCCACCGATCAGATAGAGCGTGGCCATGATGGGCACGATCTTCTCGGTGACGGAGCCGATGCGTTGCAGACCACCGATGAAGATGAACACGGCGACCAGCGAGACGACCAGACCCACGACCCAGGTGGGAATGCCGAAGGCGTTGTTGCAAGCCTCACCGATGGAGTTGGACTGCACCATGGAGCCCATGAAGCCCAGCGCCAGGATGATGGCGATGGAGAAGAAGCCCGCAAGGAAGGAGCCCAGCTTGCCCTTGAAGGCGGTCTTGATGTAGTACACCGGGCCGCCGGCCACGGTGCCGTCCGCGTGCACCTCGCGGGTCTTCTGGGCCAGCACCGCCTCGGCGTAGATGGTTGCCATGCCGAAGAAGGCGATGATCCACATCCAGAAGATCGCGCCGGGGCCGCCGATGAGGATCGCGCCGCAGGCGCCGACGATGTTGCCGGTGCCCACCTGGGCCGCGATGGCGGTGGTCAGGGCCTGGAAAGAGCTCAGGCCGCTCTTTTGCTTTTTACCATTCAGGGAGAGGTTGCCGAACATGCGGCGCATGCCTTCGCCGAAGCAGCGGATCTGCACAAATCTGGTGCGGATGGAGAAGTAGAGACCGCAGCCGATCAGCAGCACGATCAGGATGTAATCCGACAGGTAGAGGTTGATGGTCTGTACGACTTTGAGCAATGCGTCCATGGGTAAAACAACCTTTCTCGTTTGTATTGGGAAGGAACACCATTGTTGCACGCGGCGCAAGCCGCGCCCTTCCTGCGCAAAAAAAACAGCCATCATCCTGCGGACAATGGCTTTGGCGACGCGAGAAAACCCCCTGATCGTCGATCAGAAGAATGCAACTCTGTCCTTTTGCCTGAGAGATTCACGCCTTCGCGCTTGCCCCTTCGGCCCCCGCATCCGCGGGCGTCTCCAAAGTCTTATCCATTCACAGTCCTCACCCTTGCGGACACCTGAGAGTTTTACTCCTTCGGTCACGACGATCGTCGTATTTCCTATGAATTTCATATAACGGCTATTCAATTGCAAACGAATTATAGCATGTCTGCATATAATAAGCAAGTGTCTTTCAATCAAAAACACAAGGATTCATGCAAAAATAACATTGCGGCCGTCAAACCCGGGGAGAGCATGAAGAATTGCTTTCAAAATGGAAGGGCCGGAGGGAGTTAGGCTCCCTCCGGCAGATTACTGCGGATACCGGACCTCAAAGCGCTGGAGAATGTCCAGCAGGTTCGGATCGAGATATTCGACCGCCTGGACATGCAGATCGCCGGGAACGCCGTAGTAGGCCTGCGCGACCCCGCCGGTGATGGCGGCAAGGGTATCGCTGTCGCCGCCGACAGAGATCGCATTGCGGATGGCGTCCTCGAAGCCGGTGGACTCGAAGAAGGCCATGAGCGCCTGGGGAACCGTGCCCTGACAGGTCTCGTTGAACCTGTAGGTCGGGCGAATCTCGTCCAGCGTGAAGTTCATCGGATAGTATTCGCGGTCGATCAGCTCGCGGATCTCTGCCATGGGGCTGCCGCTGCGCGCCATATAGATCGCCACGGTCGTGGCTTCCGCGCCCTTGACGCCCTCGGGATGGTTGTGCGTGACCTCCGTAACGGCCCTGGACAGGGCCTTCGCCTCCTCCAGGCTCTTCGCCACGAAGCCGCAGGCGCTCACGCGCATGGCTGCGCCGTTGCCGAAGCTCTTGTAGGGGTGGGGATGGTCGCTGTAGATCCACCTGTGGAAGCGCCCGCCGTAGCCGCAGTTCGGATAGGGGCGGCCGACCCCCTGCATGCAACGTACCGCCTGCGCTTCCAGGTCGCTCCAGTCGCTCTGGCTGCGCATCAGGGCCTCGCCGATGGCGAGGGTCATGATGCTGTCATCTGTGGTGAAGCATTTGGGGGTGAACAGCTCGAATTCCTTGCTCCGGTGGTTGTGCCACTCAAAGCGTGATCCGACGATATCTCCGATGATGGCTCCGATCATTTCTCTCACTTCCTTCCATGGTAGTCTTCGTCGATGCGGCGCGACCAGTTTTCTTCCAGCGGCTGGCAGCTGCGCACGCTAGTGATGGCGTCGCTGAGCACCTCGTAGTTGAGCCGCGTGCCCCTGGGGTCGCTGTGGTAGTTCACGGCATGATCACGGTCGATGCCGATGTGGGCGGCGGTCTCCACGGCGTCGATGTTCGCGCCGAGGAAGATGAACTCCCAGCCGTAGTTCTCCCTCTGCCGCCGGATCATCCGCCGCACCTGGTCGGCGCTGTAGGCGTGGCTGGCGTTCTCCAGGCCGTCGGTGGTGATCACGAAGAGTGTGTGCTCCGGTCGATCCTCCTCTCGGGCGTACTTGTGCACGTTGCCGATGTGGTGAATGGCTCCGCCGATGGCGTCCAGCAGCGCCGTGCATCCGCCCGTCTGGTACTGCCGTTCGGTCATGGGCTCGATGCGGGTGAGCGGCACGCGGTCGTGTAGCACCGTGGTCGTGCCGTTGAACAGCACGGTGGAGACCAGCGCCTCGCCCGCCTCCCGGCGCTGCTTCGTGATCATCGAATTGAAGCCGCCGATGGTGTCGGCTTCCAGACCGAACATGGAACCGCTGCGATCGAGAATAAAGACGAGCTCCGTCAACTGCTTTTTCATTTGAAAACCCTCCTGAAATCCGGTGTTCCCGGTTGATGGTTTTATGATAGCAGTTCGGCGGAGCAAAATGGTCGCTTCTGAAGCGACATTTTCGATCGGGTCAGGCGCCCAGCAGCGGCTGGTCGAAGTCGAAGAGCGTCTGGTTGATGGTGTTGACGTCGTAGATGCCGTTGAGGATGCAGTATTCGATGATGACGTCGAACTTGTAGCTGTGGGACAGTGCAAGCCCCGCCTTTTGCAGCAGCTCCGCCGTCTCGTCGAGGTTCAGCTCCAGCGCCACCGCCAGCGCCAGCGCCGTGCGCTTGGTGGGATGGTAGTTCACGTCGTTGCGGATCTTGGAGAACAGCTTCCGATCCAGATTCGCGCGCTTGTAACAGACGGAATCCTTGATTCCGGCCTCGTCGATCTTGCGCAGCACCATCTGGGAGAAGCTCTCGTCCAGCGTTTGCAGCGCATCCTCCAGGCTGTTTGGAAAGCAGGGCGCGGAGGCGCAGACGGGCGCTTCCAGGATGCACTCCACGTCCATGGATTGGGCCAGACGCATTCTGCGGTTGCGCACCGACCCGGAATCTCCGTGTACGTCCACGTAGTTGTCGTCGATGTACTGCGCGACCCTTGCGTAGAGCTTGCCACTGATGTGGAAGCTGGCGCGGTCGAACACCACGATGTATACCAGCATGTCGTTTTCCATCAGGAAGTCGCGAATGGTATCGGTGGCCACCTTCAACGCCGCATCCTTCGGGTAGCCGTATGCGCCCGAGGAGATCAGCGGAAAGGCCACGCTTTCGCACTTGTTCCGCTTCGCAAGCTCCAGCGAGTTTCGGTAGCAGGAAACAAGCAGCTGCTCCTCGCCATGCGTGCCGCCGCGCCAGATCGGCCCGACGGTGTGGATCACGTAGCGGCAGGGCAGGCGATAGCCCCGGGTGAGCCTGGCCTCGCCAGTGGGGCAACCGCCCAGCGTGCGGCACTCCGCCAGCAGCTCCGGCCCGGCGGCGCGGTGAATGGCGCCGTCAACGCCGCCGCCGCCCAGCAGCGTCTCGTTGGCGGCGTTGATGATGGCGTCCACCTCCATGCGGGTGATGTCGTTGCGAACAATTTCAAGGGGCATGGGCACTCCTCTTTTCCGTATTATGGATTTACTCCATTATAACAGATTGGAACATAGCATTTCAAGACGATAAACGGCCGCTTCCCATGGGGGAAACGACCGATACCTGGATTCAACTCTTCTTCCAATGTCCGAGGGTGGGCAGTAAGTCTGCAAAGTAGGCGCGCAGCTGCTCCGGGGAGCGCTCTGGGCTGGCCATGTGCGCCGCGAGGAAGTCCGTCAGCTGCGCAACGCTCTCGTAGGCGAACTTCCCGTCCGCGTAGCACCACTTGCAGTAGTCCTCGTTGAACGCGCCGTCCGGCTCCCGGCTGAGGGTGCTGTCATCCAGCGGCATGCCGCAGCACTGGCAGATCAGCGTGCGCGGAGAGCCCAGCAGCGTGTTGATCGACACGTCGAACAACTTCGACAGGAGCTTGAGCGCCTCGGCGTTGGGAATAGTCTCGCCGGTCTCCCAGCGCGAGACCGCTTGACGGGTGACGAAGAGCTTCTCCGCCAGCGCCTCCTGGGACAGGCCGCTGCGGGTTCGCAGCTCAAGAATGATATCCCTTGTTTCCATGTAAATCATCTCCTTGCAGTCATTATATCAGGAGAAACGCAGCCTGCCAAGCAACGCGCTGTTGCTTCAGACTTACAGCGCCCCGTCCTCCAGGATCACCAGCCCACTCTCCCGGGCGCGCACGGCAAGCTCCGTGCGGTTGCGGAAGCCGGTCTTGTTCAGCATGTTCAAAATGTGCGTCTTGACGCTGCTCACCGACATGTGCAGGTGCTCACCGATCTCCGTGTTGGTGTAGCCGCCGGTCATCTCCCGCAGCACCATCAGCTCCCGGGCGGTGAACTCTCTGCTGCTGGCGTCGCCCAGAAACAGCTCCGGAGAGGCGGTGGGGTAGACGGATTCGCCCGCCATCGTCCGGCGCATCAGCTCCAGTATGGATTCCTCCGAGGCGTCCTTGTACCAGAAGCTCTCCACGCCAGCGCTGCGCGCGCGGTCGATGTAGGTGCACTCCGGCATGGAGGTGACTACGATGATCTTCACCTGGGGCGACTGGCGCTTGATCCGGGCGGCGGCTTCCAGGCCCGTGCAGCGGCCCCGGGTGATCACATCCATCAGCACCAGATCCACTGCGTTGCGCAGACAGTACACGTCCGCCAACTCCGCGCAGTCGATGGCGGCGGCCAGCTCGAATTCTTCCGATGCGTCCACGAGCATCTCGAATAGCTGCCGGGGCATGGTCTGATCCTCCACGACCAGCACGCGGTATTTGCTCATGTCCATTCCTCCCTTTCCTGGGGAAGCTCAAGCGTCAGGGCGAACTGCGGCGAACTCTCCACGTGCATGCTGCCGCCGGCGCTCTCCACGCTCCGGCGCAGGGAGGACAGCCCGCCGCCCTCCGCGACCGCCGCCCCTGGGGCCTCGCCGTCGTTGGTGAAGACGGCGCAGATCTTGCCTGCGGACGGACGCAGGTGCAGCCTAAGCTGTGTTCCGCCCGCGTGGCGCGCGGCGTTGGTCAGGCATTCGCGGGCGGCGCTCTCCAGCAGTGCGGCGCAGGTTGTGCCCTCCGGCGGCAGCGGGCCGTCGACGATCAGCTGCATGCCGATGGCCTTCGCCGATTCGATCAGCCCGGCGAAGCCCTGCGACGGCGGCTTTTCCTCGCCCAGACGCTCCATCAGCGTCAGGTTCTGCCGCCACAGGCGGAGCACCTCCGCGCGCTGCGCAGGTTCGGAGGGGCGAGCCGTCAGCCGCCGCGCGGCGAGCAGCGCCTGGCCGAACTCGTCGTGAATGCGCATCTTCGCGGCCAGGGTTTCCTTTTCCCGGGTCAGCTCCCGGATGTTCTCTCCGTAGCGCCGCAGCCGCCGGTTCATGTCCTCCAGCCGATGGTTCTGCGTCTCCAGCTCCCGGTTCATCGCGTGCTCCCGGCTGATGTCCGAGGCGATGATCTGCATGACCTCCTCGCCGCTTGCGTCGATCCGGCTGCGCGCAAAGCTCCACACCTGGCCGTTCGCGGTCTGAAGGATGGGCGCGTCGCCCGTCTGCAGCGCATGGTTGCCCGGCAGCACGTCCCCTTCGCACAGCCTGCGCCAGAAGGCCTCGCCGTTGGACAGGTGCGCGCCCAGCAGCTGGCAGCACAGCGCGTCCATCTGCAGGTTAACCAGCCGGGGCAGGCCATCGCGCACGTAGAAGCACAGCCCGGAGGGGAGCTGGTCGAGGCCCTCCTTCACGGACGCGCGGGAGATGTGGCTGCGCTGCCAGACCAGCTGCCGTCGCAGCGCGAGGAAAACCCAGGCGGCGGCGACCGCCAGCAGCAGCGCCAGCGCCCAGAGCGGAGCGTTCCACAGAAGCGCTGCGGCGGGGGAGGGGCGCATTTCGCCGGACGGCGACATGGCCTCCATCAGCAGGCACATCAGGGTGAAGCAGAGGATTCCGGGAACCAGGCAGGAGAGCAGATGCAGCCGGGGCGCGCGATGCACTGCGGTGAGCAGCGACGCGAGGATCCCCGCGCACAGCAGAATCAGGCACAGCGCGCAGAACGCACCCTGGGCGACGTCCGAAAGATGCATGAAAGCCCGCGTCATGCCGCATCACCTGCCTTGCGGATGTTCAGCGTCACAAAGAGCGTGTTCTCCTGGCGCTCCAGGCGCAGCGCTGCGTGAAGCTGGGCCATGCGCGCCGCCTCCCAGTCCGGCGGTAGCGCGCTGCGCACATCCTCCAGGCTCATGCGCAGCGTCAGTCCGTTCGCGTCTGCGCGCAGGTTCACCAGCAGCGCGCTCAGCGAGGGCAGCGCCGCCTCGACGGCGGCCTC
This sequence comes from Clostridia bacterium, assembly GCA_030537335.1. Lineage (GTDB taxonomy): Bacteria > Bacillota > Clostridia > Christensenellales > Aristaeellaceae > SFTH01. Next base: position 51,419 of record JAUNNK010000001.1, on the reverse strand, counting down.
GAAGAGGTCGTAGGCGAGGATGATCTGGGCGGGGAGGAGGGAGGCATCCCCGTGCAGGCGCAGGGAGGTCGCCACCCGGAGCTGCGCAAGATTTGTCAGGGATTCGCGGATGCACAGCGCCAACTCCTGCGCGGATGCGCTGGCCTCGGCCTCCTGAATCAGCGAAAGATTGCAGCGGCGTTTGACGTACGCGCCGTACACGCACACCTGTGCGATGCGCGCGTCGAAGTCCTCAGCGTCCGGCTCCAGGCCGCACAACAGAGCATCGATGCGATGCAATTGGGATTGCACGCTGGGGAGCATGCCGTCGTAGAGCCGGTTCTGCGCCTCCAACTGCGCCTGCTGGCGCTGCAACGCATTCTCCGCGCGCACCAGCTCGTTGTCCTCCGCCAGCAGCTCGCCGACCTCCGACAGCTGCCTGCGGATGCGGTTGATCTCCGCCACGCTGTCCGTCCAGTACAGCTGTCCGCACCGCAGCGGATGGCAGTGCAGGCGCGTATCCGCGTCCAGAAACGCCGCGCCGTCCCGCGCGCGCCGCCGCTGCTCACGGGTCAGGGTTCGCGATCCCTCGGAGGAAAAGACGATGTTGTCGCTCTCGTCGGTGATCTGGGCGGAGATCGTCGAGGCGGAAAAGTAGCTGCCGTAATTGGTGTTGGATGGGATCAGGCCGGTCTGGATGCAGCACTCGAAGGTGGCGGCGAAGGTCGCGCAGAACATCTCCGGGATCTTGAACGCGGTGAGGACGTTGGCAAAGCTCAGCAGGCAGAGCGCAAAGCCCAGCACGAACAGCGCTCCCGGCAGCCAGACGTAACGGCGGCTGCTTGCAACGCGGCACTTGTGAAAGAGGATGATGACGCTCGCGGCGATCATGCCCACGCTCCAGAGCATCGCCAGGAAGTAGATCGGGCCGTGGGTGTAGCTGTCCTCCCGGTGGAGGTAGGCCGACGGAAAGCGGAAGGCGAGCTGGTGGTATTCGTTGGTGAGCACGCCCAGAAACAGCAGCAGCGCCGGAATCAGAACCAGATACCATGCCTGGCGCATCGGATGCTCCGGGGAGGCACCCTGCTCCAGCGCGATCAGAAAGCTCAGCGTGGGCGCAAACAGCTGCGGAAGATAGTAGAGGTACCACAGGTAGACGCGAATCAGCTCGGATTCAAAGAAGCGGTACTTGCAGGCGCGCAGAATCAGCCACAACAGCGCCAGAGCGGCGGTGGCGATCAGCAGCCTGCGGATGCGCGAGGGCATGATCCGCTGATGGATCGAGATCGCCCAGCCCAGCGCCAGCGCGATGTAGATCGTGAGGTTCAGCAGGAAGGCGAGGGCGCTCCACGCCGGCGGAAGCACCCGGTCGATCTCGTGCAGCAGGCCCGCCGCAAGAAAGAGCGCGATGGCGAGAATGGTCATTCGTTTCGTTCGACTTGATTTGGCGCGCATGCGTGTTTCCTCAAAGTGTTCTTACATATGTTATCTGCATTATAGCATCCTGAAAATGGAAAAGCAACATCGCGCGGGCCGGGTCGGCGCCTGAAGAAGCGCACCCTGCGAAAATATCCGTCGGAACAGAAAAAATGGCCATCTGACCGAAGCGGAATCGGATTGAAACTGTTAAAATATGGGTGAAGATGGGGATGGAGGCGATTCAGTTTGAAGGACATCGTAATCAGCGTGCAGAACGCGCTGCTCTCCGAGGCGATTGGGCGGGCGCTCTGCCGGCGCGGGCAGTTCCGCTGTCAGCAGGTCGCGCCCGGAAAGCCCCAGGAGATCGTTTCCGTGTGCAGAACCCTTCAGGCGGACATCGTGCTGATGGAGGTCAACCGCTTTCCCGCCGCCACACTGGAGAGGCGGCTGGAGACCGGCGAAGAGCTGCGCCGCATGCTGCCGGGCTGCCGCATCGTGCTGCTGTGCGACGAGGTGGCGGATCCGGAGCTTGCGGAGCGGGTGATGGGCGCACGGCAGCTGGGCCAGATCGACGGCTTCTTCTACGCCTCCGTGTCGGCCTCCTATCTGAGCGCGGCGCTGGAGGCCATGTAGCGGGGAGAGCGTCCGGCGAGAGCGATTGCCGTGGACATGCGGCATTCATGGTAAAGAGAGGATGAGGGATATGAAAAGGTACCATCGGTTCATTGCGCTGCTGCTGGCGCTGTTGCTCTGTGCAGGCGCAGCTTCGGCGGAGCTGCGGCGCGGCGATTCGGGCGACGGGGTGTACGCCCTGCAGGAGTTGCTGTTTGAATCCGGCTGGCTCTTCGAGCTGCCGGACGGCGCGTTCGGCAAAAACACCGAGCAGGCCGTGAAGGATTACGAGCGCTACGCGGGCCTTCCGGTGGACGGCGTTGCCGATGACGAGATGCTGGCGGCGCTGCAAGCGGACTGGTATGCGCTGATGATCGAGCTCGGCCAGATTGAACCCGAGGAGGGCGCTCCGATCTACGAGGATGAGCCCGATGCGGACGGAGCTTATGCCTACGGCGAATATCCCTGCTTCTGCACCCACAGCTCCGTGGACGCGCGGGCCAGCGCTGTCTCCTACTGCGAGAGCCACGCGAAGCTCAACGCGCTGACGGAAGAGCTGCTTCAGAACGGCTCCGTGGAGGACGCAAAGCAGGCCTATGAGCTGTGGCGCGGGGAGATCCTCTGCCTGTACGAAATGTGGCTGAACCAGACGCAGGAGGACGGTAAGGCCGACATCGTCACGTCGCGCACGCTGTATCTGTCCGCCATGGAGGCGCAGCTGCGCGCGGTACGCAAGTACTATGAGAGCTTCCAGATCGACCCCGGCGAGGCGCAGGCGATCGGCGCGCTGGTGATTCAGCTGCGTGCACAGGCCGCATGGCTGTGCGCGATGACCAGCGGCGCGCTTGCGGTCAATGAAAGCGGGGAGGAACTGTGAAGCAGCTGATCGCTGCGCTGATGGCGCTGATCCTCTCGCAGACCGCGCCCGTGCGCACGGACGCGGCGCTGACCACATTCTCCTTCAACCACGGCGGCATGAGCGTGGATCAGATTTACAGCTATGCCGTGTATGAGCAGGACGGGTGCATGCTGGCAGACTTCGATCTGTACTGCCGGTACGAGATCGAGGGCGTGGAACTGGATGCGGCGGATGTGGAGGCGCTCCAGGCGCTGATCGACGAAAACGATCTCTGGTCGTGGGACGGCTTTCAGGAAAGCAATTCCTACGTTCTTGACGGCGACAGCTTCGGCCTGAGCGCTTCCTTTGCGGATGGTACGAAGCTGAGTGCCTGGGGAAGCAACGCCTATCCCAAGGGATATTCGGCGGGTGCGCAGGCGATCTGCGCGTACTTTGGGGCGCTGATGGAGAAGTACGAAATTGATCCGGAGCGCATGGAAATGGCCGGGTCGGAGTGAGAAGAACAAAGGGCATCAATGGAGGGTATCAGACGATGAAGAAGAGGGTTTGGATCGTGGCTGTCCTGTGCATCCTCGCCATGCTTCTGCCGATGGCGCATGCGATGGACTGCTGGTATAAGGAAAAGTACGGCGATCACGACTGGGAGCAGGTCGACGTAAAGCTGCCGACCTGCGAAACCGACGGCTCCTACACGCTGGAGTGCCGCCAGTGCGGCGAGAACAAGAAGGTCGTCACCGAAAAGGCCTACGGTCACGATAAAAAGCTGATGGAGAGCGTGGATCCCAGCTGCACCAAGACCGGCTACAAGCGCTACGCCTGCGAAACCTGCGGCAAGACGATCTTCGATGAGATCCCCGCTGCGGGACACAAGTACAAAGACGTGGAGATGCTGGAGATCGCCACCTGCCAGCAGGAGGGCTCCATGCGCACGCGCTGCACCGTCTGCGGTCAGACGGGCCTGCGGACGATCAAAAAGACCGATCACAAGTATGGAAGCTGGACCATCACCACCGCGGCGACGGATCACTCCATGGGCAGCCGAACCCACAAGTGCAGCTATTGCGGCAAGGCCCAGAGCGAGGATTTCTACCCCGACGGCACGCTCTATCGCGGCATGGGCAAGAACAACGACGTGGCGGAGCTCCAGCGCATGCTCATCGACCTCCGCTTTCTGAACGATAAGACGGACGGCATCTTCGGAAAAAAGACTGAGCAGGCCGTGAAGGACTACCAGAAGTGGGCGCGCCTTGAGGTCACGGGCGTCGCCTATCCCCAGACGATCAATGCTGTTGGAAACAGCTGGGAGGAGATGATGGCACCCACCGCCGCGCCCACGCCTGTGCCCACGGAGGTTCCCACGCCCGTGCCCACCGAAGCGCCAGTGGAGTATCCTGCGTGCTGCACCGCGACCATGGATGAGAATGGTGCGGAGCACATCGCCTACTGTGAGCTGCACGACGCGATCCATCAGGCGGCAGCGCAGATGCTTGCGGAGGCAAAGACGGATGCGGCGGTGGCGAACGCATGGAAGATCGCCCGCAGCATGTGGTCGGCGGAGCTGGATTCGCTGTACAGTGGTTGGAAGGCCGCTGCGACTCCGGAGGAGCTGCCCCAAATTGCCAGCGATCAGGCGCTGTTCATGGCCATGCTGAACAGTCAGGAGGGCCTGATGAAGAACCGCGGGGCCTCCCAGGCAGCGCGGGACGAGAAGGTCGCTGCGCTGCTGATGGAGCAGTGCGTCTACGTCTGCGCGGCGATGTACGCGCAGTCCCTTGCATAACAGATTTCTGGGAAAGGAAGGATGAAAATGAAACCGACGAAACGTATCTTGTGGATGCTGCTCGCGCTGGCGCTGCTGCTGTGCGCGACGGCTGCGCTGGCGGAGGAGCCGCAGTGGTCCTATGACAGCGGCAACATGTTCCTCATGCCGGAAGGTGCGCTGAACGGCGACGTGGCAGTCCCCGCCGAGGTGGACGGCTATGCGGTCAACGCCATCAAGTACAACGCCTTCAACTCGAACAATGAAATCACCTCGCTGACGATGCCCGAAACGCTGCGCGCGATTCAGAACGGGGCCATCTCCTGGATGGACGGTTTGACCAGCGTGACGCTGAACGACGGGCTGGAGTACATCGGCTCCAACTTCCAGAACTGCAACGCGCTGACCAGCCTGACCATCCCGGCCAGCGTCCGCATCGTGGACGGCGCGATCGGCTCCTGTGAAAACCTGAAGGAGATTTATTTCGAGGGCGCGTGCCCGCTTTTCCTGAACACCGATTGGTGCTTTGACTGGCTGCCCGAGGACTACGTGATCTACGTGCCCGACGACCAGCTGGACGCCTACGCGGCGGCGCTTGCCGAGGTGAACGGCGCGGCGGAGCACCTTCAGCCCAGCGGCAGGAATGCCGTGCTTTCCGAGGAGACCGGCGAGGACTGGTTCACCTTCGATCCCGCCACCGGCGCGATCACCGGATACAGGGAGTACCACGCCTGGCTGGAGATCCCCGCGACCATCGGCGGCGTGGCGGTGAAGTCCATCGACGCGGAAGCCTTCGCAAGCGACTACTCCGTGTACGGAATCGTGTTCCCCGAGGGCCTGGAGCGCATCGAGGACGGCGCGTTCCGCGCGGCCAGCAACCTCGCCTACGTGAAGTTCCCCTCCACGCTCAAGACCATCGCCAACGGTGCGTTCTTCAACGCCCAGATCGGCCAGATCGACTGGAGCGAGGGCCTGGAGGAGATCGGCGCGTACGCGTTCCAGTACGGCGGCCAGGACATCCTGGAGCTCCCCTCCACGCTGCGCACCATCGGCGAGAGCGCCTTTGAGAGCGCCTGGTGCCAAGAGGTTCACCTAGGCGGCAGCGTGGAATCCGTCGGCGCGCGCGCCTTCGCGGGCACACCGCTGAACTACGTGATTCTCGATGCGTACACCCTCATCGACCTGGCTCCCGACGCATTCGCCGAGACCTATCTGGCCGACGTCGACCTGCCCTGGGACAGCACCATGGAGAACCGCGACGCATATGCGGCGCTGCTGGCGGATTCCTGCCCGGACTGCACCGTCTGGATCAACAATCCCGATAGCGCCGGCGTGGCGGAGTGTCCGATCAATGAACCGGAGATCACGACCATTGAAAACGGCGTGTGGACGAAATACAACGGGGATCAGCAGGATCTGACCGTCTGGACGGGTTATGATGACATTGAGGTCACCGCGCTGGGCGACGGCCTGTTCAAGGGCAACCAGAGCATCCGCTCCTTCTATCCCCACCACTGTGGTTGGTTCACCACCATCGGCAACGAGGCCTTCGCCGACAGCAGCGTGGAGTATGTGGAGCTGTTCGGCTCCATCACCACCATCGGCGACGAGGCCTTCCGCAACTGTGTGAACCTCACTGCTCTGAACCTGCCCAACTCGCTGACCAGCCTCGGCGCAGGTGCGCTGAAGGGCTGCACCGGCATCACGGAGCTGACCCTGCCCGCGTCCCTGACCAGCCTCGGCGCGGGTGCGCTGGAGGGCTGCACGGGCATCACGGAGCTGAACTTGCCCGAATCGCTGACCAGCATCGGCGATGGCGCGATCAAGGATTGCACCGGCATCACGGAGCTGAACCTGCCCAACTCGCTGACCAGCCTCGGTGCGGGTGCGCTGGAGGGCTGCACGAGCATCACCGAGCTGACCCTGCCTGCGTCCCTGACCAGCGTTGGCTCCGGTCTGCTGGAGGGTTGCTCGAATCTGAATAAGCTCGTGGTAGGTTGTGATCCCGCCATTCTGCCGTCGGATATGCTCGACATGCTGGCGAACATCGACGAGCTGTACCTCTCCAAGGATGCGAGCGACGAGCAGGTGCGCGCGCTGTCCGAGCTGATGGGCCGTCCCTGGTACGATCCGCTGCCCCGCGAAGGTGAGGAGAGCAGCTTCAAGGCCATGCCCTACGAGCCGCTGCCGGGCGACGACTTCTGGTACGACGAGGAGTACAGCCGCCTGGACGCCTACCAGGGCTACGAGCTGAACCTGATCCTGCCTCGCGAGATCGACGGTGTGGAGCTTTCCATGATCGGCGGCGGCATGATGACCCGCGCCACCTACGGCGACAACTTCGATGTTGAGCTGCCGGTGGTCTCGCTGGTGATCCCCGAGAACTACACTGAGATTCCCGCCTATGCCTTCATGAACTGCGACGCGCTGGAGACGGTGATCTGCTACGCGCCCATCGAGAAGCTGGAGGAGGGCACGTTCTCCGGTTGCACAAGCCTGACCAATGTGATCTTTGTCAACGGCGTGCGGGAAATTGACCGCTATGCGTTTGGAAATAGCCTGTATCTGGAGACGGTGTACATCGGCGATAAGACCCAGCGGATCGACGAGAACGCTTTCAAGGATTTCGACGGCTACGAGTACTTCACCGCAGATCAGTGCATCACCGACCCGGCGCTGATGCCCGATGTGGATGCCCTGCTGGAGGCGGTCAAGTGCGATCCCATGCCCATTCCCGAGCCGGAGCCGGAGAACGAGCCGCAGCCTGCCCAGCCCGTGGGCGAGGCCGGCGCGCCCTTCCTCGGCGAATGGTATGGCGTGCGCATGGAGATGGAGGGCATGGCTCTCAGCTTCTCCGAGATGGGCATGGTCATGAATCTGACCTTCCACGAGGACGGCACTGCCGAGATGTACGATGGCGAGGAGAGCGTAACGAGCAGCTGGAGTGTGGAGGACGGCGCGGCCATCGTCGATGGCTTGAGCTGCATCCTTCTGGATGATGGCACGCTCTGTGTGGAGGAGGACGGCGCGAAGCTCATCTTCACTCGCGAGGGCGCTGAGATTGCAAGCGGAACTGCGGAACCGGAGACCGAACCCGCCCAGCCCGTGGACGCGGAGGGCGCGTCCTTCCTCGGCGACTGGTATGGCACGACCATGGAGATGGAGGGCATGGCTCTCAGCTTCTCCGAGATGGGCATGGTCATGAAT